>JBGTSH010000007.1:0-74227 GCA_041940405.1 Polyangiaceae bacterium
CGGGCCTTCGTCGACGACACTCATCCCCCTCGATGCCGGCGATCCGTCCCACTACCTGAATCGCGAGCTCTCGTGGCTCGAGTTCAACTCGCGCGTCCTCGCAGAGGCCGAGTCGGCCGACGTCCCGCTGTTCGAGCGCTTGAAGTTCCTGGGCATCTTCGCCTCGAACCTGGACGAGTTCTTCATGGTGCGCGTCGCGGGTCTCAAGGCGCAGGCGGGCGGCAAGGTCTCGGACCTTCCGCCCGACGGTCTCACGCCCGACGACCAGCTCGAGGCGATCAGCCGTCGCGCGCACGAGCTCTTCGATCGCGCCTACCGCCTGTGGAACACCGACCTCTACCCCGCGCTCAAGCGAGCGGGCATCGTGCTCGTCCGCCCCGACGAGCTCGATCCGATCGAACGCGCGGCGCTCGACGAGCGGTTCCGCACCGACATCTTCCCGGTGCTGACGCCTCTGGCGATCGATCCGGGCCACCCGTTCCCCCACCTCCGGAACAAGAACATCAACCTCGGCATCATGCTCACGCGTGAGACCGAGAACGAGGCAGGCTTCGGAGTCATCCAGGTGCCGGCGATGCTCAACCGCCTCATCCCGGTTCGCGTCGAAGGCGCCGAGCGCGCGTTCGTGCTGCTCGAGGACGTCATCGCTCGTCACGTGGGCGAGTTCTTCCAGGCGTCGCGCATCCGCGGCACCTATCCCTTCCGGGTGATGCGCAACTTCGACCTCGAGATCGACGAGGAAGAGGGCGAGGATTTGCTCCAGACGATCCAGGCCGAGCTTCGCAGGCGCGACCGGGGCAACGCGGTCCGCGTCGAGATCGGAATGGGCGACGCCCTCGACACGAGCGTGCACCGCCTCTGCCGCGCGCTCCACCTGGACCCCCACGAGGACGTCTACCGCGTCGCCGGCCCGCTCTACTTCGCCGACCTCCAGGCGATGATCGACGGCGATCCCCGTCGCGAGCACAAGGACGAGCGCTTCACGCCGCAGGTCGCACAGCCGTTCCGCGAGCAAGAAGATCTGTTCTCGGTCATTCGAGAGCGCGACGTCGTCCTGCACCATCCGTTCGACTCCTTCGAGTCGGTCGTCGAGCTCTTGAACCAAGCGGCCGACGACCCGGACGTCCTCGCGATCAAGCAGACGCTCTACCGAACGGGCGGCGACTCGCCGATCGTGCGCGCGCTGGCGCGCGCCGCCGAGAACGGAAAGCAGGTCGCAGCGATCGTCGAGCTCAAGGCGCGCTTCGACGAGGCGAGCAACATCCGCTGGGCGCGGTGGCTCGAGCAGAGCGGTGCGCAGGTCATCTATGGCCTCCTCGGTCTCAAGACGCACGCCAAGGCGTTGCTCGTGGTTCGGCGTGAAAAGGATCGCCTCCGCCGCTATGTCCATCTGGCGACCGGCAACTACAACCCGGCGACGGCCCGGCACTACACCGACATCGGCCTGTTCACGGCCAATCCCGAGATCGGTGAGGACGTGACGGCGCTCTTCAACCTCCTCACCGGGTATTCGGCGCCCTCGAAATGGAATCGGCTGCTCGTCGCGCCGCTCGGCCTTCACGAGGCGGTGCTCGGGCTCATCGCGCGCGAGACGGGCCACGCCAAAGCCGGACGGAAGGCGCGGATCCATGCCCAGATGAACGCGCTCGTGGACGTCGACGTCATCGACGCGCTCTACGCGGCGAGCGAGGCCGGGGTCGACATCGACCTGCGCGTGCGCGGCATCTGCTGCCTGCGCCCCGGCATCCCCGGCCTGTCGAGCCGCATCCGCGTCTTCGGGCTCATCGATCGGTTCCTCGAGCACGCTCGGATCGTCCGCTTCGAAAACGGCGGGTCGCCCGAGCTCTACATCTCGAGCGCCGACTGGATGCCGCGGAACTTCCACCGCCGGGTAGAGGTGATGACCCCGGTGCTCGATCCGCGCATCAAGAGCCGGCTCGAGACGATCCTCGAGGTGCATTCGTCGGACACCCTGAAGACCTGGGAGCTTCATCCCGACGGGCGCTACGACCGCGTCTCGACGCCGGAGGGCGGAGGCCTTCGCTGCCAGCAGCGCTTCATGGAGCTCGCCAAGGAGCGGTCGAAGAAGAACGACCTGTCACGCGGCAGCTCGTTCCACGTGCTCGACGTCCCGCAGACAGAAGAGGAGCGGAAGATCAGGCGCGCCAAGGAGCGCCAGAAGAAGAAGCAGGCCGCGCTGGGCTGAGCGCGGGCGGCGGGGGCAGGGCGCGAGGAGCGATCAGGCTCGTCAGCGTCCGGCCGCCGAAGCGCAAGAGACCGGTTCCGGCGAAGGCTCGAAGGACGTCGATGATTGATCGAAGCGCTCCTTGGCCCTCAGGATACGACAGATGGATCGGCGACCAGCTCGCCGGTCCGAGCTTGGCCTTGAACGACCGCAGCCCTTCGAAGTCGTAGAGGCGCGCGCCGAGCCGCTTGGCCCAGCGGAGCCAGCCAGGAACGGGACCCGCGAGCGGAGCCAGCCCGAGCGTGAGCCAGGGAGAGCCGCTGTCGGCGGCCCATCGCATCACCGAGTCGATGAGCAGCTCGCCCGTACCGTTGGGCGCGTCGGGATCGCGAACGAGCCCCTCGACGAGCCAACCTTCGCGCGCCGGAACCGGGATCGCCTCGGCAAACCCGACCAACCGCCCGCCGCGCTCGGCGACGAACGTCCGCCGATGCGACGGATCGCGCGCAGGATCTAGGTGGACGAGAAACCTCATGGGCGCCATGCGACGCGTCGCCAGCCATCGCTCCGCGACGCGGGCGATTCCACGATCGAGCGCAGCACGCTCGCTCGAGCTCTCGAGGGGACGCACGAGAACGCCTTTCGCGCGCGCACGGCGGAGCTGCTCGCGCAAGCTCCTCTTGGAAGCGAGCCGACCGCCCCAGTCGCGCGGATCCCACACCGGCTGCTCACCGATGACGATGGCGCCGAGATCGCCCTGCGTCGCTTCGAGGAAGCGCGACTCGGTGGCGAAGAAGCAGCATCGCTTGCTCGCAGAGCGCGCGTCGCGCACGAACGCTGCCGCTACATCGCGGAGCGCCTCTTGTGGGCCGATCGGCGCCCCGGCTACCACCCAGGCGCTCCCTGTGTCGACGAAGGCTACGCACGCGTCGTCGTAGTGCGCATAGGAGTAGCCCGGCGCCAGCGTCTGGAAGGCGGTCGAGTTCCACCCATGCCTTCTCACCAAGAGGGCGGCACGCTCGGCGCTCGGTACGCGGTTCATCGCTTCCACGCTCGAGCGCGGGTCAGCACGAAGGCTCGGAACGAGCGATACGCCGTCGGAGGCTCGACACGGTCTTCGCCGTGACGCCGCCCGTGAACGGCGATGATGTCGCTTCGCGACAGGATGCCGACGACGGTGCGCGGTGCGGCGCGCGAAACGACCGGGAGCCTGCCGACACCCTCTTTGGCCATCGCGCTCGCCGCTTCGAGGAGGGTTGCATCCTCGAGCGCGACGACCGGCTCTCGTCTTACCAGATCACCCACCGTCTCGATGGATGGGGCTGCCGCGAGCACCTCCGCGCGCGTCACCAAGCCGACGAGCTCGCCTCGGTCGTCGACGACCGGGAATCCTTGGTGGCGGCTGCCTTCGGCGCCCCCGTCGAGCCACGCTCGAGCTTCGGCGATCGACAGCGAGCCGGCGAGCATCCTCACCTCACGCGTCGCGTTCTCGCCGACGCGCACCTGCTCCAAGGGATCGACCCCGTAGTCGCCCGCCACGCGGACGCCCCGCCGGCCGATCTTCTCCGTCATGATCGTGTTCTTCATGAGGAGGCTCGAGACGAGGAACGCCGCGGCGCAGCTGCCGAGGAGGGGTGGGAGCCCGAGCGGCTGGCGCGTCGCTTCGAAGGCGAACACGACCGACGCGAGCAACGCGCGCGAGGCGCCAGCGAACATTGCCGCCATCCCGACGAGGCTTGCGACGCGCGCATCGATCCCCAAGTGAGGCATTGCGCGCGCGGCGAGCGCCCCGACGCTCGCTCCGAGGGCGCCGCCAATGGTGAGGAGCGGCGCCAGCGTTCCTCCCGAGGTTCCGCTCCCGAGGGCGGTCACCCAGGAGACGAACTTGAGCGTGCAGAAGAGCAGCATCGCGGTCGGAAGGAGGTCGCCCGAGAGGATCGCATCGATGTTGTCGTAGCCGACGCCGAGCGTTCGCGGCATCACCCAGCCGACGAGGCCGACGACCAAGCCGCCCAGAGCCGGCCACCACATCCAATGGATCGGCAAGCGCTCGAACGCGTCCTCGACGGCGTACACGGCGCGGGTCACGCCGACCGATACGAGGCCCATCAGAGCACCGAGCGCGATGTACACGGGGAGCGCGCTCGTCGCGGGCTGCAACAGATCGGGCATCGTGAACGCCGGCGCGGACCCCTCCATCGCGGCGCGCACGCCGGTCGCCGTAGCAGCTGCCATTGCCACCGGGACGAGCGAGCGCGCCCGGTACTCGAACAGAAGGAGCTCGACGGCGAGGAGCACGGCCGATACGGGGCTGCCGAACGTAGCGGCCATGCCCGCGGCCGCGCCTGCCGCGAGCAAGGTCTTCCGTTCGAGCGGTGTCGTTCGCAAGACCTGACCTACGAGCGAGCCCATCGCTCCGCCCGTTGCGATGATCGGCCCTTCGGCGCCGAACGGTCCGCCTGTCCCGATCGCGATCGCGGCCGAGACGGGCTTGAGGACCGTCATGCGCTTCGGGATCCTGCTCTTGTTGACCAGGATCTGCTCCATTGCTTCGGGGATGCCGTGGCCGCGAATCGCCTTGGAGCCGAAGCGCGCCATCAGCCCAACGACCGCGCCGCCGATCGCGGGTACGAAGACCACCCAGGGACCGAGGCGATTGGCGGCGGGTGACGCGGCGGCCACCGACCAGCGACCGAAGAAGGCGAGGTTGGTGACGAACGCGATCAGACGCGTGAGCGCGTGCGCGGCGAAGCTCGCGGCGCCGGCAAGCCCGACGGCGAGCGACGTGACGAGCGCCGTGCGGCGCGCGCTCGCGACGCGGCGGGCGACGGACTCTTCAGGGCTTGCCACGCGTCTTGCTCTTTCGTGGCCGCTGGCCCTCTTCTTCGAAGAACATGGTCGCCTCGCCCTCGGTCGCTGCCATGGCGGCGACGAGCCGTTCGAGCGCCGACGCGAGCATGCGGCGCTCGCGCACCGGGAGGCGATCGATGCCCGCGATGAGCCGCTCCTGCGCCGCGTGGGGAGCACGCTCGAGGAGCGCGGCTCCGCGGCGTGTGACGGTGAGCTCCATCCGGCGTCCGTCGCTCGCCGACGTGTTGCGCCGCACGAGGCCCTGCTCGACGAGGCGCTTCACCACGACCGAGACGGTGCTCTGGTGCGTGCGTGTTCGCGCGGCCAGCTCGTTCAACGAGAGGTTCGGTGAGCGCGCCAACGCTTGCAGCGCGAAGAGCTGCGCGCCACTCACCCCGAGCGATTCCTCTGCGGCTCGAGAGGACTCGCGCAGCGCCCGCACGATGCGACGGAGGCTGTCGATGACGGCCACCGTGTCGGCGGCCGACGTCTTGGCGGATCGATGCATGGGCACCCATACGACCCTAGTCGACTCATTGCTTGGGTGCCCATGCAATTTTACGCCGCCGCAGAAGCGACCGAAAACGCGGGCGGTTATTCGTAGGGGTCGACGGGGGCGGGCTTGGGCGCCGCAGCCTTGGGCGCCGGCGCTTCGCCGGCCGGACGCGGAGCAGGGGCCGGAGGCGCGGGCGGGGGAGGCGCAGCGGCGGTGGCCGTTTGCGGAGGCTTCGGCGCGGCGCTCGGAGCCGGCGGAGCGCTGGGTGCGGGAGCCGCGCTCGGCTTTGGTAGAGCCGTCGGCCCTGCGGGCGCCGCGCTCCCGGCAGGGGGGGTGGGCTCCACGTCGATCTCGGGCAGATCGTCGGTCGGGACGAGGTCCGGCGGCAGCCTCATCGGCTCCGGCCCGGTCACCGGCGGACGCGGCGCGGCCGGGGCGGTCGGCGTCGTCGTCGGAGCGGGCTTCGGTGGCTCGAGCAGATACGAGACCAGGACATAGAGCCCGATCCCCCCGAAGATGACGATGAAGAACCACTTGAAGTCGGGGCCCTTTTTCAGCACCTCGGGCGGATCGGGCAGCGGCGTATCGCGCGTCGGACGCGCGGGCGCTGGCCGGGCCGCTGCGTGTTTGGGCTTCGGCTTCGCGACCGCTGCCGGGGCGGCGTCGGCCGAGCCGTTCTGCGCCGCGGCAGGTGCCGCCGGCGCTCGTTGACCTTTCTTACCTTCGCGGCGCTGCTTTCGGGTCGGCTTAGGCACCGCTCGGCACCCTAGCGAATCGAAACTCGCCATGGAAGAATCGCCGTCACCATGAAACCGGTCGCGCTTGGCTTCTTTTCGTTGCTTGGTCTGTCGGCCGCCTGCTCGACCGACGTCGACGACCTGTTCAGCAGCGGCGGCGCCGACAACAGCGGCGGCGCCGGCGGAGTCTCGACGACGGCCGTCACCACGGGCCCTGGCTCGCCCACCACAGGCACGCCTTCGACCAGCACCACCGGCCCGAGCACGACCGGCCCCTCGACCACAGGGCCCGGCGCGACGACGACCACCGACGCGACGACCATGCAGAGCTCGAGCATGTCGACCGGTCCGGAGCCCGATCCGACCGTCGCCTGCCGCGGGGGCGGTGACTGCTCGATCATCGGCGGCGGCGTCTGCTGCTGGAACGACACCTTCGAGGACGGCGAGTGTCTGGACGGCAGCGAAGCTTGCCAGCAACAGATCGGCGAGCACGTGGCCATCTCGTGTCAGCTGCCGGAGCAGTGCCCGGGCCAGGTCTGCTGCGCCCACCGCCAGTTCCCTTCGAACATGTCCCCGTACGAGTCGACGGCTTGTGAGGACGACTGCCCGGACCCGGACCGCATCCTCTGCGACGGCAACGCGCCGAACTGCCCTGGCGCCATGAATTGCGTGCCCAGCACCCTCCTGCCGCCCGGCTACTTCGTCTGCTCCCCCAACTGAGGGGGCTCTCTGGCCGGTGGGCTCGAATTGACAGGACAAAGCCCACGACGCTACGGTTCGCGGGCACAGCCGACTTGCTCCCGCCGCACCCGCCCACGAAACTCTGCTTTCGATTCATCCCCTGACGGGGATGAAAGGGCGGGCGAACGGCCCGAACCTGCTCGGCACGGGGGATCCGTCCCCTCGGAGGATGACGATGCTGCGTAAGGCCCGCCCGAACTCTCTGTTTCGCGCCCTGCTCCTCGGAGCCATCTTGGCGACCGCCCCCCTCGCGGGCGGCTGCACGGACCCGAACGACCCGATGACCTTCGTCGAGGAGATGAAGGACCCGGCGAAGCAGCCTCAAGCGGTGAAGCGTCTGAAGCAGTTTTACGAAGACGCGATGACCAAGGACAAGAAGGACCGTGGCGGCCCGCACGTCAAGCCGCTGCTCGACAAGATCGCCGAGCCGCTGACCAAGGCTTGCGTCGAGGTCGACCTTCAGCCCCGCGTCCGGACCGAGCTCATCGCGCTCATCTCCGACTTCCGCGATCCCCGGACCGAACCCTGTCTCAAGAAGGCGCTCGAGGACTACAAGCCCGACACGGGCGAGGACGACGTCCGGAACGTCATGCGTGCGGTCACCGCGATGAAGGCGAAGAGCCTGGCGCCGCAGGTGATGAAGGTCTTCTCGACCATCAAGTTCTCGAACCCGAAGGTGAAGCTGATCGGCAAGGACGTGACGGCCGCCGTGCTCGCCGTCGCCGACAAGGCGCAAGAGGACGAGTTTATCGCGATGCTCGACAAGCCGATCGATCCGTCGAACGAGGCGAACGTCCACGACGAAGCGTTCTGGCAGACGGTGGCGGTTCGCGCGCTCGGTGACATGAAGAGCGAGAAGGCGGTTCGGCCGCTCATCAAGCTCGTCCTCACGCCCAAGAAGGCGCCGGTCCGGAACACCGCGCTCGTCGCGCTCGTGAAGATCGGCAAAGCCGCAGTCAAGCCGACCGAGGCCGTGCTCAAGGGAGAGGACAAGGAGATCGTCGAGTACGCTCAGAAAGAGCAGCTCGCGGTCGCCGAGAAGGACAAGGACGGCAAGATCCCCGCCGCTGCGCAGAAGCAGGCCGAGAAGGCGCACATCTCGACGGCCGCCGAAATCCTCGGCGCGCTCGGCGCAGAGAGCTCGGTCGCGCCGCTCCTCTCGGCTCGCGGCAGCGCCGACGACGCCGGCAAGGTCGTCCTCGCGATGGTGCTCCCGCTCCTGCCCAAGTCGAACGAGACGCTCGAGGCGTACAAGACCACCTTCGACGAAGCGAAGATGGACCTCGACGTTCCGGGGGTCGGTGGCGCGAAAGAGCTGCTCGCCGACGGCTCGGGCGACTTCTTCGATGCGAGCCTCGTTCCCTGGCTCGTCGACTCGAGCATCAAGCTCAAGGGCGAGCAGGCCGACGTCGACGCCATCCGCGGCTACGCCCTTCAAGCGGCCATCAAGCTGATGAAGGCGGACCAGGTCGCCGAGGTCGAGAAGCTCTACAACCTCGACGCGCAAGGCACCGACGCCGCCGGCAAGCAGACCAAGACGGTCGTCGGCAAGGCGTTCGAGAGCGAGTTCAAGCAGGCCAAGGAGCTCGTCTCGAACTGCAAGGAAGACCTCGCCTGCTACCACGCGAAGCTCACCGACGAGAAAACGCAGGGCAAGGATCAGCAGTTCACGGGCATCAAGGCCGCGTACATGATCGGCATCCTCGGCGGCGACGCGGATCGCAAGAAGCTCGTCGACGACATGCCGAAGATCACCAACGGCTCGGTCCGCATGGCGGCGCTCAAGGCGCTCCAGGCGCTCGCGCCGAAGGGCGACAACGAAGCCGCAGACAAGCTGACCGCGTACCTCGACAAGGCCGAAGAGGCGAAGGACGATAACCTCGTCCAGTCGTACCAAGTCTTCACGCAAGTGGCCGCGCGTCTGCGCGCCCGCGCGCAGTGACGCTCGTCGTCGAGATCACGCAAGGACTCGCCGCGGGGCTCAGGTGGGAGCTTCGCGGCGATGTCGTTTCCATCGGCCGGAAACCCGGCAACGACATCCAAATCGAAGAGCAGCACGTATCCGGCGAGCACGCCCGGGTCGACTTCGCGGGCGATCGCGTCACGATCACCGACCTTCGATCCACGAACGGCACGACGGTCGTCCGGCGCGACCAGCGCTATCGCCTGACCGAGGATCACCCGGTCGTCGATCTCGAGACAGGCGACGTCGTCGAGCTCGGCACCGGCGACGCCGTCACCACGTTGCGCGTCACGCTCGTCGACGAAGCGGACGAGAGCCACGTCGTCGCGCTCACGCGGCTCGAGGCGGCGCTTCCGGCGGTCGCCGGGCGCGAGCTCGACCCGGCCGTCTTGGCGAAGCTCTACGCCGCCCAGAAACGCATCGGGTCGCAAGTAGGTCTCGACCGCGTCCTCGAAGAGGTCGCCGACGCCGCCCTCGAGCTGGTGCGCGCGGCGACGCACGTGACGATCGTCCTGTCGGACGCCGATCTCGGCAAGGACGCCGGCGCCGCCTTCGTCCCGGTGCTCACACGCGTCCGGCGAGAAGACGGAAAGGGCGGAGCGCCCGAAGGGCCCGTGCCCGTCGCGCGCAGCGTCTATCGCAAGGTCGTCAAGGAGCGCGCCGCCGTCCTCGCCGCCGATGCTCCCAAAGACGTCGGCGACAGCGAGTCGATCATGGGCGCTTCGATCCGCAGCACCGTCGGCGTGCCGCTCTGGCGTGGCGAAGAGATCCTCGGCGTCCTCCAGGCCGACAACCGCAATGCGCCGGGCATGCTCACCCAGTCGGACGTCGAGCTGCTCCTGCTGCTCGCCTCGAACGCCTCGCTCGCCGTCTCGAGCGCCCGGCTCATCAAGCGGCTTACGGTCGCCGAGGAGCAGCTCAAGAAAGAGAACGTCTTCCTCAAGGGTCGCGAAGAGAAGCGCCGTGGCGGCGGCAAAGAGGTCAACATCATCGGCCGCAGCGACGCGATGCAGGCGGTCATCCGCCAGCTCGACAAGGTCGTCGACACCCGGGTCACCGTCCTCGTCGAGGGCGAGACTGGCACCGGCAAGGAGCTCATCGCAGCCGCGGTCCACTATCGCTCGCGCCGTCGCGACAAGCTGTTCGTCGCGCAGAACTGCGCGGCGATCGCCGAGAGCCTCCTCGAGAGCGAGCTCTTCGGGCACAAGAAAGGCGCGTTCACCGGCGCCGTCGACGAGAAGAAGGGCCTGTTCGAGATCGCCGACGGCGGAACGCTCTTCCTCGACGAGATCAACTCCACGAGCCTCTCGCTCCAGTCGAAGCTCCTGCGCGCGCTCCAAGAAGGCGAGATTCGCCCGGTCGGCGGCACCAGCGCCAAGCACGTCGATGTCCGCATCGTCGCCGCGACGAATCGCAACCTCGAAGAGCTGGTCAAGAAGGGGCTCTTCCGCGAAGACCTCTACTACCGGTTGCAGGTCTTCCCGCTGCGCCTGCCGCCCCTCCGTGAACGCCGCGATGACATCCCGATCCTCGCGCCGTACTTCCTCGCTCGGTACGCCGAAGAGATGGGAAAGGCGGTCGGCGGCTTCTCGCAGCAGGCCCTCGAGCTGATGATGAGCTACGAGTGGCCGGGCAACGTCCGCGAGCTCCAGAACGAGGTGCAGCGCCTCGTCATCCAGCTCGATCCCGGCGCGTTCGTCGTGCCCGATCTCCTCTCGCCGCACATCAAGAAGGCGCTCGGCGTCGTCGCCAAGGCGAGCGTGCCCAAGGGGACCCTCCGCGACATGATGGATTCGGTCGAGAAGTACCTGCTCCTCGAGACGTTGCGCGAGCACGGGCAGAACAAGACCGCTGCAGCGAAGTCCCTCGGCATCACGCGCGAAGGGCTCCACAAGAAGCTGCGCCAGCATGGGATTTGACGGCCTGCGCCCCGCCTCGGCGGCGCTCTTGGCCGGGCTGTGCGCATGTGGATCGAAGCCGGTTTCGGACGTTCCTCGGGATGAGGTGACGCCCGCGCGCGCCGTGCTGCCCGCGCCCTCTGCAAGCGCAGCGCCCTCGGCCCGAGCGAGCACCTCGGCGGGGCCGAGCGCCATCGCGCCGGCGACCTCGACGCCGAAGGCGGAGCAACCGGTCACCGAGCCACCCGGCAGGCTGTGTGTCGTCTTCTACGAGGACGGATCGAAAGGGAAGCGGCGCGAGCGGCACGGCTACGTCGACGAGGCGGGTAGGCTCGTCTGGATCGCCAACGTCGAAGACCAGACCCAGACCAAGCTCGTCTGGGAACAAGACAATATTGTCAGGATCGAGGGGCACGACGCGAACGGACCGACCGGGAAGGGCACGGAGTTTTCGTTTGGCGCCAAGGGCGAGCTCGTCCGCGTGACGTTTCTGCCGTCACGAATCTGGTGGGAGGGCACCTACCAGGGCACGTTCGGAGCCAAGAAGGCGCGAGAGCCACGGTGGCTCTTCACCGTCATGCGTCAGTCCATGTATTGGCCGCCTCACATGCCCTTCGAGGAGGGGCTTACCCAACCGGCCTTCACCGGCAAGCTGGTCGTTCGCTACGGGCAGCCACAGGCCTACGAGGTGCGCTGTACGTTGGGGGGTGAGGGCGCGGGCAGGTGCGTCGACGACTACGAACGCGTCGACACCATGCAGGGCTCACGTTCCGTGAAGCGCGAGGAGCCGAGAGAGGACGTGACGCGCACGAAGACCCGGACGGGCCGATACGACGGCGGCAAGCTTGCCAGCGTCGAGCACACGGACGCAGCGGGCAAGACCGTCTACCGAACCACCTACGACTACGACACGAAGGGGCGTCCGGTTCGCCTCAACATGACCGACTTCGGCAGCACGGACGTCACCTACCGGCTCGAGTACAAATGCGACGTTCTGTTCTGAGGGCCGGAGCGTAGGCCGCTCGCAGCGACGTCAGAACGGCGCACAGCCGCTCGCCAGATCCGCCCCGAGCTTCCGCCACTCGTCCCCGAGAGTGGTGAGCGCCTTCTCCGCTTCGGCCTTCGCCGCCGCGTTGCCCTCTTCCTCCGCCTTGGCTGCGGCGAGGAAAGGGTCGACGGACCTCCGTCGAATGTCGCGGAGCCGTTCCTCGTAGCGCTTGCCCAGCGGTGAGGTTGCCTGCTGCGGAGCGGCCGCGTCCTCGCGCGCGAGATCGGCGAAGCCGCGCCAGAGCGCCACCTGGTCGCCGCCCCCTTCCTTGTTCTTCCGGCCGAAGTCGCCGGAGCGCCTGTTGCTCATCGCGTGCATCGACCGGAGCTGCGTGCACTCGGGGGCGTTGGCATCCGCGCTCGAGGCCGCTGCTTGGGCGGATTGTTGCGCCGGCTTGGGCGCGTCGTTGCTGCAAGCCGAGAGGCTCAGCGCGACGAGAGAGAGTGCTGCCTTTCGAACCACGCGGACGTCTCTACAAGAGGTCTCGCGCGCTGTCTCTGTTCGCCCGGGCTGCCCTCCGAAGGAGGCAGCGCCGCGCCGGCAGGGCAGCCGATCGCCGAGTCCTCCCGGAAAATCGGCGAAGGAAGGCCTGGCACAGCGCTCGCTATCCAGCCTCGCGACCCAGGAGGATCCAATGAAGCTTCGTTTCGTCATGGTCTGCGCGCTCGCATCGCTGGTCGCGGTCGGCTCGTTCCCCGCCTGCAACGGCAGCAGCTCGGACAGCAGTGACGATGATGACGATGATGATGATGACGACGACGAGGACGACGATGCCGACGACGGCGAGGGGGCCGGGGGCCCCGGCACCACGAGCTCGTCATCGTCCACGGTCACGACGGTGAACAGCACCTCGAGCGGTCCGGTCGCTTGTGAGCTGCCGGGCGAGCCCGCGCCGACGACCTGTGACGTCGCTTGCATCATCCTCTACGAATGCGGAGCGCTGGCGTGCCCGTCGGGGCAGCCTTGCCCTGGGTTCGGCGGTACGACGGCGGAGCAGAGCGCGTTCGTGGCCCAGTGCGTTCCGGGCTGCGAGGCCCAACCAGCACTGATCTCGCTGATCGACCCTTCGGATTGCGCGGGCACCGTCTCGACGGTCGCCTCGCTGAACGCCAGCTTCAGCAGCGCCTGCCAGAACGGGTTCTGACGACAGCAGCGTCAGGGGCAGGGCGGGCGCGCCGCCCTCCCCGCCCGCGCACTCAGTACCCCGCTTCGAACGCGAGCGTCGGAATGGCAATGGGACCAATCTCGCGCGGCGTGCATCCGTTGGGATCGCATTGGACGTCGAAGACCTCTTTGGCGAGGGTGACGTTCTGCATGTCGAAGATGAGGCCGACATAGGCGCGATCACCGAAGAGCCACCGCTTCGAGAGGCGCGCGTCGAGCCGGTAGAACGGCTTGACGCGATCGGGATCCTCGCTCCTCGGCCGATACGGGTTCACCTCTTCCGCAGGGAAGCCGGTGTAGAAGAGCGAGCGCGTGCCGGCTTTCCAGTTCTTGCCGAGGTCGAAGAGGAGGGCGACCTGCGCGACGTGCGTGCGGTCGTAGGCGCTCGGCACGGTGACGGCGAGGCGCGAGCGGGTCGTTCGTGAGAGCGTGTACGAGGCCAGGAAGAAGATGTGGCGCGTGAGCGCTCCGCGGGCGGACGCTTCGAGCCCGTACGCGAGGCCGAGGCTGCGGTTCAAGAACCGGTCGGCTCCGAAGCCACCGCCGCGCTCGCCGCCGATCGCGTCGGTGAGGTTGAAGATCGCCTGCCCGAACACGCCACCGCGAAGATCGATCGGACCGATCTCGCCCTCGCCGCCGAAGCTCGCTTGGTAGGCGCGCTGCAGTCCACCGGGGAGACCGCCGATCGTCAGCCCCGGGAGCGGAGGAAACCCTGCCGGCTGCGATGCCAAGCCCACGGCGGGCACGAGCCGGAAGTGATCGGTGATGCCGAAGCGGCCGACGAGCCGAGGGTCGACGGCGAATTCGCTCTCGCCGAGCGAGTGGTAGTAATCGAGCCGGATGCCCGGCGTGATGCTCGATCGCTTGTTGAGCATGATGAGCATGTCGGCCCATCCCGAGAGCGCGAGGTCGATGCGGTCCGGAAAGAGCACCGCGAACGCTTCGCTGAGCTCTTCTTCGGTCGTGCTGCCGAGGGGACCGCTCTCGCAGACGAATGTCGTGCACTCCTCTGCGTTGCCCGGCTCGACTTCGTAGACGTCGATCATCGCGTCGACGCCGCCCCGAACGACGACGCTCTTGCCGAACGGCTTCTCGACGATCACGCGCGCTCCGACCTTCCAGTCCTGGACCGAGTCGACCCCTGCGCCGCGTGAGCGGTCGAGGCCGAGCATCGTGGCGGCGCGAACCGTTCCGCCACCCGGCAATTGGTCGTCGTAGCGCAGATCGACTCGATGAAAGTCGGAGTCGAGCAGGACGTCGCGCTTGTCGTCCTCGACCGACGCGAGGTAGTCGTACGCACCGAATGCCAGCACGCTGAAGCGCCCCGTCCGGCTCGTCTTGATCGACGCTCGCCCCTGGTAGTCCCAATAGTCGATGTCGATGGTCGGGACGGCGGCGCTGAGGATCGCGGCGCCGACCGCGTAATGGCCGCCGACGAGGACGCTGCCGCGATCGTCGGGCAGGGGCGCTTCGACGAGGCCGCCGATGTCGACGGTCCGGAAGACGCCCTCTGCGCGCCAGTCGTCGCGGGGCGGCACGCTCTCGGCGTCGACCACCGCGCCGGCGAGGCGGCCGAACGACGCAGGGTAGGGGCCGAGGTGGAGATCGACGCCCTGCACGAGGCCGGGCGGGATCACGCCCGGCCCGGCGCCGACGTGAAAGAGCAGCGGCACCTGGATGCCGTCGAAGAAGTAGCCGATGTTCCCGGGCGGGGCGCCGCGAATGAAGTAGTAAGGCACACCGCTCGCGACGGGCGTGACGCCGGGCTCGACCTCGACGGCGCGGTACGGATCGCCGAGCACGCCGGGCATCTCTTGGATCTGCTTGCGGCCGAGCGAGACCGCGCCGGGCGGCGCCTTGTCGCCGCCCACGGTCACCTCGAGCGGACCGTACGCTTCCTCTTCAGGGACGCTCGAGGGCCGCACGATGAGCCCCTCGTTGTCGACCGGCGCGGGCGGGTCGTTGTCGACGGGCGTCGTCTCTTCTTCCGGCGGCGGTGCGTCCGGATGCGCCGGCGCGTCGTCCGGATGCGCGGGTGCCTCACCCTGCGCGAGCGCAAGGCGAGGCACCGCGAGGAGCGCCAACGCGAGCAGCGCCCGCGCGCAGGATCTCACCAGCCCAGGCGCTCGCTGACGTAGTGATCGAGCATTCGCCGCCACCAAGGCCAGTCATGGTTCACGTCGAAGCCCCACATGTCGAGGTTATGACCGACGCCTTTTCCGTGAAGGACGCCGGAAAGCTGCTCCGATCGGTGCGGCGCTTCGTACGCACCACGGCCGGTGATGATGTGGATCTGCGTGCTCTTCAGCGCGTCGAGCGCTCCGCCGTTCATGTTCGAAACGAACGACACCGGGTTGTTGAAGTAGATGTCGTCGTTCATGTGGCCCTCGGTGTAGCCGGGCTCCAGGTCGTAGAAGCCGCTCATCGCGATGAGGGTGTCGAAAAGATCCGGCCGGCGGAAGAACTGGTTCGCCGCGTGGAACGCGCCGAAGCTCGCGCCGCTCGTCGCGATGCGCCAGTGCTCGCCGCTCACGCGCTTGATGTGGGGGACGACCTCCTCCTCGACGTACTTGGAGTAGAGGCGCTGCCGCCGCGCCTTCTCGAGCGGGTGGAGCGAGTCGTCCATCCACGCGTGGCGGTTGATGCTCTCGATCGAGAAGACGCGAACCCGGCCTCGGAAGATGTGCTCCTCGATCGCCTTGATCAAGAAGAAGCGCTCGTTCTCGAGAAAGTCCGCCTGCGCCGTCGGGTAGAGGAGCAGCGGATGACCCGCGTGCCCGTAGCTGGCGATCGGCATGTCCATCCCGAGGTTCGGGGAGTACCAGCCGAAGATGTCGCGCGGGAGGTTCGGGTCGACGTATTGCATTCGAGGCCCGATTCCTACCATCGTTGACCGCCGAGGCGCCACGGACTAACCGCGGCCGGTCATGCCGCATCGCGCCGCTCGCTCCCTCTCCGCCATCGCTCTCGCCGCATCCGGCCTCTTGTCCGCCGGTACGGCGTTCGGGGCTCCCCCTATCTTGCGCTTCGAGACGACCCAGCCGGGCAACGTCATCGCCACCGGGAACACGCTCGGGCTGTCGAAGCAAGCGGCGCTGAACGGTCCCGGGACGCAAGACGCCATCGGGACCTTCATCACGCTCGACATGGCCAGCGTCGACGACACGCCGGCGAACCCTGGTAACCCCTGGCCCGCCGGGACGACCGAGCAGTGGCAATCGAACGGCTCGGCCGCGACGCTCACCATCCCGGCGCAGGCGACCGTCCTCTACGCCGAGCTCGTCTGGGGCGGCAGCCACACGTACGGCCTCGAGAACGTCACCGCCAACCTCGACGACCCGGTCACGCTGCGCTTCGGCTCCGACACGATCACCGTCACGCCGGATCCGGTGACGTCGGCCACGATCTCCGAGGGCGTGGCGTTCCCGATCAACTACTACACGCGCAGCGCGGACGTGACCGACTTCGTCGGCATGCACCTCTCCGGCACGTACGCGGTCGAGGGCGTTCCGGCCACGCAGCACGAGCTGACGAACACCACGAGCGCTGCGGGCTGGACGCTCATCGTCGTCTATCGTTTCGACGGCGAGCCGATCCGGAACATGGCCGTCTTCGTGGCCGGCGACGAGTTCGTCGACGAGTTCACCACCGTCGACTACGCGGTCGACGGATTCTGCGCGCCGCCGCTCACGCCGTTCGAGGGCACGATCGCGATCTCGACGATCGAGGGTGACGCGAACCGCACGGGTGACTTCATCTCGATCGGCGAATCGGCTGCCGATCCGAGCTTCATCACGCTGTCGGGGCCGAACAACCCCCAGAACAACTTCTTCTGCTCGCAGCTCAACGGTCCCGGCGGTCAGCTCGACACGTCCGGAACCTTCGGCGGCGCCAACCACGACGCGATCAACGGAACCAACGTCTCGGGCGCGCGCCAGGGTTGGGACGTGACGCACGTCGCGCTCTCGACGGCCGCCGGCCACCTCGTCGCCGACCAGACGGCTGCCGTCTTGCGCACCGAGACCAACGACGACAGCTACTGGCCGGTTCTGGCGGGCATCGCGATCGACGTCAACGCGCCCAAGTTCCTCTACGACCAGTCGACCACCACCGTCGATGCGGCCACGGTCACCCTCGGCGACACGTTCACGATCACCGTCAAAGCGGTGAACGAGGGCTTCGCTGCTGCCGAGAACGTTCGCTTCACGCTGCCGCTGGCAGCGGGGCTCACGATGACGCAGCTCTCCACCGACGGAGCGCCGGGCGACATCGGCGGCAACATGGTGACGGTGCCGACCAACGTCGACATGGGCGACATCCTTCCGAACGAGGAGCGCACGGTCGCGGTCACGATCGAGGTCTCGGCCGCGCAGCCGCCCACCATCCAGCTCGAGCCAGTGTGGGACTACGACTACGTGATGTGCTCGAACGATCCAGCGATCCAAGAGCAGTTCAACGCTCAGCCCGCGGGCGTCGACTACACCGACCAGCCTTCGGGCGCGGGCGGGGCCGGCGGGGGCAGCGCCGCGGGCGGCGGCAGTGGGGACGGCGATGGCGACGGCGGCGCCGGCGGCGGCGACGGGTTCGACGCGATCGCGCAAGGTGGCGGACTCTGCACGTGCACCTCGGTCGGAGCGGGAGAGCTGAGCGGGAGCGCGTGGATGGCGCTGGGGCTCGTGGCGCTGCTCCGCCGTCGCCGCAAAGCCGAGTAGCCGGCACGGGCGTTGCGAGCTGGGCTGTATGCCGAGCTATCAAGACGCCCGCGAGGACCACGACGACACGCTGGGCCAGAAGGCCCTTGTCCTGGGGGTCTTCGGGGTGACCGCCACCCTCGGCCTCACGGCTCTCCATGCAAGCGGTAGAGCACTCCCGAGTACGTCGCTGCGCGATCTCGTCGTTCTCGGTCTCGCGACGAACCGGCTGAGTAGGCTCGTCGCGAGAGATGCCATCACACGCCCGATACGCGCGCCTTTCACCGAGCTTCTTCCCGAGAGCGATCCGAGCGGCAAGCTCGTCGAGAAACCCGCCGGCAGCGGAATGCGGCGCGTCCTCGGTGAGCTCGTTACCTGCCCGCGCTGCACCGCGATGTGGTCGGCGCTGGGCCTGACGCTCGGGTACGCAATGGCGCCCAGAGCCACGCGGACGATCTCGATGCTGCTCTCCCTCGCCGCCGTCTCGGATGTGGTGAATCACCACATCGCGCGTACGAGGTGAGCCCCATACCCCTACAGGTTTCGCAGGATCGTCAGCGTCACCGCGAACGAGATCAGGATCATGACGATGGCCGTGATCCAGGGCCATCGAGTCCCCGCGCGAAAATCGGTGTTCTCGTCGATGTCGGCGCTCGAAGGCCGCGACATGGGCTGCGAGGTCGGCGGGAGCTCGAGGCCCGATGACGGCGGCGGCCCTTCCGTCGCGGCGGGGGCGCTGGCGAGAGGCGCGGGCTTTTCGCCGGGATTGCTGGGCGGCGGGAGCAGGTCGCGGGCCTGAGCCGCCGAGGGCGACGAGCGTGAGGAGAGCGGAGCGGGCTCCGCGATCGAGATGCTCGGCGTCTCGTCGTCCTGGATCTTCGCCGGACGCGGCAGCGGCCTCGAAGGGGGCGGCGAGTCGAAGTCGAGCTCGGACAGATCGCGATCGATGCGATGGTCGATGACGGTTTGGTCATCCTCGCCGAGGGCGTCCATCGGCGCCGGCACCCTGGGCGTGGGCGCGGCCGAGCGCGTCGGTTTCGGTATCGCACCGGGCGAGCTCTTCGCGTCGCTGCCGAGCTTGGGGACGGCCGGCGCCTTGAGCGCCTTGGACAGGTCGGCAAGGAGCTCACGCGGGATCGCTTTCACGACCGTCTCCGCGCTGTAGGCGTCTTCGGCGTCGCCCGCAGCTGGTCGGAACGTGTCGGTCTCGGGGCGCGGCGTCGGCGCGCCGCCCTCGTGCGGACCGCTCTGATCCCTTGCCATTGGATCTATCCACCCCGTCGTATCGTGCTTTGAGGAGCAACGCCAGGCGGGAGCGGCCTCGAAAGCGCTCCCAAAGGGCCCGATCGTCCGTCCAGCCAGCCGTCAGGGGGTCGGCTTGGGCGGAGCCTTCTTCTTCAGGTCCTCGAGCGCCTCGCGCATCTCGTCCTCGGTGAAGGGCATCTTGGCGAGCGCCTCCTTCTCGGTCGCGAGCGCCGTCTCGAGCTCCTTCTTCGCGCTGCGTGCCCGCGCAATCCAAGGGGACGACTGGCCGGTCCGCTCGCCCAGCATGACGGTGTGCTCCATCATCTTGAGCCCCTTCTCCAGCAGGATCCTGTAGCGCAGGCGCATCGCGCCCTCCCACAGCTGCTTCTGGCGGATGGTCTTGGCAGAGGGCGAGACCGGCACCTTCATCACGTCGCGGTGGAGGTCTTGGTAGAGCTGGCCGACGCGGTACCCGGCCATCGCCGACCAGTGCGCGTCGAGTGAGCGCATGGCGTCGGTGTAGGCCGACTGCGCATCGAGAAGACCCTGGCATCGCTCTTCGAGCTTGGCGCCGAAGTCGGGCGGGAAAGGCAGGAACTGGATTCGCTCGCTCTTCTTCCTGCGAACCTCGCCGAGACTGAACGCTACTTGTGCGAGCTCCAGCGGCGGCACGCCTGCTTCGCCCAGCCGCCGGTCCTCGATCTCGTTTCGAGCGGTGACCACGACGTCGAACGCCTCGTCGACCCGCTCCTGTGAAACGAGGGCCAGCGAGAGGGCGCCCTGGGCCTCGATTCGCTCCAGGACGCTGAGATCCTTGCGCTCGAGGAGCTTCCGAGAAACGCCCTCGAGCTCGGCCCAGCGCTCGAGGTACGCCTCCAAGCGCGCCAGACGGAGCAGCGCGGCATGCGCCGTCGGTCCTTCGGGGGCCTTCTCGAGGCTCTGGCGGAACCGGGCCGCAGCGGTCGGGTAGTCGCCCAAGCTTGCGTACGCCACGCCGGCGTTGAACGCCGACGGGGCGGCCCAGGGACCGTTCGGGCTCATCGAGGTGACCGCGTCCAGCTCGCGCGCAGCTGCCTGGTACTCCTCTCGCACGAGCCTCGCGGTGGCGACGTGGAACCGGCGCTCGACCTCGGCCTGATCGAGCTTCGTGACGACCACTTCGGGAAGCACGATCGGAGGAACCGTGGGGTTTTTGGCTTCCGGCGGGTCGACACAGGCCGCGAGGGTCAGCGGCAGGAGGAGGGCGACGAAGCGGGGGATGGGTCCCATGGTCCTTTAGGCTCGTTTCGGGGGCTACGGTTCCGTTGGACAGGATCTGAACCGATTCGTTCACCCGCCGGGACGGGTACGCCCCGAACCGACATCGGGGAATATTTTGCGGCTCGAATCCTTGCCGAAGCCGGAGCATCATCAGGTTAGCTCTCCCCACACGGGGAAAGGAGGTCCGAAGTATGAAGCAGCGGCTTCTTCTGTCCGACGTGAGCCCCGAAGCGCGCCTCATCGACGCGGAATCGCGTCACAGGCAGCTCGATGTGCGGCTCAAAGAGCTGGGCCGTCGCGCGTATCTGACGCCGACCGAGCAGCTCGAGGCATCGGAGCTGAAGAAGCTGAAGCTTCGTGCGAAGGACGAGCTGACGACGTTGAGGTCGAAGCTCGGCGCGTAGCGATCAGCTCTCGGGTGTGAGCATCTCCGGAGGCAGGCACGCGCCGGGTGAACCGAGCGCGTCGCCGAGCTCCGCGCGCGACATGCGCGCGCGTCGCGCTTCTTCGGCGGACAGCGCCGTCGAAGACCTCTCTGCGCGCCGAAGTGCGCGGTCCAACCAATCTCTGGCGCACGCGCGAAGGCTCTCGCGCTTGGCGGGCTCGCTCGCCGGGACCAACGCCGCAAGGCGCAAATCCGTCATCCCGCGGATGTAGGCGTAGCGCACCCGTTCGACGTCCGAGAGTGCATCCTCGTCTTCACCGAGCACGCGCAAGACCGCGAGCGCCTTGGCGAACTCGTGCGTCTCGTAGTGCTTCGTCGCGTGCTCGAGGTCGCGGCTGTAGGTCACGCAACTTGCGGTGCTACAGACAAATGCCGTGACGATCGGAACGACAAAACGAGCGCCGGGCATGGTACGGGCGCGTGCCATCTTATGCTAGGTGACGTGACGAATGGGTGCCCTTCTTCGGGCATCGCACGGTAGACTTCGAGGAAGCAGAGCTTGCGGCCGATGACGCTGGAGTCCAAGGTTTCGAGCGACGCTCTCCCTGTGGTGGGGGTGGGCATCGCAGGGGCGGGTGCGCTCGGCGGCTCGACGTTGGTCGATCCTGCGCCGAAGAGCGAGGAGCCGCTCCCGCGCCAGTTCGGCAAGTACACGCTGCTCCGCAAGCTGGCCGCCGGCGGCATGGCCGAGCTCTTCCTCGCGCTCCATCGGAGCGTCGCCGGGTTCGAGAAGCTGGTCGTCATCAAGCGGATCCTCCCGCAGATGAACCAGGACCAGCAGTTCATCGACATGCTGCTCCACGAGGCGCGCATCGCGGCGACGCTCTCGCATCCGAACATCGTGCAGACGTTCGACGTCGGCTCGGTCGACGGCACGTACTTCATCGCGATGGAGCACATCCATGGCGAGGACATCCGCACCATCGTCCGCCAGATGAAGAAGAAGAGCGTGAACGAGCTACCGCTCGAGCATGCGCTCCACATCGTTGTCGGACTCTGCGCCGGCCTCGCGTATGCGCACGAGAAGCGCGACATCGCGGGCCAGCTCCTCGGCATCGTTCATCGCGACATCTCGCCGCAGAACATCGTCGTGACCTTCTCCGGCGACGTGAAGGTCGTCGACTTCGGCGTGGCCAAGAGCCTGCACGCGGGCGAAGAGTCGAAGGGCGGGCAGCTCAAAGGCAAGGTGCCGTACATGTCGCCCGAGCAGGCCGCGGGTGAAGACCTCGACTGGCGCAGCGACATCTTCGCCGCGGGCGTCATCCTCTTCGAGCTCACGACAGGCAAGCGCCTGTTCAAGGGCGCGAACGAGTACGACACGCTCAAGCTCATCTGCGAGACCGAGTACCCGCTGCCGAGCGACGTCGCCGCGGGCTATCCGGTGCAGCTCGAGCGCATCGTGATGAAGGCCCTCGCGCGCACCCGCGAGGGCCGCTACCAGAGCGCGCGAGAGATGCAGGCCGATCTCGAGGCGTTCATCCGCCACGAACGGCTGCCCGTCTCCGCGGTGACGATGACCGGCTGGATGCAGTCCCTCTTCGAGGAGAGCTTGCTCCAGCAGAAGGCGGCGCTTCAGGACATCAAGCAGCTCGCCGATCGGATCGCGGCCGAGGCGCCGCAGGAGTACGCGCCGGCGTCGACCGGCTCGCATCCGGGCGCGCAGTTCGATCAGTCGAAGACGGGCGCGGCGCTCCCCGGCGCCGCAACGAGCATCGCTCCTCCGTCGAAGCGCTCGGGCGCGATCTGGGCGCTCGTCGCTGCGGTTACGGTCGCCGGCGCGGCCGCGGGCCTCTACCTCTGGAAGGGCAGAGCGCCCGTCGCCGAGACCAACCAACAGGGATCGACCGCTCAGGCCGCGCCGACGCCGCCTCCTGCCGAGCCGCGCGGCGCGATCAAGTTCGAGAGCGATCCTCCCGGCGCCTCGATTTGGATCAACGGTGACCTCAGGAAAGAGGTGACGCCTGCCACGATCGAGAATCTTCCCCTCGGGCAAGACCTCTCGGTCAAGCTCTCGAAAGAGGGGTTCGAGTCGCACAAGGAAGCGGTCAAGCTCGAGCGCGCCGGCGACACCAAGGCGGTCAACACCAAGCTCAAGACCGGCTCGGTCACCGTCGAGCTCGACATCCTTCCCGAGCCGACGGTCTGGGTCGACGAGAAGCCGTGGAAGGGCGATCCCAAGAAGATCACCGGGCTCTCGGCGGACGAAGAGCACAAGATCGTCGTCGCGGCCTCGGGCTACGTCCCCAAGACGTTCAACTTCACCGGCAAGCAGGGCGAGACGAAGAAGTTCAAGCACGTCATGCCGAAGCAGGGCGACGCGCCGCCGCCTGACAAGCCGGAGAAAGAGCCGACCGCGGGTGGAAGCGGCAGCGTCCGCGTAAACGCCAGGGGCAGCCAGTGCGTGAACGTCACGGTCAACGGCGTGAGCGCCGGACCGACGCCGGCGATCGCGCCGGCCAGCGCCGGGAACGTGCGCGTGACCTGCAAGCGCGAAGACGGATCGAGCGCATCGCAAAGCGTCAAGCTCGAGCCCGGCGGCACCGCGCGCGTCAGCTTCTGACGGCGCGGCTCAGCTTCTCACGGAGCGAACCGCTTCGACGATCACCGGAAGCAAGCTGGGGTTCGAAGCGACGAGCCCGTTCTCGATCGAGAGGATGCCTCGGTAGTCGATTGGGCTACCGGCGAGATCGGTGAGCGACCCCCCGGCGGCGCGAAGGATCGCCTCGGGAGCGCACGCGTCCCAGAGCTTCGCGCCCTTCGAGACGTGGACGTAGAGATCGGCCGCGCCCTCGATCACGCGCGCCGCCTTGACGCCGACGGATCCGCACGGCGTGATCGACGTGATCCCGAGACGCTCGAGCACCTGGGTCGTCTGCGGCGACGGATGCGAGCGCGACACGACGGCGCGTGCTTGCGACGGGGTTTCGACCGCTGCGACCCGAAGCTCACGGCGATTGCCCGCTTCGTCTTCGAGGAAGGCTCCGGTTTCGACGTCGCCCCAGAAGAGCTTTTGCTCCATCGGCACCGCGATCGCGCCCGCGACCGCGTGACCGCCGACGGCGAGGCCGATCATGACGCAGAAGTCGCTCCGCCTTTCGGCGAACTCGCGTGTGCCGTCGACGGGGTCGACGAAGAAGACGCGCTCGTGGCCGAGGAGCGAGGCGAGCTCCGAGGCGGAGCGCGGCACGCTCTCTTCACCCAGTACGCCGTGGGTCGGAAACTCGGCCGCGAGCGAGCCGCAGATGAGCTGATTGGCCTCCTTGTCGGCGCGCGTGACCGGATCGTCGGCGGCCTTCATCTCGACCTCGAAGCCCGCGTCCCGAACTCGCAGCACGAGCGCAGCGGCCTCGCGAGCGAGGCGGAGCATCGCCGCCTTCTCGGCCTGCGTCGCACGCGGAGCCGATGTCATCAGTCGCCCGTGACGCCTTGCGCAGCGAGCTCGTTCTCGAGCTTCGCCATCGCGCCGCGAGGCAGGTACGGAGGCATTCGTCCTGCGTCGCGGACGAGCTGATCGAGCTGCGTGGTGTTGCGCGGCCCGAGCACGGCAGAGGTCACGCGCTCGTTGTCGAGCGCGAAGCGGAGGGCGACCGAACGCATCGTGGGGAGCGGTCCGCCGACGAGCGCGCGCAACGCCGCCGTTTGCTCGACGCGTCGCTTCAGCTCTTCGGGGTTCCAGCGCTCGGCCCGGTGGTCGGGCGGGTAGAATTCTCGCTCCGGCGTCCAGTGCCCTGCGAGGAGGCCGTACGACAGGACGCTCCGTGCCAAGAGCGCGACGCCCTCGGTCCGCATGCGGAGCGCGAGCGACCGCACGTCGCGATAGAAGAAGCAGTTGTAGGGCATCTCGAGGACGTCGCACCCTCGATCGATCGCCTTTTCTGCCACCTCTTTGGTGCACGCCGAGATGCCCCAGGCCCGGATGCGAGCCTGGTCCTTCAGCTTCTGCAAAAGCTCGAAGGGCTCATCCATCTTCATCGTCGAAAGTGACGGGTTGTGCAAAAGGACGATGTCCACACAGTCCCGCTTGAGGCGTTCCTGCGATCGTTCGAACGCCATGAAGAGGTACTGCTTGTCGAACTGCTTCTGCGAGTAGCCGTCGAGGTTCGTGCCCAGCTTGGTGACGACATGGGTGCGGCCGACCGGCAGCCGGCGACCGAGCTTGCGCTCGATGCCACCGCGGTCGTAGACGTCCGCTGTCTCGAAGAGCGTGATGCCGAGGGAGACCGCGCGATCGATGACGCGATCGGCCTCGCCTTCGGGGATCGGTCCGTATGCCTCGCCCGAGAGACCCCAGGTCCCCAGCGCGAGCTCGGATACCTCGAGCCCGGTGCGACCGAGCTGCCGCTTTCTCACGCCTCTTACTTAGCACTCGGGCACCCTCGGCTCCCAGCAACGTTTTTTTCTCCACACCCCGCGCGGTCTGGCCGGCACAGGGGTTGCGACGGCGAACGGGCGGGCGAAGGAGACGTACTCATGCTGGCTATCAGGAGACCGACCTACCGAGGAAAGCACGGCGTTTGGGTCTACCGAGAGCATGCCATCAAGCACGTGGCGCAAGTCGTCGTGCTCGTCATTCCCGCTACGATCGCGCTGTGGACGCACATGTTGCTCCTCCCGGCGCTCGCCGTGCTGATGGGGGAAGCGCTGCTCGTCGGATTGCTTCCGCGCTCGTCCCAATTCCGCCGACACGTGGACCTCCGCCTGGCGGAGGCGTCGCGCGCACGCGCTGCCGCGGCGCGGGACCTACTCGTCGGGCGCATGAGCGACGAGCATCGCCGAGAGCTCGAGGTCCTCGAGCGCTTGGCGGCGCGGATCCACGAACGGACGGTGGTCCTTCGTAGCGGTGATGTCATCACGGCGGACGAGTGGCTCGGTTTCGGGCGGCTCTTCTCGGCCTTCGTGCGGTTGGCGATCGCACACCGGGCGAGCGCCGAGACCTTCAAGCCGGTGAACCGCACCGAGCTTGCCGAGCACGTCACACGACTGGAGCTCATGCTCCAGAGCTCGAGCGGCGCCGCCCAACATTGGATCATCCGGCGGCTCGCGATCACCCGTCGGCGGATCGCCGCTTGGGAACGCGCGCTCGAAGAGCGCGTGATCATGGCACACGGCATCGCGATGATCGGCGAGCTCGTGAGGTGGATGCACGAGCAGTGTGCGTCGACGCCGACCGAGCCGGTGCGCGCCGACCTCGAAGAGATGCTCGCCACCTGGGAGCAAAATGGCACCACGCTGCGCGAGCTGTCGGCGCTGTGTGGCAGCAGCGACGATCCGGAGCTCGAGCTGTTCGAGCTCTCGACGTTCGGGCCGCCGACGCAACCTGCCCGCCCCAACAGCGAAGCCAACGCCGCGTAGCGCAACCGCTTGGCGGCGCTGGTCCCCCAACCCCCCTCACTTCGTGAGGGGGGCTTTGGCATTTCGGGTTTGTGGGCTACTTCGGCGGGGTGACGACCTGTGCTTCGCGCGCCTCGGTGGCCTCGATCGCGCGCTCCAGGTCCTTGTTCTTGCGGTAGCAGCACTCGCCTTGGCGGCCGAGGCACTTCGACGAACCGTGGATCGCGAGCACGCGGCGCGCGCGTTCGTCGCCTTCGGCTTCGGCTCGCGCAAACAGGGACGGCTTGTCCTTGCAGGACGCCATCCGGAGCTCGAGCGCGATCTGAATGGCGCGGGATGCACGCTTTTGAACCGCCGGGCGCTCGAGCCGCTCCCAGGCGAGCTTCGAAGCGCGCGAGCCGCCCTGGCCTTCGATGATGTCGTAGAGTAGCTCGATCCCTTCGTGGCCGGTGTCCTCGGCGAGGGTGTCGAAGAGCTGCGACGCGCCGTTCAGCTTCGAGTACGCCGCGCGCATCGCCGTCTTTTGTGCGAGCGCCCTCGTGCTCTCGTCGGTGAGAGCTCGGCGGTCGACCGCGAGAAGGGCGCGGAGAGAGTCGGTCGCTGCCTGCCAGCGGGTCATGTCGACGTTCGCGCGGAAGGTGGCGAGCTCTGCGGCGCCAGGCGGTGGCTCCACGACGCGCGGCGGCGCCGGCTGCGGAAGGATCGCGAACGGCTTCGCGAGGACGGCGAGCCGGCTCTCCTGTGCATCTCGGGAAGCAGCGCGCGTCAGCATCCAACCGCCTGCGGCGAAGACGACGGCGACCGCAGCCACACGGGTGCGAAGCGAGATCGAGCGACGGCCGAAGCCGGGCATGCTGGCGGCTCGCGCGGCGGAGAGATCGGTCGCTCGGCTTTCGGTAGAGACGCGAAGAACCGCCGGCGGCACCGTCGTCGTCGGCGTGTTCATCGGATCGCGCGTGCTCTTGGCACCGTCCGCGGCCGCGCGAAGCGCCTCTACGACCGAGCTCGCGTCCTGGAAGCGATCCGCGGGCCGCTTCGACAACAGTCGCATGACGATCGCCTCCATCGCGGGGGGGACGACGACGCCCGGCGCGCGCTCGCGCATCGGCGGAGCGGGCGTCACGCGGTGTTGGAGGAAGAGATCGACCGGGTCTTTCGTCGCGAACGGGTGCACGCCGGTGAAGAGCTCGTAGAGGAGGACGCCGAACGCATAGAGATCGCTGCGTGCATCGACCGCGGCCATCCCTTGCGCCGTCTCCGGCGCCATGTACGCGACCGTGCCGAAGACGATGCCGTGCACCGTGAGGTTCTCGACCGTCGGCGCTTCATCGGGTTCGGCGTCGTGCCCGCTGCTCCTGGCGACGTCGTGCGCCGGGATCCGAGCAAGCCCGAAGTCGATGAGCTTGACGGTGTCGCCGTCGGTCTCGTCGATCATCACGTTGAGCGGCTTGATGTCGCGATGAATGACGCCGTGCGCGTGGCAAGCGCCGATCGCGCGCGCGAGATCGATCGCGATGCGCGTCGCGCGGTCCACCGGAAGGGGACCGCTCCGCATGACGTCGCGAAGCGTCCGACCCGACACGAACTCCACCGCGATCCAACGCGCGTCGTCGGCGAGCGCGCCGGAGTCGAATGCGGCTGCGATGTTCGGATGTCGCAGATGCGTTCCAGCGACGGCTTCACGCTCCATGCGTGTGGCGAGCAGCGCGAAGCCTTCGGCGTCGGGGAAGAGGATCTTCACCGCGACCGTGCGCTTCGCCGTCACATCTTCGGCGCGATACACGGCGCCGGTGCCGCCAAGGCCGACGACTTCGTCTAGACGGTACTTGTCCGCGACGACGCTTCCGAGTCGAGCCCCGGCTTGCTCGCGTCGTCCTCTGCTCCGTCGAGGAGGAGGGGGTCGCTTCGTATCGGAATTGCCTTGGTTCATCGGTGTCTATCGCGCGGCGTGTTCTCGCGTGAGGACTTCCGAAGTGTACTCTTGCGCTGAAGGAGTGCACGCGACCCCCGAGACCCGGAGGGCCGCCCCACCCGGAGGGCAGCAGCTGAACGGCGCGGCCGGCCGTCGGGGCCACGTGTGTACCTTTCGGGCGCGCCGAGAGAGCACACCATGGCGGCGCCGCACAGTCCCGAGCGCCGGGCAGGGGAGAAGTCGTCGAGAATGTGCCCTTCCGGGGCCGGCTCGGGGTTTGCACGGGGGCGCCCTCTACCGTGACGCCTGCCCTCTTCGCCCCTTGGACCAACACCGCCCTGCCGGTCGCCGTCGCGGCCGGGATGGTGTCTGGCATCGGCGCTGTCCTGGGGCTGATGGCCTATGTCCGGACGCCCCGGGGGACCGGGCAGCTCGCCGCCGTCGACCAACCGGTGAGCTTCGATCACCGCCACCACGCGAAGGATGACGGGATCGAATGCCTGTACTGCCACGCGGACGCGGAGCGCTCGCCGTCCGCGGGGCTGCCGTCGACCGAGACCTGCATGGGCTGCCATTCGCAGATCTGGAACGACAGCATCCTGCTCGAGCCCGTCAGGCGAAGCTACTTCGCCGACCGGCCGCTGCCTTGGAACCGGGTCCACGACCTGCCGGACTTCGTCTACTTCGATCACGCGGCGCACCTCCGCGGAGGGCTCGGCTGCGCGACGTGTCACGGCGAGGTCGAGACGATGGCGAACGTCGTCCAGGTCGCGCCGCTCACGATGATTTGGTGCCTCGATTGCCACCGCGAGCCCGAGGCCCGCGGCTTATCGCCATCGAATGTTGTTGGAAATGTGACGCGTCTCACGACGTGCACGACTTGTCATCGCTAGAAGAAGCAGGGGGAGGGAAAGCACATGGACGATCGTTTCCAGGGGTCTGGGGACGCGGCGACACGCCGCGACATTCTCGCGCTGCTCGCTTCGGGAGCGGCGCTCACGAACGGGCAGGCCTGCTTCGATCCACCGCGGGAGAAGATCCTCCCCTACGTCAGGGAGCCGGCGGATGTAGTTCCCGGCGTACCCCTTTGGTTCGCGACGTCCATGGTGATCGACGGGTACGCGACCGGACTGCTCGTCGGCAGCCGCGAAGGTCGGCCCATCAAGATCGAAGGCAACCCCGAGCATCCCGCGAGCTTGGGGGGCACGCGTGCGATCGAGCAGGCCTCGATCCTGGGCCTCTACGATCCGACGCGCGCCCGCGGCCTCACCGAGCGCGGCAAACCTCGATCGTGGGACGACTTCGTCGCGCAGGTCGCCAAGCGACAGCGGCGAGGTGGTCTCCGCTTCCTGCTCCCGCCGCAGAGCTCCCCGCTGGTCGGCGCGCTCCTCGGCGAGATTGCGGCCAAGCACCCGGATGCACGCTTCTGCTTCTACGCTCCACTCGAGCGCGGCGCCGCGCGTGAAGCCGCCACCATCCTCTACGGCGACGCGCTCGAGCCGCGCTACGAGTTCCGCCGAGCGCGGGTCGTCGTCGCGCTCGACGCAGACTTCACCTCGCAGACCCCGATGGCCATCCGCTGGGCGCGCGACTTTGCCGCCGCCCGTCGCGTGGGCGCATCACCTGCGGAGATGGGCCGGTTCTACTCGGTCGAGCCGGGACCGACGCCGACGAGCACGCTCGCCGATCATCGGATCGTCGTGCGTTCGGTCGACGTGCCGCGGGTCGCGGCCGCGCTCTTGGCCGAGGTTCTCGCGGTCGTCGGCCCCGGTCGGCTCGGCTCCGACCTTCGCGACCTCCTCTGGAAGTCGTACCCCGAGGCCGAGCGGCCGATGATTCGCGCTGCTGCCAAGGACCTCTTGGCCGCGCGAGGAGCCGGCGTCGTCGTCGCGGGCGACACCCAGCCGCTCGAGACGCACGTGCTCGCGCACCTGCTGAACGACGCGCTCGGGAATCTCGGCCAGACCGTCGCGCTCCAACCGTCGGCGCTCGTCTCGCCTCCGAACGTCCAGACGCTCTACGAGCTCGCGGGCGATTTGAACGCGTCTCGGGTCGACACGTTGGTCGTTCTGGAATCGAACCCCATCTACGACGCGCCGTCGGGGCTGGATCTGCGCCGCGGCCTGCGGAGCGTTCCGGTGACCGCGCATCTCGGCCTGCACCGCGACGAGACGTCGGACGCGTGCCGCTGGTTCTTGCCGGCGTCGCACTACCTCGAGACCTGGGGCGACGCGCGGGCGTACGACGGAACGATCTCGTTCGTCCAGCCGCTGGTCTCGCCTCTCTACGAGACCCGGAGCATCACCTCGGTCCTCGCGGCGTTCACCGACAGGCCGCCTACCTCGGACTACGAGATGTTGCGCGAGGCGTGGCGGCGGCGCTTTCCGCTCGAGTTCGAGAAGCATTGGAACGAAAACATCCAGCGCGGCCTGATCTCCGAGAGCCGTCTCGAGGCCGTCGCCAGCGAGCCGCGGTGGCAAGCGGCCGCCGGAGCGCTGGCGGCGCTGCGCGACCCGGCGCCCCCGGGGCTCGAGCTCCACTTCGAGCCCTCGCCCCGCGTCCTCGACGGACGTTTCGCCACCAATCCCTGGCTCCAAGAGCTGCCGCACCCGCTCACCAAGCTCACGTGGGGGAACGCGGCGGTCGTCGGGCCGGGCTTCGCCGCAGAGCTCGGTCTGGAGACGGGCGATCTCCTCGAGATCCGATCCGGAGGGCAGACGCTGACGCTCCCAGCATTGCTCTTGCCCGGGCACTCGAACGACTCGATCACCGTCGAGCTCGGCTACGGGCGGCGCGGCGCGGATCTGCCGCGCGAACCCATCGGAGCCGACGTATACCCGCTCCGATCTGCGTCCGGACGGTACGCGGTCGCGGTGGTCGACGTGAAGAAAGAAGGCGGGCGAATCCCGCTGCCGACGACGCAGCCCACCGTCTCCACGGAGGGACGCGACGTCGGGCTCTTCGCCACGCTCGAGAGCTACCGGCGGGAGCCTCGGATCGCGCGACGCCGCGAGTCGACGTCGCGATCCATGCTGCCGGTTATCGAAGACCCCGAACCACATCAATGGGCGATGACGATCGATACGATGATCTGCACCGGGTGCAGCGCGTGCGTCATCGCCTGTCAGGCCGAGAACAACATTCCCTCCGTAGGACCCGAGGGGGTCCTGCGGGGGCGGGAGATGCAATGGATTCGCATCGACCGCTACATCGAGGAGGTAGAGAGCAGAATCGAAATCATCAACCAACCGATGCTTTGCCAGCACTGCGAGAAGGCACCTTGCGAATACGTGTGCCCGGTCAACGCGACGGTGCACAGCCCCGATGGTCTCAATGAAATGGTCTACAACCGCTGCATCGGGACGCGGTTCTGCTCCAACAACTGCCCGTACAAAGTTCGCAGGTTCAACTGGCTGGATATCCCGCGCGATCCGACGCTCTCGCTCCAGCAGAACCCCGAGGTTACGGTTCGCGAGCGCGGGGTCATGGAAAAGTGCACGTTCTGCGTGCAGCGTCTCCGGACCGCGCAGCGGCACGCCAGGGCCCACGCCCGCGACGTCCTGCCCGATGAAGTGGTCACCGCCTGCCAGCAGGCGTGCCCGACGGGCGCGATCGCCTTCGGCCTCCTGCGAGACGAAGACTCGGACGTGGTTCGCTGGCGGCGCGAGGGTCGCGCATACGCCGCGCTCGAGCATTTGGGGACTCGGCCGCGCGTCGAGTACCTGACCAAGCTGACGAACCCCAGTCCGGAGCTCGACTGATGTCCGAGTCGCTCCTCCTGGGCGACCCCAGCGACGCCGATCTCAGCGATCGGCTGCTCGGGACGACCTGGAGGAGCAGAGGGCGCGGCTGGAAGCTCGCGGTGCTCGTCGCCGCTGCCGGAACCCTGCTGCTCGGCTTCTGCATCGCCTACACGCTTGCGGTCGGCATCGGCGCCTGGGGCAATCATATCCCGGTCGCTTGGGCGTTCGGGATCATCAACTTCGTCTGGTGGATCGGCATCGGCCACGCCGGCACCTTCATCTCGGCGATCCTCCTCCTCTTCGAGCAGCGCTGGCGCGCCTCGATCAATCGCTTCGCCGAGGCGATGACGCTCTTCGCCGTCGCGCAGGCCGCGATGTTTCCACTGCTCCACCTGGGCCGCCCCTGGTTCGCATATTGGCTCTTCCCCTATCCGGCCGTCACCGGCGTGTGGCCGCAGGTAAAGAGCCCGCTTCCCTGGGACGCAGCCGCGATCAGCACCTACGGGATCGTGTCGCTCCTCTTCTGGTACGTCGGCCTCTTGCCCGATCTGGCCGGGATCCGTGACAGCGCGCCCAAGCGCAGCCAGCGGATCGTCTACGGGATCCTCGCGCTCGGGTGGCGCGGGGACGCGCGATCGTGGCGCCACTACCGTGCGCTCTACATAGCCCTCGCCGGGCTCGCCACGCCGCTCGTCCTCTCGGTCCACAGCGTCGTGAGCTCCGACTTCGCCGTCGGGCTCACGCCGGGGTGGCACTCGACCATTTTTCCGCCGTACTTCGTCGCCGGCGCGATCTTCTCCGGCTTCGGAATGGTGCTGACGCTCGTGATCCCCGCGCGCGCGGTTCTCGGCCTCGAGAACGTCATCACGATCAAGCACCTCGAGAACTGCGCCAAGCTGCTGCTCGCGACCGGGTGGATCGTCATCTACGGCTACATCGTCGAGATGTTTCTTGCCTGGTATTCCCACAATCGGGAAGAGGCATACCAATACTTCGTCGCGCGCCCGACCGGGCCGGGCTCGGCCGTCTTCTGGACGATGATGGTCTGCAACTGCCTCGTGCCGCAGCTCTTCTGGTGGCGGAAGATGAGGCGGAACCTCATCAGCCTGTTCGCCGTCTCGGTCCTCGTGAATGTCGGGATGTGGTGCGAGCGCTTCGTGATCATCGTCGGCGGTTTGCAGCGCGAATACATGCCGACGATGTGGAGGGCGTACACGCCTACCTGGGTCGACATCGGAATCCTCGCCGGCACAATCTGCTTCTTCGCTCTCTTGTTCCTCCTCTTCATGCGGTTTCTGCCTTTCGTCTCGGCCACCGAGACGAAGGAGCTGCGGCACGCGCTCGCTTCTTCGCGGAAGGAGGAGCAACGTGCGTGAAGCCGTCTTCGCCGAGTACGCGTCGATGGAAGCGTTGCTTCTGGCCATCGATCGGTTGCGCGCCCTCGGACACCAGGAGCTGGACGTACGCGCGCCGTACGCGAGCGACGAGCTCCGCCGGGCCCTCGGCCACCGTCGATCGCTTCTGCCCTGGGTCGTGCTCGCCGGCGGCCTCTCCGGCGCGGCAGTCGCGTACGTCTTGCAATGGTACCTGGTCGCGCACCTCTACCCGTTGAACGTCGGCGGCCGCCCGCCGCACATGCCGCTCGCCTTCTTCATCATCACGTTCGAAATGGGCGTGCTCGGCGCAGCGCTTTCGGGATTCGCCGCCTTCCTGTGGGGTGCTCGCCTCTTTCGGCTCTACGATCCCAGCTTCGAGATCGACGGAATCGAGAGCGCGAGCGTCGACCGCTTCTGGCTCCGGCTCGCCACCACCGAGGACGACGGCGATCGCCTCGATCGTGACATCGCCGCCACGTCGCCGCTGCGCGTCGTCGCCTTTCGCAGGCGTCCGTCATGAGCCGCCATCTCTTCACGGCGCTCCTTGTGGGGGCATGCGCGGCCGCCGGTTGCGATGCGGTGGATCTGAAGCGGATGATCCATCAGCCCTCCTTTCGCCCGTACGAGGCCGACCCCGCGGCCTCGAACGGCATGGCAATGCGCCATCCACCTCCGGGCACGGTGCCTCGATCGCGGGTGCTCGGACCGAGCTCGCTCGTCGAAGGGCGTGAGGACGGCGCCTACGTAACCACGCTTCCTATCGCGCTCGATCGCGACGTCGTGGAGCGCGGACAGAATCGATACGGGATCTTTTGCGCGGCTTGTCACGGGCATGCCGGTGACGGCCGCTCCAAGGTCGCGGCGAGCATGTCGCTTCGTAAGGCGCCTTCGCTCGTCGAGGGCGCGATCGCACAGTACCCGGCCGGGCGCCTGTTCGAGGTCGTCTCGCGAGGGTACGGCCTCATGCCGTCGTACGCTCACCGGCTCGACGTCCAGGACCGTTGGGCTGTCGTCGCGTACGTCCAGGCGCTGCAGCTCAGCCGAGCGATCGAGGTGAGCTCGCTGCCCTCTCCCTACGCCGAGGAGGCCGAGGCATGGCTGGAGTGACCGATCCCTACGAGGGACGCCGCGTGGCTGCGATCGCTGCCGTCATCGGCGCGGTCGGGCTGATCGGCTCGGCTCTCGGGTTCTCGCTGGCGCCGGAGCGCGCCGCACACGCGTGGCTGACAGCCGTCGCGTTCGCCGTCTCGGTGTCGCTCGGCGCGCTCATCTTCCTGATGATCGGCTACGCGACCGGAGCGCGGTGGCCTGTCGCCGTCCGCCGGATCACCGAGGCGGTCGCCGGAGGGTTCGTGCCTCTCGCGCTGAGCTTCGTGCCGGTCCTTCTCTTCGCGGGCTTCATCTATCGATGGGTGAACGGCCCGACCGGTCGGGCGCCCCACGTGGACGAGTGGCTCGAGCACCAACGGGTGTGGCTCAGTCGACCGTTCTTCGCTGCACGGGCGCTCTTCTACTTCGCAGTATGGGCCACGGTCGCGTTCTTCCTACGACGATGGTCGCTGGCCTCCGATAGCGCACCGCGGACGGCCCCCGATGTGCGAGCCAAGACTTTGTCCGCGGGCGGTCTACCCGTCGTGGGTCTCACGCTGACCTTTGCGGCGTTCGACTGGCTGATGTCGCTCGACTCGGCCTGGGTCTCGAGCGTCTTCGGGGTTTATTGGTTCGCGGGCGGGTTCGTCGCGAGCATCGGCCTCGTGGCCGCCTTGACCGAGCGCGGCGCGCGCCGCGGTGCATTGCTCGCGGCGATCACACCCGCGCATTTTCATGCGCTCGGGCGGCTGCTCTTCAGCTTCTCGATCTTCTGGGCGTACATCGCGTTCTTCCAAGCGATGTTGATCCAGATGGCCGATAGGCCCGACGAGGTGACCTTCTACCTCGATCGGCTCGACGGCGGTTGGTCGGCTGTCGTCGCGCTGCTCATCGTCGGAAGGTTCATCGTTCCCTTCGTCGTCCTCTTGCCGCGACGAATGAAGGAGAGCTCCGCCGTCGTATCCTCCGTCGGCGGCTGGATTGTCGCGATGCACTACGTCGACGTGTATTGGATGGTGACGCCGAGAGCCGCCGGCCACGGTCCGTTGCCTGGTCTCATCGATCTGGCCGCACTCGCCGCCGTGGTCGGCACCGTCGTCGCCTTCGTCGCTTGGCGTCTCTCCGGCAAGTCACTCCTGGCCATCGGCGATCCTCATCTCGGCGAAGCCCTCGCCTACCGGAGCCCGGAATGAGGCCCCGTCAGCAGGAAGATCGCCTCGCGCGGCGCATGCTCTTCGGCTTCGTTGTCGGCGTCATCGTCGCGGTGGCCGGTGCGGTGTGCGTCGCGGCGTGGCTCGGGACGTCGTGGCGCGCGGACTCGGGGGGTGAGCCGTACTCCGGCGGCGCGACGCTCGGCCAGCCGCGTGAGGTCGAAGGCACGCCCATGAGCCTCTTCTCGGATCCGGATCCACCCGAGGCTACGACGGCCGCGGACCAGCTCTCGTCCTACGGCTGGGTCGACGAGGAACGAGGGATCGTCCACGTGCCGATCGACGTCGCGATCGACCTCTACTTGGAGCGCGCGGAGGGCCATGCGCCATGAGATGGCGCCGCACCTCTTCGGCTGCCCTCATCATGGCGGCGCTGCTCGTGGCGCCCGCGGTCGCACGCGCCGACGGCGCGGCTCAGGCATCGGTCGACGCCGTAGGCATCGACCAGCGCCTCGGCAACCAGCTCCCGCTCGATACCTCGGTCCGAACGACAGGTGGTGAGACGATCACCCTCGGGGCGGTCTTCCGCGAGCGGCCGGTCGTTCTGGTCCTCGCGTACAGCCGGTGCCCGACCCTCTGCAATCTGGTCCTCCGTGAGATGGTGCAGGTCACCCACGGCACCGAGGCTCGCCCCGGTCGTGACTACGATCTCGCGACGATAAGCATCGATCCCGACGAGTCGCTCGAGATCGCGAGAGCGAGCGAGCAGCGTCTGGTCGCCTCGGCCGGCTTGCCGGCCGGGTCGGGCGCCTGGCGGTACTTCCTCGCCGACGGCACCGCGATCGACAGAGTGGCCTCCGCCGTAGGCTTTCGCTTCACGTTCGACCCGAGGACCCGAAGCTGGGTGCATCCGGCGGCGGCGTTCGTCCTCACACCTGACGGTCGTCTCTCGAGCGTCCTCGTGGGCCTCCGCCACGAGCCGGCCGAGATCGACGCAGCGGTCCGCGACGCCGCGCGAGGGCACATCTCCGCGCCGCCGGCCTTCGACGCCGCCACGATCTGTTTCGCGCTCGAGCCTTCCGGAAGACATGCCGGGGCGGTCCGGTGGGGGCTTCGAGGGCTGGGGATCGCCGTTGTCGGCGGCCTCGCCGCCCTCGTTCTCGCTGCCCGCGGCTGGAGGAGGACGCCATGAACGACCTCTTGCGCAGGCTGCTCTACCTGCCCCCGCAGGGCTCGACGGTCGCACGCGAGATCGACGCGCTCCACTACGCGGTCATTTCGATCACGATGCTCGGCGCTACGGCCGTCGCGCTCCTCGCCGGTTTCTGGATGATCAAATACCGGCGCGGACGACGGTCACCGAATGGGCACCGCGCGCACGCGGGCGAGCGGTCGCTCGTCGCAGAGATCCTCATGCTCTGCGGCCTCGTCGCCCTGTTCATCGGGTTCTGGGTCGTAGGGTTTCGCCAATACGTCGAAATGCGCGTGCCACCCGCCGACTGCATCGAGGTGTACGTCACCGCAAAGCAATGGATGTGGACCTTCGCCTACTCGGACGGCACACGCTCGAACGGCGTTCTTTACGTCCCGGCCAATCGGCCGGTCAAGCTGATCATGAGCTCCCGGGACGTCATTCATAGCTTCTACGTGCCGGAGTTTCGAATCAAGCAGGACGTCGTTCCGGGCCGGATGACCACCGTATGGTTCGAGGCATCGCAGCCCGGGACGTACCGGATCTTTTGCACCGAGTACTGTGGCGCCAACCACTCGACGATGCGGGGGACCGTCGTCGCACTGTCGGCGGCCGACTACGAGCGCCACCTCACGCCCGCTCCTCGACCCATCGCCGGCCCCGCGATCAGCGATCCGGCGGTCGCCGGTGCCACGCCCGAGGCGCCTCTCTCCCTCGCGGCAGAAGGCGCGAAGGTTGCCGCCGGCCATGGTTGCCTCCGCTGCCATACCGAGGACGGAACCCCGCACATCGGGCCGACGTGGGCCGGTCTCTATGGCTCGACCATCGATCTCGAGTCGGGCGATCGCATCGTCGTCGATGAGGCGTACCTCAGCGAGTCGATGATGGATCCGGCGATCCGCATTCACCGGGGCTATCGCGCCGTGATGCCTTCGTACGCAGGGCTCCTCGACGCGCCCGAGGTCGGAGCGGTCGTCGCTCGCATCAAGGAGCTTCGCTCGGTGCCGGTCGCGCCGGACCCTCCGCCCGAAGATCCCATCCTCGAGGTGGTCCCATGAGGGCGATCCCGGATCAGACCTCGCTCCCGGGGATGCCGAGCGACTACCTCCGTGCGCGGGCGACGGCTCGCTCGTGGCTCCTTTCCACCGATCACAAGCGGATCGCCATTCTCTACTTCTTCGGGGTCACGCTCGCCCTCATCGCCGGCGGGACGTTCGCGATGGTGCTCCGTCTCGAGCTCCTCACCCCGGGCCGCACCTTCATGGCGGCGTCGACGTACAACCAGCTCTTCACGCAGCACGGCGTGATCATGGTCTTCCTCTTCATGATCCCGGCGATTCCGGGCGTGTTCGGCAACTTCATGCTGCCGATCATGATCGGCGCAGAAGACCTCGCGTTCCCGCGGCTGAACCTCGCGAGCTTCTACGTCTACCTCCTCGGCGCAGGGATCACGGTCGCCGGCATGGCGGTTGGCGGCGCGGACTCGGGGTGGACCTTCTACACGCCATACAGCACCAGCTCCCTCACGGCGATCGCGCCGGTCGCGACCGGCGTCTTCGTGGTGGGGATCTCGTCGATCATGACCGGAATCAACTTCATCGCGACGACCCACGCGATGCGCGCCAAAGGAATCACCTGGATGAAGCTCCCGCTCTTCGTGTGGGCGATCTACGCGACGAGCATCATTCAGGTCCTCGCTACGCCCGTGCTCGGCATGGCGCTCGTCTTGGTGGGGCTCGACCGAGTCTGGCAGATCGGGATTTTCGATCCGGCGCTCGGGGGCGACCCGGTCCTCTTCCAGCACCTCTTCTGGTTCTATTCGCACCCCGCCGTCTACATCATGATCCTGCCGGCGATGGGGGTCATATCCGAGGTGGTCTGCACGTTCTCGAGGAACGGACCGTACTCGTACCGTGCCATTGCGATATCGTCGTTGGGGATCGCGTTCGTCGGGTTTCTGACCTGGGGTCATCACATGTTCACGGCCGGCATGTCGGTCTTCGACGCCGGCGCGTTCGGCATCTTGTCGATGCTCGTAGCCGTCTTCTCGGCGATCAAGGTGTTCACCTGGACGCTCACCCTCCGCGGCGGACGTATCGCGATGCAAACGCCGATGGTCTATTTCCTCGGGTTCATCTTCTTGTTCGTGTTCGGCGGAATGACCGGCGTGGCCGTCGCAACGTCCTCGCTCGACGTCCATTGGCACGACACCTACTTCGTCGTCGCCCATTTCCACTTCATCATGGTGGGTGGAACCCTGATGGGGTTCTTGGCGGCGCTCCATTACTGGTTTCCCAAGATCACCGGCCGCCGCTACGGAGAGCGCGCGGGGATCGTCGCGGCGCTCGGCGTCTTCGGCGGGTTCGTCTTCACGTTCACGCCGCAGTTCTTGCTCGGTAACGCCGGCATGCCACGGCGCTATTACAGCTACCCGGCCGAGTACCAGTGGCTGAATGTGCTCTCGACCGCCGGCGCAACGATCCTATTTTTCGGGCTCTCTCTCGTCGCGATCAACCTCTTGGTCGCGCTCGTCGCCGGATCCAGGGCCGATGGCAACGTGTGGGGGTCGCGCAGCTACGAGTGGCTCGGCCCGAGCCCACCTCCGGCGACGAACTGGGTCGCCCGCCCCGCGTTCGAGCGCGGCCCGTACGACTATCACCTTCCGCCGGAGCACCCGTGAAAGGCGACGAGCAGCAGCCGACGATGCTCCGGCCGTGGTTCGAGGATCTGGAGAAGCAGGCCTACGCCGCGCGTATCGGCATGTGGCTGTTCCTCGCGAGCGAGCTCCTCCTCTTCGCGGGGCTCTTCGGGCTCTATGCGGCCTACCGGCTGGAGCACCCGCGCGACTTCTTCCAGGCGTCTCACCACAACGACGCCGTCTTGGGCACGGTGAACACCATCGTCCTCGTGACGTCGAGCTTCACGGTGGCCTGGGCGCTCCACCTCCATCGGGTCGGCCGCGCGCGCTCCGCGGCTCGATGCATCGGACTGACGGTCCTTTTGGGCGCCGTCTTCTTGTGCATCAAGATGGTCGAGTACACGAGACACATCGAGGAGGGTGTACTTCCGGGCGCCCGCTACGCCTTCGCGGAGCTCCCGTCGTCCGGCGCGCGGCTCTTCTTCACGCTCTACTACCTGATGACCGGCCTCCACGGCCTGCACGTCATCGGGGGCATGACGGCGCTCTCGATCATCGGGTGGAAGCTCTGGCGCGGCCGGGTGAGCGCCGAGCATCCGGCGTTGCTCGAGAACGGGGCGCTCTACTGGCACCTGGTCGACGCCGTCTGGATCTTTCTGTGGCCGCTTCTCTACCTCACGGGGTGATCGATGCAGCACGAGAAGGAAGCTTCGGGGCGCGGGTACCTCTTCGGTTGGATCGCGCTGCTCGCGCTGACAGCGGTCAGCTTCGGCCTCTCACGGCTCCAGCTGGGCCGCGCGGCGACGCCCGTCGCCCTCGGGATCGCCGGCGTGAAGGTCGCGGTCGTCGGGCTGGTCTTCATGCACCTGGCACGCGCGCGGCCCGCGCTCCAGCTCGTCGCGCTGACGAGCGTCGTCTTCATCGCCCTCTTGGTGCTCGGCGTCGCGGGGGACGTCTCGTTCCGATGAGCGCTCGAGCCTGCTATAGCCAAGCGGTGAAGCTCGCCGCGCTCTTCTTGCTCGTGGCTCTCGCCCTTCTCGGCTGTGAGCCCGCTCCGCCTCCGGCCTCGGGCACCACGAAGTCCCCGACCCCGGCCAAGCAGGTTCCCGGCCTGTCGTACGACGCGCCCAAGCGGCTCGTCGCCTTCGGCGACGTGCACGGTGATCTCGACGCCACCAAGCGCGCGCTGAAGCTCGCCGGCGCGATCGACGACGCCGGCGAGTGGATCGGCGGAGAGCTCTTCGTCGTGCAGGTCGGCGACCAGCTCGATCGCGGTGACGACGACAAGGCCATCCTCGATCTTTTCGAAGCGCTCTCGACCAAAGCCAAGGCAAAGGGCGGCACGTTCCTGCCGCTCAACGGAAACCACGAGATCATGAACGCGCAGCTCGATTTTCGGTACGTGACCGAAGGCTCGAACCCGCCGTTCGCCGAGTTTGCGGGGTCGGCACCCGCCGGGCTTCCCAACGTCCCCGAGGCGCAGAAGGGGCGCGCAGCTGCGTTCTTCCCGGGCGGGCCCTATGCGAAGAAGCTCGCGGAGCGGCCGATCGTCGCGATCGTCGGCGACTCGATCTTCGTCCACGGCGGCGTCCTCCCGAAGCACGTCGACTACGGGCTCGAGAAGATCGACGCGGAGACGCGCGCTTGGCTCCGCGGCGAGGCCAAGTCACCCCCGGCAATGGTCGTGGCAGAGGACGGGGTAGTTTGGGCGCGACACTATTCTGCGGCGCCCGGCCGCGAAGAGTGCGCGACGCTCGACAAGGTGCTCCAGTCCCTCGGCAAGAAGCGAATGGTGATGGGCCACACGCCGCAGAAGCCTGGCATCAGCGCGGCCTGCGACGACAAGGCCTGGCGCATCGACACCGGCATGGCGCGCCACTACGGCGGCAAGGTCGAGGTGTTGGAGATCGCCGGCGACGCGGTGAAGGTGCTGAAAGAGCCGTAGGCGCCGGGTTTGGACGCACGGCGGCCGTGAGCTCACGCGCCGAAGCCGACCTTCAATGGCAACCGTCGAAGGTCACGTGCCCAGAGATCTCGGGGCAATCGAGCGTGGCGTCGCCCTCGAGGACGACGATGTCGTTGATCGTGGTGCTGGTCCGGTCGACTCGGAGCTCGAATTGTTTACACGCCTGCGAGTCGATCACCGCCTCGGGGCGGCTCGCTCCACGTGCTTCGACGATCAACAGGTCTCCTCGTGTCGGGTCGCGGGCCAAGCGGACGACGCGTTCATCGTCCGCTTTCGACGTCAGCTCGACCCCCGAGAAGCCGCTGCGCTGACCCGAGGTGCAATCGTCGGGTGCGTAGGTCCGCTCGCCCAGTGATCCTCGGGTCGTGAGCGTTCCCGAGACCTCCGTGCGCGCGACGAGGAGGAAGGCGCCGACGGCGATCGCCGCGATGACCGGCCCGAGCGCCGCAGTCGCGATTCCGGCGCGCGAACCGGTCTTTCCGCCCGCCACCGGCACGGCGCTCGCGAGCTCGCCCGCGACCTCGTAGTCGACGAGCCCGAGCACCTTCTCGAGCTCCTGCTCGACGAACAGCGCCTGCTCTGCCGTCACGAGCGGTGAAATCAGCGCCACCGTCGTGCCGTCGGTGACGTGCGCGCAGACGGCGAAGTGACCGCCGGACGGCATCGCGAAGAGCTGCCGCACCTCGCCGGCGCTCAGCCGCCGGCTCTTTCCGAGCGGGAGCGGCACCGGACCGTGCGTGACCGTGATTTCGCCGGCGTCCGCCCGGATGCGCGTCCGGTTGAGGAACATGCCGAGGAGCATGTAGTTCCAGCTCGCAACAAGCATCGTCGCCAGGACGAGCCATCCGCTCGCGCCATTTTTCGTCCAGAAGTGGACCAGGACGCCTGCGAGGAGAACGAAGACGACGAGCATCACGTAATGCTTCGGCCTGAGCCACCGCCGCGTGATGAGCACCGAGCCACGGTCCTCCTGCTGTCGGTACCCGCCGGGTGATTTGGCTTCGCTCCGACTCACATCCATGCCGGCCGGAAGCGCGACCGGAGGACGCATCCGCGGTCGCGAGGGCGTCGCGTTCTGAGCAGCAGCGAGCTGGGGCCGGAGATCGACGAGGCGACCGCAAGCGCTACAGGTGGCGATCTCGCGCTCACGGTCGATGGAGCTCTCGGCCAGGGGACTCTTGCAGTTCGTGCATTGCGCTTGCATCGGCCTCTCGATCACGCGCGGTGACCAGCTCGAACGTGAACAGGCGCCCGTCGCTGAGCTCGATCTCCGCGACTGGGTGAAGACCTAGCCAATGATCATCGCCTCACCCAGCAGCCTGCCCTCTTTGAAGCGGCGAAGGCTCCACCTGTCGAACAGTGGCAAGTTGGTCCCCTCGGCGATGTGCTGGGCGAGGAGCTTGCCCATCACCGGCGCCATCATGAACCCGTGGCCCATGAAGCCCGAGACCTGGAAGAAGTCGTCGACCTCATCCACGCGTCCGACGATCGGGTTCTGGTCCGGCGTGAGATCGTAGCAACCCGCCCACTGCCGGAGCACCTTCACGCTGCCGAGCACCGGCACCGTCCTCACCAGCGCCTTGGCGTAGAGCGCGAGGAAAGCGTGGCTCGAGCGCTGGTCGATGCCTTCGGGCACGTCGTCGTTGGAGACGCCGCCGACGATCTCGCCGCGCGTCGACTGGGAGAAGTAGAGGCCGTTCGAGAGGTCCGCGACGAGGGGCGTCAGCCAAGGCTTGAGCGGCTCCGACGAGCAGATCTCGTGGCGGTGGGGCTTGTTGGGCAGCTCGACCCCGAGCATTCGCGCCACCTCGGGGCTCCACGCGCCACACGCGTTCACGACGCGGTTCGTGGCGATCCTTCCCTTGCTCGTGACGACGGCATCGATCCGTTTTCCCGTCGTCTCGAAGCCGACGACGTCGGTGAAGGTCGAGATCTCGACGCCCAAATCCTCGGCCCCGCGGGCGTAGCCCCAGACGAATGGCCACGGAAAGACGACAGCATCGTCAGGGTTGTAGCTCGCGCAGACGACGTCCGAGACGTCGAGCTCGGGCACCACCTTCTTCGCCTCCTTCGGGCCGAGCAGCTTGGTCGGGTGACCGCAGTCGTTCTGCACTTTGACGCTCGCCTCGAGGGCGCGGCGCTTCGCCTCGTCACGGGCGAGGAACAAGTAGCCGCCCTGGCGGAACCAGACGTTGATCTTCATGTCCGCCGCAAAGGCCCGGCAGAGGCGCAAGCTCTCTTGCATCAGGCGGACGTTCGTCTCGGTCGAGAACTGCGCGCGCACGCCGCCGCCGTTGCGACCGCTCGCGCCGCTGCACAAGTAGCTGCGCTCGAGGACCGTGACATCGGTGATGCCGTGGTTTTTGGCGAGGTTGTAGGCGACCGACAGGCCCATGATGCCGCCGCCGACGATCACGACGCTCGCTCGATCACGCATGTGGCAGCGAGGGTATCACGCGGACTTGCGGTACCGCAGGCGATGCACCGGCAGACCGTCGGCGATCGCTCGGTGCTCGCGCGGGCTCCGTGCACCATAGGGGTTCGCTTCGAGGTGGGGATCGCCCGCCACGTCGCCAGCGGGAACGAAGCCGCGGTGGCCGGCGATCTGCTCGGCGTAGCGCACCGCGCGATCTTCGACGTCGGTCTGCACGTAGAGCTCGCCGCCCGGAGCGAGCAGGCGCACGATCGCGTCGAGCAGCGCGTCCTTCATGACGAGCCGCTTCTCGTGGCGCTTCTTCCACCACGGATCCGGGAAGTGCAGAAAGAAGGTGCGCACGGAGCCGTCGGGCCCGAGGCGCCCGAGCGCGATCCCGGCGTCCTCGGCGAGGACGCGCGCCCGCGCGCCGAGGCCGGCCTTCTTCAGGCGCTCGTCCACGATGTGCGCCCACTTTCGCCGGATCTCGAAGCCGAGGATGCGCGCCTCGGGAGCGGCTGCGGCGCGCTCGAACATGAACCCGCCCCTTCCAGGGCCGATCTCGATCTCGAACGGGCCGGTGCCGGGAAGGACGTCGTCGAGCAGAACGGAACCGTCACCTTCCGGCAGGCGTGCCGCGTGGGCATACGGATGGGTCGAGCGCGGCCGATGGGTCATCGTCGGGCGGCCCCTCATACCGCAAAAGCACGCTGCCTGGCTCGCCCTCCGCGCATCCAAGTGTATGCTGCGCGCGGTTTCGGAACCGATGAGCCGCCTACGTGATGCCGTCCGCGCCTTTGGCATGCGGACCAAGCCCTACCTGCCCGCCCTCGTGGTGAGCGCGGTGCTCGCGTACCTGGCCATCAGGAACATCCTGGAGGACGCCGGCCGTCCGGCGATGCCGCTCGACGATTCCTTCATCCACCTGGTGTACGCCCGCCGCTTCGGCGAGGGAGCGCCGTTCACCTTCTCCCCGGACGGCGGGTTCTCGACCGGGGCGACGAGCTTCCTGTGGCCGCTGGCGCTCGCGCCGTTCTGGATCGTGGGCTTCCGCGGGCTTTCGCTCGTCTGGGCGGCGTGGCTCCTGGGAACTTTGCTGCACGCGGCGCTCGCCGTCGAGACCAAGCGCCTGGCCGAGCCGCTCGTCGGGCGGGCGGCGGCGATCGGCGCCGCGGCGATGAGCCTCCTCTTCGGCGCGTTTGCGTGGTTCGCGTGGAGCGGGATGGAGACGATCGCGCTCGCGTGGATCATGACGCGCACGGCTCGCGTAACCAGCGAGCTCTGCGAGACGGCGCCGCATGCGCGCTCGCGGCGCATCGCGCTCGGCGTCGCTCTCGCCGGTGCAGCCTGCCCTCTCATCCGACCCGAGGGCGGTCTCCTCGCGCTCGTCGCGGCGCTCGGCTTGCTCGTGTTCGCGCCGGCGGCGTCCGAGCGGTTCGGGCGCGTCGGCGGTGCGCTGATCGCCAGGCTCTATGCGCTCATCCCGGTCGCGGGCGTGGCGATCGTCCCGCTCCTCAACATGGCTCTGACGGGCCACGGCCGGTCGAACACGGCGATCGTCAAGTGGGCGATCGGCAACCCCTACTACCAGGGCGAGCGGCTCTACGACTTCGTCGGCGGCAACATCAAGATGCTCCTCACGGAGCTTCTCTCCGGCGGCCCCTTCACGGCGATCTTCCTCCCCGAGCAGACCCACTGGGTGCTCCTCGCGGGCCTCGTCGCGCTGCCGCTTTCGGCCTGGCGCACGCGCCGCGTCCCGCGCGCGCTGACGGTGCTCGCCCTCGTCCTCGGCACGCTGATCCCGTGCACATTCATCACGATCCTCTGGAACCGCGTGCGCTACATCTGGCCGTTCGCACCGGGATGGTTCGTGCTCGTAGCCTGCCTCGGCGCGGAGATCCAGGCGCTCGCCTCGCGCCGGTGGAAGAGCGTGGACTTCTTGGCTCCCCTCGTCACCGGGCTCTTCGCAGGCGCGCTCGCGTCCAAGCTGACATGGAGCCTCAACGACCTCGCGAACAGCGCGCGGGCGATCGACGCCCAGCAGGTTCGGCTCGGCATGTGGGCCGAAGAGCACCTGCCGAAGGATGCTCGCATCGGCGTCAACGACACCGGGGCGATCGCATACTTCTCCGAGCGCGCTACCTTCGACGTCGTGGGTCTGACGACCGAGGGCGAGGCGAAGTATTGGGTCGCGGGCTCCGGATCTCGCTACGAGCACTACGAGCGGATGCCGCGCGAGAAGCTCCCGACGCACTTCATCGTGTACCCGGGATGGATGGGCATCCAGTCGGTGCTGGGCGAGCGCTTGTTCGAGGCTACCGTGACCAACCAATCGATCCTCGGCGGCGCCACCAAGGTCGCGTACGTCGCCGATTGGTCGGTGCTCGGTCGCGGCAGCCAGCCGATCACGCCGCAGCCGACCGCGCTCCTCGTGGCCGAGCTCGACGTGTCGGACCTCGAGTCCGAGGCCGAGCGCCGGTACGCGGTCGGCACGGGCACCAACGAGAATGACAACACCGTCGGGACATTCTTCGACCAAGATGGCAATGAGGTCTGCGACGGCGGCCGCCATCGCCGCGTGCTCGATCGTTTCTGGGTGGACCTCGCCCCAGGAAAATCGGCTCGCATGGTGGCGCGCCTCTCGGCTCCCGGCGCCGTGAAGATCGACGTCTCCGCCTCAGGCGAGACGATCGGCCACATCGAGGTTCCGATGACGTCGTGGAGCGAGCAATCCATCGAGATTCCGCGAGACGCGACGGGGCCGAACACCAAAATCGAGCTGCGCGTGGCCGGCTGGGCGGATTCCGAAGCGCCGGAGGAGGCGCCGTCGTTCGGATCGCTACACTATTGGTTCTACGAGGGTGATTGACCGTGTACGTTGCGAGCTGAAGGATGAGCGAGCGCCGTAGTCTCTATCCGCCGATCGAACCGTATGACCGCGGCATGCTGTCCGTGTCGCCGGTCCACACCATCTACTACGAGCAATCGGGCAGGCCGGACGGCAAGCCGGTCGTCTTCGTACACGGCGGACCGGGCGGCGGCAGCGACCCGAAGCATCGCCGGTTCTTCGATCCCGACCGATACAGGATCATCCTGTTCGACCAGCGCGGGTGCGGTCGCAGCACGCCGCACGCGAGCCTCGAGGACAACACGACGTGGGCGCTCGTCGCGGACATGGAGAGGCTCCGCGAGAAGCTCGGCATCGACCGTTGGATGGTGTTCGGCGGATCATGGGGATCGACCCTGTCGCTGGCCTACGCTCAGACGCACACCGATCGCGTGACCGAGCTGGTGCTTCGCGGCATCTTCTTGCTCCGGCGGTGGGAGATCGATTGGTTCTATCAAGAGGGGGCGTCGCGCCTCTTCCCGGACGCGTGGGAGAAGTACCTCGAGCCGATCCCGGCTGCCGAGCGCGGCGATCTCCTCGCCGCGTACCACAAGCGCCTCACCGGCCCCGACCATGAGGTCGCGCTGGCCTGCGCCCGCGCCTGGAGCATCTGGGAAGGCTCGACGAGCTGCCTGTTCCAGGACCCGGACCTGATTTCCAAGATGGGCGGCGCCGAGTTCGCGCTCGCGTTCGCCCGGATCGAATGCCACTACTTCGTGAACCGCGGGTTCTTCGATCGCGAACAGGCCCTACTCGAAGGCTGCGCGAAGCTGCGCCACATCCCCGCGGTGATCGTTCAGGGGCGCTACGACGTCGTATGCCCGGCAGAGAGCGCGTGGGATCTGCATCGCGCCTGGCCCGAAGCCCGGCTCCACCTCGTCCCGGACGCCGGACACTCCGCAATGGAGGCCGGCATCCTGCACGAGCTCGTCGGCGCGACGGACGACTTCGCCACGCGGTGAGTCACTTCCGGTGGTAGCCGGAGAAGCCGAGCAGCGCGACCGCGCCGCCACCGACGCCGACGAGGTCGATGTCCGAGCCGAACTCCACCCAGGGCCGGACCATCATCTTGAAGCCGAAGGCCTCGTTGTCAGTGACGATCTCGAGGCCGAACTCGGAAGGAAGGCGCAACGAGCCATTGCTCCTGCCACGGGCATCGGACGCAGCGGCGAAGCCGAGGCCGGGGCCGACGATGCCTCGGGCGTTGCCCGTGCCGAAGTTGAAGTTGAAGAAGACGTCACTGCTCCACAAGAAACCGCCGCGGATGGCGGAGACGACGGCGATGTTCGTGATCGGGATGGTGATGTCGATGCTGTACTCGTGGGGGAGGAACGCTTGAAGCTCGAGCGTCGGCAGGAACAGCGCGGGACCCAGCACGACGGTTTCGCCCGCGTACCCCGTCCCATTCGAAGCACCCACGAAGCCACCGCCGAAGGCCGTGCCCGCCCCGAAGACCCTGACGTGCTCGTCGGCTACCCGCTCTTGGGCCTCGGCGGTCGCCGGAGCCAGCGCGAGCGCGGCGCCGCCGGCGATCGCCAGCAGGCAAATCAACTGTCTACCCGCCCGTCGCGGCGGCGAATTCGTGCCGTCGACGGTGGTCGATGGTAGGACGGACGATGCGAGGGAAGCGTAAGCCATGACATGGCCGTTAGCATGCAGCATGCCAGCTGCCGGTTCATGACCTGCCGCTCGAAAGGACGGCGCCGGACCCGGCCAACGAGAGCGCGGCCCCATCGGCGCCCGAGCAGGGCTTTGCGTGATGCGACACGATTGTCAGGCGCTGCGACGAGCTTTCGCGTGAACGCCGCCGGCACCATTCGTGAATGGCCTGAGACAGTGGGCCGGTCCGCTGCGCCCGAACGCCCTCGATGAGTTGAAGAAGAGCTGAGACGAGAGGCAGCCTCAGCTGCAGTCGCGCATCTTGCAGCCGCCCTTGCCCTTACACTCGTTCTTGCCGGCGCACTCGTTCTTGTCGGTCTTGCAGCCGCCCTTGCCTTTGCACTCGTTCTTGCCGACGCAGCACTCCTTCTGACCGCCGGACGCGCTCGCAGCGGCGTGCGCGCTGGTCGTCGAAGCGGGCTTGGCGGAGGTAGCAGGCGCACCTTGGGAGTCGGTGCAGGCGGAGGCGCCGCCGAGGATTCCGCCGGCGGCGGCGAGGGCGAGGATGCGGTCGATCGACATGGGTTCTGGCTCTAGCACGGGCAGGCGGGCGGGACTGCCAAAGCCAGGACAAAGAGGATAATTTGGTAGGCATGCCTTCCTATCGCTTGCGTCCGTGGACCGTGGTCGCGAGCGCTGCGATCTTCGCCTGTGCCGAGGGCGCGGATCCCGGGACGGGCGGAAGCGGCGGCTCGGGCGGCGCGCGCGCATCGACGTCGGAGGCGAGCACCTCGAGCGGCTCGACATCGAGCACCACCTCGAACGTGGCGACATCGGGCTCGACCAGCGAGACCGTCTCGGGATCTACCACCGCTTCATCGGGCGGCGGCGGCTCGGGAGGAGGAAGCTTGTGCGGCGACGGCGTCTTGGATGTCGGCGAAGACTGTGATGGCCCGCCCGCGGAAGACTGCGCCGGCCTCGGCTATGTCTCCGGTGCGCTCGGCTGCGACCTGAGCTGCGAATTCGACTTGTCGGGCTGCGACGGCTGCAACAACGGCGTCATCGACACCGAGCTCGGCGAGGATTGCGACTTCGACTCGCAAGGCGATCCGCTCGTCTCGGCGACGTGCGCGAGCCTCGGCTTCCCGATGAGCGGCGCGAACCCGGGTTGTGCGGACGATTGCCAGTACGACATCAAGATCTGTCTCTGCGGCAACGGCATGCTCGATGTGCTCGAGGACTGCGACGGCTCGCTGTTCGGCATGAACACCTGCCAGACCGAAGGCTTCGCCGGCGGAACGCTCGCCTGCACGCCCGACTGCGGGCTCGACACGTCGGGCTGCAGCGCCTGCGGCGACGGCAACGTCGACCCTGGCGAACAGTGCGACGACGGCAACACGAGCCCCGGAGACGGATGTGATGCCACCTGTCAGACCGAGGCGCCCCCGTGCGATCCCGACGGCACGTACACGATCCAAGGTGGACCGGCGGCGTACTCGTGCTGCAACGGTCTCGTGAGCGTGAACGTGAGCGCGTTCACGTTCGTCGGTAACGGCGCGATCATCAACACGTCGCCCGCGAACCCCGTCCCGCTGACCGGCTCGGCGACGACCTGCCCTTCGGGCAGCTTCTCGAACACCGGCAGCATCGCAGGCGGCTGCACCGAGACGTACTTCCTCAATGGCAGCTACGTCGACGCCGACACCTGGACGGGGACCTACCAGGTCCTGTTTTCGGGTCCGGATTGCAGCTGCTTCGGCGGGCTGCTCGGTACGCCCTGCGTGAACCAGAACTTCAACGTGACGGCGACGCGCTAGCGCCGGGCTCGGACGCCGTCGTCGCGGCAGGTTGTGACCGAACCGCCGCGAGCAGCCAGAAGAGCGAGCCCGCGGCGAAGGCCGCCCATCCGATCATGACGAACGCCGCTTGCTCGCGCGCCGCGCCGATCAGACCGAGGACGACGCCGAGAGCGACCAGCCGCGCGAGCTCGAGCGGCACCGCCCACCGCCGCTCTTCGAACAGGCCGCCCCACACGGCGAGGGTCGCGAGCACGACCGTCGTCAGCCCCGCGCGCTCGACCGAGCTGAGCTTGCCCGCGAACGCGATCAAGGCGACGACGACGAGCGCCACGCCCACGAACTGCGCGGTGACCCAGCGGCCCAAGGCCGGGTTCTTCTTCACCGCGTACTTGACGCGCGTGTCATGATCCACGGGCGGGACCACGACCGGTCCCCCGAGGTCGCGCGGTCGCCACTCCGGCGGCGCCACCCAGGCGAAGAGCTTGTCGGCCGCGTGGCGCGTTCCGCGTGACATCTCGACGATGCGAGCGAATCCTTCGACGTTGGCCCAAAACGGATTGAACGAAGCGAGCGGCTTCACCGTGCCGTAGGCGGGCTCTTGCTTCTCCTCGACGAACGTCCCGAAGAGGCGGTCCCAGACGATGAAGACACCCGCGTAGTTCTTGTCGATGTATTCGGGATCGATCGCGTGGTGGATGCGGTGGTGCGAGGGCGTGTTCATCACCCACTCGAGCGGGCCGAGCTTGCCGATCGTCCGGGTGTGGATCCAGAACTGGTAGAGCGTATTGAAGGTCAGGCAGGTGACGAACACGAGCGGCGTCACCCCGGCGAGCGCCAGCGGCGCATAGAAGATCCACGAGGTGAGGCTCGTGAACCAGCTCTGCCTCAGCGCCGTCGAGAGGTTGTACTCCTCGCTCTGGTGATGCACGACGTGCGTCGCCCAGAAGAAGTTGATGCGATGGCTGGCGCGGTGGTACGCGTAGTAGCCGAGGTCGACGCCCACGAACGCGAAGATCCAACCGAGCGTCGAAGACTCGGGGATCGAGGTCATCCGGAGCTTGTCGTAAACGAGGGTGTACGCGCCGATGAGGACGGCGCCGAAGGCGAGCGCGCCGAGCACCTGCTGGCCGACGCCGCAGGCGAGGCTGGTGATCGAATCGGCGAATCGATAGAGCGGCTCCTTGCCTTCCTTCCGCCGCTTGCGGTCCGAGTAGACCTCGATCCCGATCAGCAGGAAAAAGAACGGAATCGCAATGGCGATGAAGCGGCCGTCCACGCGGGCCAGCGTAGCACGCGAGACGTGCTATCAGGCCTCGGAGCCCGAGAAGGGATCGCAGTCCTCGAGCCGTCCGGTCGCGTAGCCGCGCTTGAACCATTGGACGCGCTGAGCGCTCGAGCCGTGCGTCCAAGTCTCCGGATTCACGCGTCCGGTCGCCTGCTGTTGGATTCGATCGTCGCCGACGGCCGACGCTGCGCCGATCGCCTCTTCGATGTCGCCCGCTTGCAGCAGGTCGCGCCGCTTCGTGGAGTGAGCCCAGATCCCGGCGAAGCAGTCGGCCTGGAGCTCGAGGCGCATTCGCATGTCACGTTGCTCTGCCTGGGTGCTCGGCCGGACGATGCGACGAGCGCGCTCCTCTTCGTTGAGGACCTTTTGGACGTGGTGACCGATCTCGTGCGCGAGCACGTACGCCTGCGCGAAGTCGCCGGGAGCGCCGAAGCGCGCGCGGAGCTCGTCGTAGAACCCGAGGTCGATGTAGGCCTTCTCGTCCGTCGGACAATAGAAGGGTCCCATCGCGGACTCGCCGAAGCCGCAGCCCGATCGAACGCGGTCGGTGAAGAGAACGAGCTTTGCGTCCCTGTACGGCGTCCGGGTCTGCTCGGGGAGGATCCTCGCCCACGCGCCTTGCGCGTCGTCGAGGACGAACGAGACGAACTCGACCATCTCCTGGTCGCCCGACGTATCGGCGGTGCGGGTCGCCGCGTCGTTGGCGGAGCCGACGAAGTCCTTGCCGAAGATCAGGCCGAGGACCAGGAAGAGGAGGGTTCCGACGCCTCCGCCGATGGCGATCTGTCCGCGCCGGTCCTCGATGTTGGCGCTCGTGCCGCCTCGCGTCCATCGCATGCCAGGGCACTGGTGCAAGAAGCGGGGCAAAGGCGTGGCGCGCTCTGGCGCCGCGCACTTTCGTGCGCAGCATGTTTCCGGCTCGTGTCGGCCCTCCACGAGCGGGGCAACGCGCCTCGGGCCGGCGCCGTCACTGCGCCACGGCGTCGACCAGCGCGGCGACCGCCTGAATGCGCGCTTGATCGATCGGTCGCGACTCGGAGCGAGGGGCCCTCAGCGCGCGCAGAACCAGCCTGGCGAGACGCGGCGCCGAGATGCTCGCGCGCCGGCCGATGGAGTCGCCTCCGGCGCGCTCGATCTCGTCTCCGATCGCCGAATACACGTACCGTGCCGTGCGAGCGAACGGCCGCGAGGCGATCGGCAGGGCGCCGATGCCGGGATCGGCCCTCAGAAAGAACGCGTCGGCGGACTGGAGCAATCGGCGAATGACGCCACGAACCGGCGGGCTGGGGAGCGGCCGATCGAGGAACAGGTCCACGTCGACACCCGCTTCCTCGAGCCACTCGATCGGCAAGTACAGCCGGCCGTGCTCGGCGTCCGTGCCTACGTCGCGCGCGATGGTCGTGAGCTTGATGGCGATTCCGAGATCGCACGCACGCTCCAGGACGGCTCGCTTGCGTCTGCCCATGACCACGCACAGGCACACGGCGCGCGTCGCCGAGGTGCGCACCGCGTAGTCGACGAGCGCTTGATGCGTCGCGTACCGCCGAAGGTCGGCGTCCCACGCAAACCCCTCGAGCGCGAGGTCGAAGATCGCACGCGGCAGGCCGTATGCGCCCACGACGCGAGAGAAGGCCCGGTCGATCGGCGCGTCGTCGGGCTCGCCCGACCAGGCGCGAAGCGTGCGACCTCGGAGCTCCTCTATGACCTCGGGAGGGGCCCCGTCGCGACGCGCCGCTTCCTCGATCGAGACGAAGAACGCAAAGAGCGCGGTCGCGGCGTCCCGGACCCTCGGCGGAGCGATGAGGATCGCCGCGAAGAGAGCGCGGTTGCGCCGCAAGAGGAGCGCGCGGCACGCGTCGAGATCGCTTTTGATCGTGGTGTCCGTCAGGGGACGTTGGACCACGTGGGGTCGCCGGTCAGCGCCTTGGTGAGCCAGTCTTTGAGGGTCACGCCGGCGACCGTGACGGTCGTCGGATCGTTGTCGAGGAGCACGTGCTCGCTCCCCGGGATCATGAAGAGCTTGAAGTTGCCTTGCCCGGCGACGATTCGATCGCGGAGGTCTTCGAGGCCTTGCTTGTACTTGCCCGCGGGGTAGGGATCGGGCGCGCCCATCAGGCTCGCGCAGTTGTTCTCACCGAAGCCCCAGAACTGACTGATTGTCTGGTCGCTCTCGGTGGAGATGAGGCCGAGCGGCGCCTCGGGATACTTGCCGAGGATGTACCGCACGTAGGGCTCTGCAAAGGCGCCGTCCGCGGGCCGGCAGTCGGCGCAGTCGCGAGGCAGCGTATTGTCGAAGCCCCACGTCTCCATCATGTGCTTTTGGAGGCACGGCGCGAGAAACTGACCGCCCATCGGCGGGCCGGAGTCGTCGATCAAGACGACGTCTTCGTTGCAGAACGCAGAGGCGACGGTGTCGTAGCTGATGGCGGCTCCGAACCCGCCGGCGCTGACGCCGGTGAGGACCACCTGGTCCGCGCCGCGAAAGGTCGGCACGAGGCGCTTCAGGTAGGCCTCGATGTTCTTTCGCCCGTGGAACTGCCAGGTGTCGCTGCCGATCGTGACGTCGCTCTTGTCGCCCGCGTGAACGTCGCCGGTGCAATAGGGGACGTAGGCGTAGGAGTAGTCCTTGAAGGGGTTGTTCGGATCGGTCCGGTCGAAGTACTGCGACGTGCGCGCCCCGGCGTCGTCCTCTTCCCACTCCGCCGCGCCGAACCCTTCGGTGTTGACGGTGATCGCGCAGCTCACGAGGTTGAAGCAGGCGTTGCCGCCCTCGAGGAAAATGACGAGCTTGTTGCTCGTCGAGCTCGGGTTCAACGCGATGCCGGTCGGCGTGCCGCTCATGCAGAGCGAGTCGGGGAAGTCGACCCAGGTCCACGTGTCCTTCGGCAGATCGAGAGGCTCGCCGAGCTGATCGTCGAGGCTGCAGGCGGGCGCCGATCCGCCCGAGCCACCCGTCGAGCCGGCCCCGTCGCCCCCGGTCGATTGCGAGTCGTCACCGCAGCCGCCGCCCACGAGACCGACGGCGGAAAGACAGGTCACCGTGGCGAAGGCCAAGCGAAAGCGCACGAGCATCGGGCTGTACATGGCGCGCATCGTACCAGAAACGTGACTATTTCAACGCCGTCAGGCGTTGAATCAGTCAACAGGGCCCTTACGTCTGGTCGACGTTCGGATGGACGATCAGGCGCGCTCGTAGCGCAGGAATGCGACGCCCACGGTCGCGCCTTCTTCTCGCGACACGAGGCGAAAGGCATCCTCGTCGAAGGAGGGAAAGAAGGCGTCGCAGCCTTCGACCTCTTGGTCGATCGCCGTAAGGTGAAGGTGCGTGGCGAGCGGGAGCGCATCTCGGTAGATCTGCTCGCCGCCAATCACCATGGGCTCGGGGTCTGTCTGACGAGCGCGGGCGATCGCATCCTCGAGCGAGCCGCACGCTTCGACTCCATCGGGGAATGGCCCTGCGCCGCGCGTCACCACGAGGTTGCGCCGGTTCGGCAGCGGCCGGCCTATCGACTCGAACGTCTTGCGGCCCATGATCACCGCGTGACCCGTGGTGAGGGCCTTGAAGCGCTTCAAGTCCTCCGGCACCCGCCACGGCAGCGCGCCCGCCTTGCCGATGGCGCGGTCTCTTCCCATCGCGGCGACGAGGTGCAGCGGCGCTCGAGAGGTCAGACGCTCACCTCGGCCTTGATGTGCGGGTGCGGATCGTAGCCCTCGAGCCGGAAGTGCTCGAACCGGAACTCGAAGATGTCCTTGATCGACGGATCTACGACCATCTTCGGGAGCGGGCGCGGCTCACGCGTCAGCTGCAGGCGCTCGAGGTGGTTCTTGTAGAGGTGCGCGTCGCCGAGGGTGTGCACGAAGTCACCGAGGCCGAGGCCGGCAACCCGAGCCAGCATCATCGTGAGGAGCGCGTAGCTCGCGATGTTGAAGGGCACGCCGAGAAAGACGTCGGCGGAGCGCTGGTAGAGCTGACACGAGAGCTTGCTCTGTGCGACGTAGAACTGGAACAGCGTGTGGCACGGCGGTAGCGCTACCTGATCCGCCTCCTCCGGGTTCCAGCCGGTGACGATGAGCCGCCGCGAGCTCGGGTTCTTCTTCAGCTCTGCGACGAGCCGCGCGATCTGATCGACGCCGTCGTTCTCGAAGCCGCCGCCGGGCTTCGGCGTCGCGCCGAAGTTCCGCCATTGGTGCCCGTAGATCGGACCGAGGTCGCCCTCTTCACGACCGAAGCGCGCGCACTGCTCCGCGGTCGCCCACTCGTTCCAGATGCGGACGCCCTTCTCTTGAAGGGGGCCGACGTGCGTCGAGCCGCTGAGGAACCAGAGGAGCTCGTGAATGATCGACGTCGTGTGGAGCTTCTTCGTCGTGAGGAGCGGAAACCCGGCCGCGAGGTCGAAGCGCATCTGGTGACCGAACACCGAGAGCGTCCCCGTGCCCGTACGGTCTTCGCGAGGGGTGCCCTCGTCGAGGATGCGCTGGAGGAGGTCGAGGTACTGGCGCACGCTTGCCCTTGGCTTTGTCAGGGGCTGACCGCGATGTCCACCGATCTCTTCTCGACGTCGCGGAGCTCGGCGAGCTTCTTTTTCACCGTGTCGGCGCCCTTGTCCGACTCCTTTTCGCCGAACGTGAGCAGATAGCGGACATAGAGGTCGACGGCCTCGTCTGCCTTGCCGTCCGCTTCGGCCTGCTTCGCGCGATCGAGGTAGCCCTTTCGGTAGTCCTTGAAGCTCGTGACGATCTCTTTCGAGGTCGCCGCGACGGCGGAGCCGACGACCTGCCGCTTCACGTCGCCTTCGCTCGGCAGCTTGAGCGGATCGGCCTTGGCCACCTCGGCGCAGAGCCCGGGCTGCGCGGGGAAGGTCTCGTCGTGCGCGCCGAACTTGCCGTTCACCGAGCGGTTCAGCACCACCGACGTGTCGTAGAGGCTCTCGCCGCGCAGGACGCATTCGACGCTGCCGCCGACGTGCACCGTCTCGACCGACCACTTGTGCGGGCAGATTTTGTCGACCTCGATCGTGGTCGGCGTGCTCTGGAAAGCGCGCTTCTTGTTGTCGGCGTCCATGCGCTTGAACGTCAGATCGCTCTCGGCATCGCTCGATTCGCGCTTTGCGTCCGAGACGGCACGCTCGGCGGCATCGAAGTCGTCTTTGGCGCTCTCGGCGTCGGCCTTGGCGCGGTCGCGGCGCTGCTGCTGGGAGCTGCATGCGCCCGACTGATTGCCGGCGGACGACTTGCACTGCGACAGCTCGCCCTCTGCCCGCGAGAGCTCTTGAGCCGCTGCATCGGAGCGCTGTCTGGCGGCGTCGCGCGTGCGCTCGGCGGCGGGGAGCGCCGCCTTCGCCGCGCTGACACGACCCTCTGCCGCGCCGAGAGCAGACTGCGCGGTCCTCATCTCCGCTTCGGCCGTCGCGTAGGCGGGGTTCGGCTTGGTCTCTTTGCCGCAGACGTACTCGCAGCTCCGGTCGGCGCGGCTGGAGGTCCGCTCGAACTTGTACCCGCGGAACATGCCGCCTAGGCGCATCCCCTGAAGCTTTACGCTCTTGTCCTTCTCGACAGGCATCACCGACACGATCCGCAGAGGGAGCGTCGGATCGATGTGGCGCCCGAGGACGTCCGCGTTGACGTCGGCGCCGAGATCGTCGGCCTGCTTTTCGCCGTCGAAGTTCTTGAGGGCGACCCAATAGGTGATCTGGTTTCGGAGCGTCGCGCGGACGTCGCGCAGGCGGCCGGACCCTTCTACGTGAGCGGGCACGTAGCGGACCGCCTCGCCGTAATCGACGAGCGCCAGCGCGAGCGCGCCGCGCTTCTCGTGCTCCTTCGCGCGGGCGACCGCCGCGTCGGCGATCTTGGTCTTCGCTTCGGCTTCGATGGCGCGCGCCTTCTCGTCGTCGGGCTCGATCAAGAGGACGTGCCGGGCGAGCTCGAACCCCTCTTTCAGCTTGCCGCTCGCGAGCGCCGCCTCGGCGTCGGCGAGGACCTTGGTTTTGGCCTCGGTGTAGCCACGCTGTGCTTCCTGGTTCGAGGGGTCGATCTTCTTCGCCTCGAAGAAGGGCTGCATCGCCTCACGCGCGCGACCCGCCCGCATCAGCGCTTGCGCTTTCTCGACGCGCTCTCGTGCTTGCTCGCGCTTCGCGCTCTTCAGCTTCGTCTTGGCTTCTTCGTCATCGGGATCGATCTGGACGGCGTAGGCGTACGCCTTCGCCGCGCCGTCCCAATCCCCGGCGGCCGCCTGCCTGTCGCCGCGCTCCATCGCGTCGGCGAAGGCACCGCCGCAGCCCAGCGCGACGATCAACGAGAGCGAGACGAATGCGGCACGAACCGAGCGAGAGAGCATGGCGCGGCCTCCTATGGCCCCGAAGCGCGGAAGAGTAAACCGGCGGCTGAGTGGACCCATCTGACCGCTTCGACGTGCGGCGTGCGGCAGCGCCTGGAAGCGAGCAGCATTGCGACGTGGGGTCGTCGCTGCCGCTCGGGTGTACTAGGCTCCTCGCCGTTTTGGCGGACGCAGCACCTCCTCTCGGATCGTTCACGATGGAGCCCGTAGGGGTCGTTCGCAGCCCGTTCGCGGACAAGGCGAGCGCGCCGCGGCAGGCGAGCCTCGCCCACGGGATCGAAGCCCGCATCGAGCTGGCGAAGGGCCGAGGCTTCGAGGACGCGCTCGACGGCATCGACTCGTGGTCGCACCTCTGGGTGATCTTCGCGTTCCACCTCTCCGGCGGAGTCTGGCATCCGAAGGTCCTGCCTCCCCGGAGCTCGACCAAGCGCGGGGTCTTCGCGACGCGCGCGCCGTACAGGCCGAACCCGATCGGCATGAGCGTGGTGCGTCTCGTCCGCGTCGAGAACCTCGTGCTCCACGTGGCCGAGGTCGACATCGTCGACGGCACGCCCGTGCTCGACATCAAGCCGTACGTTCCCTATGCCGACTCGATCCAGGAGGCCGCATCGGGGTGGCTCGACGCTCCGGCCGATCCCGGGCCGCGCTTCGCCGTCGTCTGGTCGCCCCGGGCAGACGAGCAGCGCGCCTTCGTTCGCGAAGCGACGGGAGAGGACGTCGCGCCCGGGGTCGAAACCATCCTCGCCGCCGGGCCCGAGCCGCACGCATATCGCCGTATCCGGCGCGAGCCTGGCGGAGCCCTGCGGCTCTCGCACAAGGCGTGGCGCTACCGATTCCACGTCGACGGCGAGCGCATCGTCATCGAGCACATGATGACCGGCTATCGTGATCGGGATCTCGAAGAGGGGGGATCGGAGCTTTTGGTGCATCGCGAGTTTCGCAAGAGGTTCGAGCCATGAGAATCACCAGCGCGCTCGTCGCCGCGGCGGCTCTCGCCGGGTGTGGCGACTCGCCCTCGGCCGCTCCCTCGGCCGCTGCGAGCGGACCCGTGCCGTCGGTGCTCGCGCCCGGATCGGCCGAGGTCATCTCGTCGGCCGAGGTGGAGGACGAGACGAGCACTCGGCCGGTCGAGCTGCTCAAGCTGGTGTTCGCCGCGGACGTCAAAGACAAGGAGCCGTCGGGACAGCTCCAGGTCGCCAAGCCCGGCCAGAAGGTGTTCGCGCACCTCACCGTTCGCAACCTGTCGAATCATCCCCGCAAGGTGAAGCTCAACTTCAGCGTCGCCGGAGAGAAGAGGACCCAAGTAGAGCTCTTCGTCGGCGAGTCGTGGTCGTGGAGGACGTGGGCGTACAACACCCTGCTGGCGAAGGATGCCGGCAAGAAGCTCGAGCTCGAGGTTACGGATGATGAAGGGCACCCGCTCTTCGAGGGAGCTCTTCCCATCGCTGCCAAATAGAACGTGCACGTGAAGACGTGCACGTGGAGACGTGAACGTGGACGCGCATGAACCACGTGGCCGGGCACGTGAACGCACCCACGTCAAAGATTCACGAGGACGAGCCCGAGCCCGAGGACGAGCCCGAGGACGTGCCCGGCCACGACGGGCCGTGAACGACGAGAGAGCCGCGCGGACAGCGAACAAGTCGTTCGCGTTCGCGGTTGCGTTCACGTTTGCGGGCTCGTCCTCGGGCTCGGGCTCGTCCACGTGAAACATGCACGTGCCCAGCGTGATCGTTCACGTGCATCTTTCACGTGAGCGTTCTCGTTCTCGTTCTCGTTCTTTTTGTCATAAGAAAAACCCCTCTCCCCGCGGGGGGGAGAGGGGTCCGGGGAGTGAGGGACCCCTGCGAATCTGTTGTCTCCGTCAGACCACGAGGCCGGCGATTCCCCCGTGGTTGAGGCTTCCGTCGCCTGTGTAGCCGAACGACGTATCCATGACGCCGAACGCGTGAAGGATTGACGTAAATAGATCGTTGGTCGTCGACGAGTCGCGCACCAAATGGCGGTTCATCGGAATTCGACCCTGGCCTCCCCCGGCGATGACGATGGGAAGGTCGTGCGGATCGTGGGTCTGGCCCCAGCCGAACTCGCTGATCCAGAGGACGACGCTGTTGTCGAGGAGGGTGAGGCCGTTCGGCTCGGTAATGGCGTCCATCTCGGTGAGGAGCCGAGCGAAGACGTTCGCGTAGTGCAAGAACCCTGCGACCAGGACGGGGTTGTCGTTGTTGCTGTCGTAGCCGAGGCCGAGCGCCGGATCGTTGTGGATCTGTGCGTGCCAGCCTTCGATCGGGCCCTCGGGCAAGAACTCGAACGGGGGACCGTCGTACCCGGTGTCCTGCAACGTGACGATCTGGCGAGCGCCGCATTTGAGCGCATTGACGGTGATGTCGACCATGAGGTTCGCCTGCACGTCCATCTGGCTGTAGTCGGGCCAGGCGGGGACATTGAAACCGGCGGGGACCTCCTGGGTGATGCCTCCGCACTCGACTGGCGGGATGTAGTTGAGCGTGTCGCGAAGATCCGAAATGGCATCGAGGTGATCCGCGATGCGCTGCTGGTCGACCGTGCTCAGGTTCTTCTTGATTGCGCCGAACGAGCTGGAGACGCCGTTCAAGACGTCGACGCGGCGCGCGCGGAACCTGTCGGCGCGGGTCGACGTCCCCGAGGGAAGGCCTCCGATGTTGGTGTTGAAGGCGTCGATCGGATCGGCGTTGAGCGGAGCTTCCGGGTTGGCGCCGCTCTCGCCCGGATCCTTCATCTTGTAGAACTGGCGATTTTCGCCCGGGTCGGAGCCGCCGATGGCGAGGTTGAGCGGCTCCATCACGCCGAGGCGGCTGGCGAGGTAATGGTCGATGGAAGGGCCGAGGCATCGCATGCCCGCGCTCACCTCGATGCCGGGATCGAACTGTCCGGTGCCTGTCGTGTCGACGACGTTCGCGGTGAGGATGGTGTGGCCCGGCGCGTTGTGGCCGTTCGACGTGTGGAGCGCCGGCAAGAGGTTATCGACGCCGGAGACGACCGTGACCTTCTCTTTCACCGGTGCCAGTGGCTGCAGCATCTCGCTCAGCTGGAGCGCGTCGCCGCCGAGCGTCGGCGGACGAAAGCGCGCGGGGAGATTGCCCTCGCCCGTGGAGTAGATGACGAGGCGCGTCGGGACCGTCGCGCCGCCGCCGCGGGCGCTCGACTCGAGGAAAGGAAGCGCCAGCGCGCCGCCGCCGAGGGTGCGGAGGAACGACCGTCGTGCTTGTCGTCGGCCCAGCATGTCAGTTCTCCTCCGAGTCGGCGCGCGTCACGAAGGCGCGCGTCGCGGCGACGCCAGCAAACAGATCCGTCATCGACAGGCTCTGCTCGGCCATCGACTCGGCGATCGAGTCGATCGAGCACTCTTCGGCCACGGTCTCGCGCTTGCCCAGCGTGTAGCGGATCCACTGTTTCGCGAAGCAGGCCTGCACCTCGGTGCCGCCGACCAGCCGCTCGCCCAGCTCGCGCACCCCGTGGAACTCGCCCGACAGATCCGAAGGCGGCTGGATGTTTCCGGTCGTGTCCACCTGGGCGCCGGTCCCGGGGAGGTAGCGGCCCGCGCCGTCGAATGCGGAGAAGCCGAAGCCGATCGGATCCATGAGCCGGTGGCACCCGCCGCAGACTTGATGGTCGAGCCGCGCCTGGGCCTGCTCGCGAATGGTCGACCCCTGCGGCGTGAGCGCGTTCTGCTCCTCTTGTGCGCCGGGAGGCGGCGGCTCGATGTCGACGCAGAGCAGGTTCACCCGGACGAACTTCCCGCGAAGGATGTCGGACGGCGCCTCGCCGTGAGCGAACCGCGCCATGAGCACCGGATGGCTGAGGATCCCGACGCGCACCTCGGGATCGAGATCGACCTGTCTCCAGTCGTCCGGACCGCTGCTCGTAGCCGGCAGCCCGTAGAACGTCTCGAGCGTGGAGTTCACCCAGGTGCGGTTCGACGTGAGGAGCGCGCGCAGGCCATCCTCCGACGAGAGCGCGTCTTCGATGTTGCGGCTGAGCTCTTCCTCGAGCGCGTCCTGGAGCGCCGGCTCGTGGATCGTCGCGCGGAAGCCTTGCACCATCATCCACTCGCGTAGGAACCCGGCGAGCGCGGCATTGGCCTTGGGGTCGGCGAGCATGCGGTGCGCTTCGGCGCGCCGCGCTTCGGCGTCGGCGAGCGCGCCGCTCGCTGCCTTGGCGAGGAGCGCGTCATCGGGAAGGCCGTTCCAATAGAGCAGCGCCATGCGCTGCGCGATCTCTTGGCCGTCGAGCGTCGTCGGATCCGATCCTGCCGCCGGCACCTCCTCGAAGAGGTAGAGGAACTGCGGCATCTGAAGGAGGCCGGACACCGCCACGGCCACGCTCTCGCCGTACTCCATCTCCGCGCGCGCGCCGCTGTAGAGGCCGACGAGGATCGAGAGCTCTTCGTCGGCGGGCGCTCGCCGGAGGGCGCGCGTCGCGAGGTCGGTCAGATACTCCGTCGCGCACGCCGTCTCGTCGCCGGAGCACGCGGGGATCCGGTCGGCGACCTGCATCGCGATCGCCTCCGCCGTCTCCATGATCGGCTTTACCTGCGCGTCGGCGACCGGGTTCGCTGCGCTGAAGGTCGAGTACGCATAGCCCGAGAGCGGCATCGGGAACGCGTCGTCGTAGACGAGGTCGTCACCGAAGAGCTCGGCGATGACGCGGCGGAACTGCGTGACGTTGATCCGCTGGAGCGGCACCTCGAGGCTGGCCTCGGGCGTACATGCGGCTTCCGGATCCGTCTGGGGGACCTTGCTCGGATCTACGTCGCCGATGTCGCCCTTGCAGCCCGCCAGGAGCGCCGCGGCCGCGAGCGCGAGCGGAGCGGCAAGCCCCGAAGTCCAAGGACGCATGCCCCCCGTACGGCACGAGTCGTTCCATGCCGAGGCTTACTTTTTTCTGCGGGCCGGTGCGACAGGCGCGTCGCAGCCCGGGGGCCGAGCGTCCCGAGCCGGTCGCACCCGCCCTGGCCGGCGCTACTGCGCCAAGTTGCTCTCGCAAGCGTTGGAGCAGCCGTCGCCGTTGATCTTGTTTCCGTCGTCGCACTCCTCGAACGCGCCCTGGACGATGCCGTCGCCGCATCGCTCCCCGAGCAGACAATTGGCGAAGCACTCGCCGTAGCCGCCGTCGTTCGCGCCGTCGTCGCATTGCTCGCCGAAGAGACTGTCGACGTTGCCGTCGCCGCAGAACGCGCCAAATGCGCAGCCGGGCGCGCAGCCCTCGTACGGCGTCAGGTTGATGCCGTCGTCGCACTCCTCTTCGGGCATCTGCACGGTCCCGTCGCCGCAGTGCGGGCCCTTGAGGCAGCCGGGGCCGCACTCGCCGTAGCCTCCGTCGTTGACGCCGTCATCGCACTGCTCGTCCGGCGTCTTGATGCCGTCTCCGCACACGGGCACGCAGACGGTGATCCCGTTCTCGAAGTTCGAGAGCGTCAGGCGATAGTTCGACTGCGTCGTGTGCCGCTCCGCTTGGAAGACCGCGATCTCGTAGACGCCGCCGACGACGAGGTCCAGCGCCGCAGCTTGGTTCGCGAGCGTCACGCCGCCGCTCTGCGCGCCGTGCACGCCGCCGAGATCGACCGCGAGGTGCTTGTTGACGAAGACCCACACGTCATCGTCACCGGTGAAGTCGAAGACCTCGGTCCCCTGGTATTCGAACCAGTAGCGAACCTCGCTCGTGAAGTGGAAGTTGTTGTTGTTCCCTTCGTTGCCGAAGCCGATGCCGTTGAGCGGGAAGAAGTTGCCGTCGTTGAAGCGGAACTCTCCGGTCGGCAGCTGGGTGAGCGTGATCGTCTGAAGGACGGGGAGGTTGATGCCCGGCGTGTCGCGGTACCACTGGTCGAAGTTCGCCTGGCCGCTCGTCGTCGCGGTCGTCGTCGCGCTCGCGTAGACGGGCTTGCCGTCGAGACCGAGGAGGTTCTCGACGATCCCCTGCTCGGAGCCGAGGAAGTCCTCCATGTCGGGGTGCGAGACCTGGAAGTCGCGGAGCACGATCGGCAGCACGAGCTCCGTCGGGTTGCTCACCGACGGCATGCACGTGTAGCCCGGCTCGATCTGGCAGGTCGGCGAGCAGCCGTCACCTGCCTGGGTGTTGCCGTCTTCGCATGCTTCGTTCGGATCGTTCGGCAGCTTGATGCCGTCGCCGCACGTGGTCGTGCACGGCAGCATCGGGCTCGCCGTGCAGTCCGGCTCGGTGGTGCAGGTGAGGGGAACGCAGCCGTCACCCATGTCGTTGTTGCCGTCGTCGCACTGCTCGGTGCCTTCGACGAGGCCGTCGCCGCAGATCGTCGGGACGCACGGCTGGCCCGGGAGGTCGCATTTGAAGCCGGCTTCGAGCTGGCAGAGGTCCGAGCAGCCGTCGCCGCCGTCCGGGTTGCCGTCGTCGCAGTCCTCGGCGCCGGCGACGATCGAGTCGCCGCACTCGGCCGCGACGCAGGCCACGCCGAGGTCCGGGCACTCCCATCCGGGCTCGAGCTGGCAGGTGTCGGAGCAGCCGTCGTCGGCCATGACGTTACCGTCATCGCATGTCTCGAGCCCGGTGATCTTCTCGTCGCCGCAGATGACCGTCGAGACGCACATCTGCCCGGGCGTCGGGCAGGCGAAGCCGTTCTCGATGGCGTCGCACGTGCCGGTGCAGCCGTCGCCCGAAACGCCGTTGCCGTCGTCGCAGGCCTCGCCGGGATCGATCTTGGCGTCGCCGCAAGCGGGACCGGGGGCCTCGCCGCCCTCACCGCCCTGACCCATGCCGCCGCCGCCCGACTGCTGAAACCCGGCCCCTTGTCCCCCCTGGTCCGTCGTACCCCCAGCGCCCGGACCGTCGTCGCCGCCTCCGGTCCCGGGTCCGACCAGGACCTCGGGGTCTCCGCAAGCGATCGTGAACACGCCGATGACACAAACCAGCGGCAAACGCTGCATCGAGAGAACCTCCAGCGTCAGGAGATTAACAGACGGCTGCTAGGCGGAGGAGGGGCTCTCCGACGAGCGTCCCTCAAACGTGTTCACGTTTTTCTCACACGCGCGCGCCTCTCTCGACGCGGGGCCGGCACGAGGGTAGTAGCGACCACGTTACTTTTATTCCCGCCAACAGGCGTCCGGCTCCCCGTGGATCGGGGCCCGGCCGATCCCGGCGGCGCGGCGTGTGAAGCAGTAGTTCGAGGAGGATGCTTCGATGAGAAGGTGGAGCTCGATTCGCGGGGCGGGTCTCGCGCAAGCAGTGCGTCTGGCCGGCTTGGGGGCTGCCATCGCCCTCGTGGGCGTTGGCGCTAGCGGATGCGCAGAGGAACGCGAGCCGATCAACCGCGTTCAGCCGAACGCGCTGCCCAAGGCGTTCTACGTCGGCGAAGACCTCGTCGACACGGCGGACGACCCGTCGTTCTACGCCCGCGCGGTCATCACCGACGTCGGCTACGGCGCCGCACAGGACGGCCTGTTCACGTCGACGTACGCGCAGCCGGTCAGCGTCATCAAGTGGGAGATCACCGAGGACGTCCTCATCGGTCGCATCGTCTACAACCGCGTCATCGGCGCGGACAGCGAGGGTGACGGATCGTCGAGCATCGACGGCACGGTGGCCTACGCCTTCCCGATCCTCAGCCACTTCGACATCCGTCGCGACTACAACCCGACCACCGGCGAAGAGAGCAACGTCGTCGTCGAGAACACGTCGGACCGCCCCTGGAACCAGCGCGAGTACTTCCGCGTCGACTGGTCGCGCAACCTGCAGACCGACGCGTACGACTTCGACACGCTCTCGCTGGTCGGCGTCTACGGCGGTGTCTCGTACGAGCCGCTCTCGTACTACGTGAACGACCCGCGTCACCCGGACGCGCCGCACTTCGCGACGAGCGAGGGCTACTTCGACGTCACGCAGAAGGCGTTCGCGGTCCCCGGTCTCGTCGATCTGTCGCACCTCGGTTGGGGCATCGACAGCTTCCCGGCCTGCTACCTCCCGAACGACATCTTCGGCGGCAGCTACCCCTTCGGTAACTGCAACCCGGTCGAGATCACGCTGCGGATGAGCTTCCGCCGCGCCGAACCGAGCGACTACCAGCCGCTCGACATCGACGGCAATCGCTTCGCCGCATTCGGCGCCTTCTACGGCGAGCGCTTCGGCTACGCGCGCAACTACGGCATCACCGACAACCAGTACTACCGCCTCGCGGCGCGCTTCAACATCTGGGAGTGGCACCACGCCTACGTCGATCTCGGGTCGGAGCAGGCCCCGCAGGGTTGTCCGGCCGGCTTCGTCGAGAGCGAGAAGTTCCCCGGAAAGTGCGAGGTCCCCTGCTACACGTCGGCCACGCCGATCGGCAAGGAGCCGACGCGTGACGAGAACGGCAACGGTACCGACGACGAGTGCGAGGCCGTAACCCCGTTCTTGGGCGCCGGCTCACGCTGCGACAAGCTCGAGCAGAAGTGCACCCTGCCGTACTACAAGCGGCAAGAGAAGCCGCTCGTCTGGCACTACACGAAGGACTCGAGCCCGTTCTACTTCGAGGGCAGCAAGCTCGCCGCGCACGACTGGGACGTCGCGATGCGGATGGCGGTGCAAACGGCCAAGTACAGCGACTGCATCGGCATCGGTGCCGGCCAGGCGGACTGCCAGGCCCTGTTCCCGCTGTACCGCGGGCAGCAGGACGACAACGACGACGCCATCGCGCTCGCGCGCGAGGTCGACGACTGCCGCGCAGGCATCGGTGCGTGGGCGCAAGAGGCAGGCGGCGCCGGCCCCTGGGAGCAGGCACGCCTCGACTTCTGCAACGCGCAAGCCGACGCGATCGGAGCGCAGCGCAAGTACTCGGCGGGCGTCATCGCCATCGCGAAGCTGAACGAGATGGTGACGCTCTGCCACAGCCCGGTCGAGGCCACGGACTCGCCGGCCTGCGTCGCGGATCACCAGCGCCTCATGCCGGAAGAGGAGCGGCTCCGCGACACCCGTCAGGTGCTCCCCGCCGGGATCACGATGGAGATGTGCGATCAGCAGTTCGAGGCGCGCTTCGACCGTCCCCAGGACGTCGACGACGAGCTGCTACGCACCTGCGACAACGGCTTCTACGCGCGGCTCGGCGACCTTCGTTACCACCAGGTCAACGTGCTCAAGAACCCGCAGACGCCGTCGCCGTGGGGCATCATGGCCGACGCGGACGATCCCCGGACGGGCGAGAAGATCAACTCGAGCTCGAACGTTTGGGCCCACGTCAACGACCTCGCTTCGCAGGGCCTGGTCGATACGCTCCGCTACATCGCGGGTGAGATCCCGACGGAAGAGATCACCAACGGCCAGTATGTCCGCGACTGGGCGCAGGCCGCGAACCAGGCGAGCGGCAAGGGCGTGCTCGGCACGATGGATCGCCAGACCATGGCGAAGCGTCTCGCCGGCGCGGTCGACGGGCGCAACATCGACAACAGCGAGCCGCTGGTCGACGCACAGATGATCGAGGACCCCCGTGGTCTCGGGGCGACGCTCGAGCCGAAGCAGGTCGCGGCGATGAAGAAGATCGCCAAAGAGAAGCTCCGGACGGTGCGCGCCGAAGCCGGCACGCCGTCCTACAACAAGCCGTTCACCGAGGCGCGACGCGTCGCCGCTCAAGGGAGCGACACCGAAGCGGCGCTCATCACCGAAGGGATGATGCAGCTCGCCGGGATGAACGGCCCCGAGATCACCCAGGCAGGCAACGAGCTCGCGTTGGGCGAGGTGGGCACCAGCCCGCTGCTCGCCTCGGCATCGGCGCTCCGCAGCCTCAACCCCGGCCTCTGGCGCGACATGCGTCAGGCGCGCGAGATCGGCCTCGCCAACCGCGGCGCCTGCATCCTGAGCGCGGACCACATCATGGCGCCCGCGCCGAACAGCCTCGCCGACCTCACGAAGCTCGTCGAGAAGAAGTTCGGCAAGTTCAACGCTTCGGACGACAAGAAGGTCCAGCTCGAGCGCGCCGAGCGCATCCGCAAGTACCTGGCGACCAAGTTCCAGTACGCCGTCATGGCGCACGAGATGGGCCACTCGATCGCGCTCCGTCACAACTTCGTGAGCTCGTCGTTCTCCTACGCGTACCGCCCGCAGTACTGGCAGCTTCGCACCAAGGACGGCATGGTCACCGAGAAGTGCGCCGACCTTTCGGAGACGGGTGAGGAGTGCATCGGCCCGCGTTACTTCGATCCGCCGACGGACGAGGAGCGCGAAGGCCTGATCTGGATGTTCAGCCAGTCGACGGTCATGGACTACCCGGGTGAGCTCACCCAGGACCTGATCGGTCTCGGCATCTACGACTTCGCTGCGGCGCGCTTCTTCTACGGCGACGTCATGAGCGTCTACAACGAGCCGGGGTACTCGATCAACGATACCAATCGCTCCAAGACCCTCCTCAACGTCACGGGCAACTTCGGCGGCATCCTCGGGTGGGACTGGATCGACAAGAACGCGAACACCATCCACTACACCGAGATCCAAGAGAAGCTGAACATCATCAAGCCGGACACCTGCGCCGAGGTCGATCCGAACGCCTTCAAGCCGAAGACGTGGGATTCGGCGAAGGACGGCGAGTTCGATCCCTTGCTCGACGCGCTGATCGTCAAGGTCAACGGCAGGACCACGCGCTGCAAGCAGCCCGAGGTCGACTACGTACAGTACGATCAGATGCGCGTCGCTACGCCCGAAGAGGCGGAAGGCGCGAGCTGGTACGACAGCATTCCCAAGGCGGTCGACAGCCGCACCGGTCGGCTGCGCGCGCCGTACGGCTTCGCGACCGACGGTTGGGCCGACCTCGGCAACCTCGCAGTGTACCGGCACGACAACGGCGCCGATGCCTACGAGCTCTTCAACTTCCTCATCACCGAGCAAGAGATCCGGCACATCTTCGACAACTACCGCCGGTCGCGCACCACGTTCAGCGTTCGCACGCAGTCGCAGCGCATCCTCGGCCGGTACAACGAGAAGATGCGTGACGGCGGCAAGGGCCTTGGCCTGATCGCGAACATCTTCCGGTATCTCTTGCCGGAGCTCGGCGAGAACTACGACCGCAACTGGGGCCTCTACGCGAACTGGTTCTATCGCGACAACATCCTCGCGTCGGGCATCGCGTTCGACCACTTCACGCGGCAGTTCGCGAGACCCCAGTCCGGTCCGCACACCTTCGCCGGCAACGGCGCCAACGACCTCGCGCGCCCGGTCCTCCGCGCGCACGACGGGTTCTTCACCGGCTCGCCGCCGGCCGCGAACTCGATCATGTACGACGGTGCCACCGGCTACTTCGGCAACATCGCGATCGGCGCCAAGCTGGTCGAGAACAAGCTCGGCACCGGCGAGGGCGAGTTCGATCGCGACTACACCGCCAACGCCGGGTCCTACTACGACAAGGTGTTCGCGCCGTACCTCTTGACGGAGTCGGTCGACAACTTCATCTCGGACTCGCTCACCGACTTCACCGATCCGCGCTACCGCTCGGTGTCGATGGCCGACGTCTTCCCGGATGGTTACCGCCGCTTCCTGGCGAACCAGCTGACGAACGACGACTACATCAAGGGTCCCCGCATCGCGTCGTCGGGCGGTCAACCGCTCGTCGACTCGGACCTCTACCCGACGCAGGGCATCGGCTGGGTCACCTGGTGGACGCCCGAGCCCGAGGTCTGCTGGCCCGGCCAGGATCAGCTGATCTGCTCCGTCTATGGCTGCGCGCCCGGCAACGTGTGCGAGGTCGACGACGACGGCAACATCATCCCGCACGCCCTCAACCCGATGGCTCCGGCCGAGATGGTCGCGGTCGATCCTCAGGTCAAGTTCGAGGAGCACAAGTGGCTCATCGCCCAGACGCTCCTCTACTTGCCCGAGAACGCAAAGACCAACTGGATCAACCTGATGGGTGTCTGGGAGCTCGGCGCCGACAACGACCCGCAGTTTGCCAACCGGATCGAGCTGCACATTCCTGACGGTCGCGTCTACATCGCGCGCACCTACGGCACCGAGCAGATCTTCGGCAAGACGGTCCAGCGCGGCGTCGGTGCACGCATCCTCGAGTACGCCAACGAGCTCATGTTCAAGGCGTACGAGTGCACGCCGGTGACCTCGCCCGAGAGCGGCGCGACCTGGTGCCAGCCCACAATCGTGGACGGCAAGCCGGTCATCCTGCACGACCCGAACCTCGGCTCCACCACGACCTGCAACGGCGCCAACAACTCCGGTTGCACTTGCGCCGCGAACCGCGCTTGCCTCGAGCTCTCCGACTACGAGGCGATCCCGGCCTTCATGCGCCAAGCGATGCGTGACTTCCGCATGGCCGACGCGAGCATGAAGGGCATCTACGACTGACCTTATGGCGAGGCTGGTGACCGCCGGCCTCGCTGTGAGCTCGTCCCTGTAGATTCCTCCCCCAAACCCCCTCCACTTCGTGGAGGGGGCTTTTGTTTGCGTCCAGCGCCTCTTTTACGCAGGCACCCCCCTCAACGAAGTTGAGGGGGGATGGGGGGGTGAATCCACAGGGAGGTGGTCATCAAGCGGCGAGACGTCGCCCTACTCGGCGGATCGCCAGCGGAACTCGAGGAACGCGTTGGCGCCGAAGAGCGTCGCCGCGGAGTCCTGACCGATGCCGTCGCTGTTGAGCGGAAGGAGTGCGTCGAGGGTCGGCTTGGCGCCGAGCGCGAACGTGTAGCCGTCCTCACGGACCAGATCGACGGAGAACAGCGCGGAGATACCGGCGGAGTAGGCGCCGAACTGGCGTGTCGTCGTGAGCCGATCGATATCGATGACGCCGATCCTGGGCTCGAAGCCGAGGCGCACGATCCCGATCGGCCACGCGGCGTAAAAGCCCATCACGCCGTGGAGGGTGGTGAAGCTGCCGTCGAGCGTCCCGCCGAAGAACGAAGCGGCGAGCGCGAACGAGCCGAACGGCGAGTCGACGCCGGCGCCGAGCTCGCCCTCGCCGCCGACCATCAGCGCGCCGAAGAGATAGCGAGCGGTCGGCCCACCGGACATGCGCACCATGAGGTGAGTCGTTCGAGGGACCGGATCATCGACGTCCTCTGGCGGAGGCGGGGGCGGGAAGTGCACCGTAGGAGGCATCGGCTGAATGAACCGAGGAACGGGTGCGGGCGGCGGTAGCGGCGTCGGTTCGGGTGGCGGCGGCTCGGGCACCTCGAGCGGCTTCTTCTCGACCCACGGCTCGGGCTCGTCGTCGCCGGGCACGGGATCCGAAGGCTCCTCGGACCCGGGCTCGCCTTGCGCGTACGCGACGCCGGCCGTGAGGGACGACGCAGACAGACCCAAGATGGCCAGCGCGATCAGTCGCACAGCCAATCCATCCGGTAGAGCTCGTTGACGTCCGGTCCGCCACCTTCGGCTGCCTCGATGACGCGCGCATCCAGGCGCTCGCAGACCTTGCGCGCGGCGATGTCCTCGCAGCTCGATGCGCGGATGCACTCGCTCTCCTCGAACGCTACAGCGCTCGACTCGCGCGTTCGCGTGCAGCCACCCTCTTGGGTGCAGTCCATGCGCGTGACGTCGAAGTCGGGGCAGCACTCCTGGAGGTGGACGGCCGCCTGCTCGCAGGCGAGCTCGCCCTTGTCCAGGCCGAAGCCCAGAAGGACGAGACAGGCGGCGCCGAGCAGCCCCAAGGAGCGAAGGGTGATGCGCTTCGGTGCGGAAAGCACGAGCACGATCGTAGGTGGTGATAAGGCTCGAGCGCCATCTGGGAAAAGCACCGCTCGCCGGTCGACGCCGGCCGCCGCCTCGTGCGACCGTTCGACGCATGAAGCTCCGAGGCGCCGCCGTGCTCTTGCTCTTGGCCTGCGGCACGCCGGGCTCGACGACCGCACCCGTTGCTTCGAGCTCGGTGGTCGATTCCGCGGCGCCGCCGGCCGCTTCGCCCGGCGTCCCGCCCAGCCCCGCGACCGACTCGCCTCCGATCGAGCGATCGTGCACCCGCGACGAGGACTGCGCCGTGGCGCGAATCGAGGCGTCCGGCCCACAGCTCTGTTGCCCCATGTGCGGGACCGTCGCCGGAACGAAGCGCTGGCACGCAGCGCTCAAGCTGTTCTGCGGCGACCGCTCGGTCATGTCTTGCCCGGCGATGGACTGCCCTGTCGAGCCGCGCCGCGCCGTTTGCAAGAGCGGACAGTGCGACTCCGAGCCGACCACCGACAGCACGCTCTTCGATGCGTACCGCTGCCTTCCCGCGATGCAGTGCGACGGCTGGTACGGCTGCGCCGGGGTCATGGGCAACAAGCAAGACGGATGGTTCGCCCATCAGGCCGACAAAGCCAAGCGCGGCGAGATCGTCAGCATCGAGCAGGTGTGCACCAAGACCGACACCAAGTGCGAGGCCGCACGCGTCCACTCCGTCGGGATCCAGTGTCCGCCGCGCACCGTCCCGCCGCTCATCGAGCCGCCGCCGTACACGTGCGCCGAGAAGGACGGACGCTGCGTGGCGACGCCGCGTTGACTCCCAGCCTCAAAGGTTGGTCCTTCGGGACGGGAATCGGAAGAGGCCATGAATGTCGTTCATGAAGTTGTGCTTCTCGAGGAGCCGTGTGCAGCGGGTGGGCTGCATGCGGTCTCCTATGTGGACACATTCCAGTACGGGAGGCGGGGCGTTCACGAGGAGGTGACATGCAACCGATGTCACGTCGTTTCCTCGGCGCAGCTCGCGGACCTGCCGGAGGCGGCAACTCTTGCCGTGATTCGGGCTTACGGGGAGTGGGAGGTGCGCGTCGCAGGCCAATCCAGACTCAAAGCACTAGCTGCCCTTCGTGAAGTTCGGAAGCTGACATTGCAGGAAGCAAAGGCCGCGATGACCGCACAAGGGTCTGTGTTTCGCGGCACCCATGCCGCAGCGTTGCTATGCGCGGTTGAGCTCGCTGTGCGCGGGGTTCCGTCCGAGAGCGTGGTTGTCGAGCGCGTTTGACGATGCGCGGGAGCCCCGCCCAGTCAGCACTCGCATCGGGAGCGCGAGACCCGACGACTCACGAACGCGTGAGCCCCGTGAGCAGCGCGATCAGCCGGCGAGCCAACCGCAGACAATGGGCTTCCGCCGCCGCAGTCGCGTCCCCCGCCGCCGCCGCGATCTCAACCGCCGCCACCGCTTCCACGGCCTCTCCCCGCGCAATCGCGAACACCCGAGCCTTGTCCGCCCGCGACTTTCGTCCGGCGCCTTCAGCACAGTTCAGACAAACCGACTTGGCAGCCCGCAGCGCCTGATCCCGAAGCCCGGCGTCCCGAATTCCGGCCGCCCGCACAGCCGCCAAGAATTCCAGCGCCACCTGGTAGGCAACGAGCTTGTGGTGGGGCAGCTCTTGGTGACGGGCGGCGGCGCGAGGGTCGTGTTGATTGGTCATGCCCCACCCCGCGCAGGATCCATGACAGCGCCGTCATGTATCTACGCCTCAGTCTTGGCGGACCGCTCCCCGGCGCTGGCAGGGATCGTGCGCGACAGGGCATGACCAATCAACACGACCCGAGCCCCCCGCAGCTCGGACGCCTCTTCCCTGGCCCTGACCCTCTTCCCTGGCCCTGACCCTCTTCTGGCCCTATCCCTTCCCTCTTCCCCTATCCCTCACTCCGCGTACATCGCCTCGATCTCCCGGGCGTACCTCTCGTTCACCACCTTCCGTTTCACCTTCAACGTCGGCGTCAGCTCCCCCGCATCGATCGAGAACGGCTTCTCCAAGACCGTGAACTTCTTCACCGTCTCGACCCGCGCCAGCTCCTGGTTCACCTCATCCACGGCGCGCTGAATCTCCGCGTTGAGCTGCGGCGACGCATGAACCGTCTTGTCGTCGATACCGCGCTCCTTTGCGAACCCGACCGCCGCTTCGGGATCGAGCGTGACGAGCGCCGTCAGGAACTTGCGCCGGTCCCCGATCACCACCGCCTCGGACACGAGCGGGTGGTTCTTCAGCGCCGCCTCGATGTTCTTGGGCGCGATGTTCTTCCCCCCGGCGGTGATGATGATCTCTTTCTTGCGCCCCGTGATGGACAGGAAGCCGTCCGGATCGAACGCGCCGAGATCGCCCGAGCACAGCCAGCCGTCCTTGAGTGTCTCGGCCGTCGCCTCGGGCTCCTTCAGGTAGCCCAAGAAGACGTTGGGCCCGCGGACCAAGATCTCGCCGTCGTCGGCGATCTTGACCTCGACCCCTTCGAGCGCGGGACCCACGGTCCCGAACCGCGTCTTGCCGGGTCGGTTGAAGCTCGTCGGCCCGCAATCCTCGGACTGGCCGTAGACCTCGAGCACGATGATGTCGAGCGAGGCGAAGAACTCGAGCACCTCACGGGCGATCGGTGCCGCGCCGCTCACGCAGAAGCGAGCTCGACCGAGGCCGATGGCCGGCTTGAGCTTGGAGAAGACGAGCCGGTCGGCGGCTTTGTACTCGATGGCCAAGAGGCCGGTCGGCTCCTCACCCCTGCAGCGGAGCTCGGACACCTTGGATCCCACCTTGCGCGCCCAATCGACCAGGCGCTTCTTCACGCCGGTCGCGGCCGCGAGCTTTCCCGAGATCCCGGAATGGAACTTCTCCCAGATGCGCGGCACGCCGAAAAAGACGGTGGGCTGAACCTCCTTGAGGTTCTCGGGCACCTTCTCGAGGCTCTCGGCGAAGTAGATGCTGCCGCCCCACGTGGGCGGTCCGTGGACCGAGAACATCTGCTCGGCGATGTGCGACAGAGGAAGATACGAGAGGCTGCAGTCGCTCGGCCGCGCGTCGGCGAGCTTCTTCGCGAGCGTCGCCACGAACACCAGGTTGCCGTGGCTCAGCATCACGCCCTTCGGCGGACCCGTCGTGCC
>JBGTSH010000008.1:0-73474 GCA_041940405.1 Polyangiaceae bacterium
GGGAGATCGCCTACGTCTGGGGCTTGAGCTTCTTGTAGTCCTGGATCGCCTGCGTGATGACCTTGACCGCTCGGCCCTGGTTGTAGAGCTCGTCGACCTCGCTGAACTTTCCTTCGAGCGACTTGTAGTCCTCGAAGAACCGGCGAAGCTCCTTGAGCAGGTGGGGCGGCAGCTCGGTCGTGGCCTGGTAGTGGCTGAACGCCGGGTCATCGATCGCGACGGCGATGATCTTGTCATCTTCGCCCTTGTCGTCACGCATTCGAAAGCCGCCGATGGCTCGCGAGCGGACGATGGTCAGAGGCGCGACAGGAAACTGCATCAGCACGAGGACGTCGAGGGCGTCGCCGTCGTCCGCGTGGGTGCGCGGGATGAACCCGTAGTTGCAGGGGTAGTGCACCGATGAATAAAGGACGCGATCGAGCATCAAGAGGCCGGTGCGCTTGTCGATCTCGTATTTGAGCTTCGACCCGGCCGGAATTTCGACCACCGCGGGAAACTCGTCCTCGATCGACTCCGGGAGCTCGACATCGTGCAGGGGGTGCATCGGACCGAAACATATACGAGAGCCTGGTCCCCCCGGACACTCACGGTGATGCTCCAGCGCCTTTGTCGCGATCAGCGCCCGCGCTTCCGGCCATCTGAAGCTATCTGACGGCGGCACGAACCGTCGTCTCACGAGGGTCCTTCCTATGCGAACGCTCGCCTTTTCTTGTCTCGGTCTCAGCGTGTTCCTCGCGGCCTGCAGCAGCAACGTGAGCGTGTTCGACGAGGGCGGCGGCGGCCAAGGCGGCGCTCCGACCACGTCGGGGCCGGGGCAGACGAACGGACCCGGCCAGACGAACGGACCTGGGCAGACGAACGGACCGGGGCAGACGAGCGGGCCGAGCACCGGCACCGGCCCGGGACCGAGCAGCGGAACCAGCGGACCGGGGCCGAGCAGCGGGACCAGCGGGCCCGGGCCGAGCACCGGAACGGGCCCCGGCCCGACGGGCTCGGTCGTCAGCGTCGGGACGGGGATGCAGTGCGAAAACGGTTTCGACTGTCAGAGCTGCGTCCAGTGCTCGATCGCGACGGAGTGCTCGTTCCAATACGACGCCTGCATCAACGACATGGAGTGCGTCGCGTTCAACCAGTGCGTTCAGGACTGCTCCAACTTCCCGGACCCCGAGCCCTGCTACAACGAGTGCATCGAGAGCTATCCGGGCGGCTACCAGCTCTACACGGACGCAGTGCTCTGCATCTACTGCGGCTCCTGCTACGTGAGCTGCGACGGCCAGAGCATCGGCTGCTGAGCCACTGGGCGTAGGCCTGGGTGTGGACGCGCGCCTGGATGGATCTTCGATCCCCCCACCCCGCGTCCTCCTGGGTGTGCTCCGCTAAGGAAATTCCAGCACGGTTCTCATAATTCCGTTCTGTGTCCTCGCGGATCGCTCGATGTGCAGGAAATAGCCAGATGGTACGTCCGTTGCGACTGGATCTGCTGCTACGCGAGGTCCACCCATGCGCTACCTCTTCGCCGATGCCACGCCGTTCCCCCTGAACGAAAACTTTCTCGCGACGCTGTGCTCTGCGACCGACGCGTGCGTTGCGATCCTCAGCGCCGACGACGACGTCGACGACACGAATCGAGCGACGCGTGAGGCAGAGGCCAAGGCGGCGCAGGATCAGATGCAGCTCTTGGCGGTGATCCGTCAGGTCGAAGAGACGTTCGGTGGCGAGACGGCGAGCCGAGGCGGGGCGACCATCGCAGAAGCTGCGTTCTCGCGGATCGGCGATCTCGCGTGGCGAACGATCGCCGATGCACGCGCGACGATCGCCAAGGAGAAGGACACGGCGATCGCGACCGCCACGGCGACCTCGCCGCGATCCAAGGTGCTTCCCGCGCTGAGCACGTTCCTCTCCAACCACCAGGTGCCGGACACCGCTTGGGGCATCCGATGGACGGCCGCGGCCAAGACGGCACCGACGCGCGCCGAGCTCTACGCGCGAACCCCGTTTGGTCTCGAGATCGCGTTCGACGTCGCCATCCCCGGCGATCACCTCTTCGCGCGGCCCGTGCAGGCGTCGCTCCTCGAGAAGGTCGTCGCGATCCACGTGATGAAAAAGCCGCTGATCGGCAAGCCGCGTCCGATGCCGGTGCGCATCGACGAGATGTACGTGACGGCGGTCACGCTCACGCCGGATCGCGCAGCGATGACGTTGAAGAAGAGCGGATCGACCCCGTCCGAGGGCTTCGAGATCCTTCTCGACAGCGAAGGCTCGCGCGACGTGACGGTGACGCCGATCGACAAGATGGGCTACCCGAGCGCGCAGCCGGAGAAGCTGGGCCGCGAGGACGCTGCCGGCGTGCACCGCCTCTGGTCGCGCGTCGTCAACACGATCGCAACGCTCCTTCCGCACCGCAAGACCGCGACCAAGGCGCTCTTCGGAGGCGTCCCGGTCGGTGAGGTCGCTCGTCCTTCGGTCATCGCCGAAGCGATCATCTTTTCGATCGCGCCGCTCGTCCGCGAGATCGCGCGCCGCACGGCGACGCCGGGCGAGCTCGCGCTGAAGCGGTTCCTCGGCGACGGCTGCCGCGAAGAGATCTTCATCACCTACGAGACGGTGCTGGAGCGCATTCGCGGGCTGTCCGACAAGCACCACGCGAAGTTCGATCCGTTCGGCCTGCGCGCGCCGAGCACCAAGTCGATGCCCGTCGCGATGCCGCTGATGGCGCCGGTCTCGCCGCCCGCGATGGCCTCGTCCAGGCCGCCGCCTCCGATGTCGTCGCCGCCTCCTCCGATGCAGGCTCCGATTTCGTCGGCACCGCCGCCGCGCTCGTTCGTCGCGCCGATTCAGGGCGCGGGCGCCATGCGCGGCGCCGAGACGCAGCGCCTCGCGCCGATCGAAGGGCTCTCCATGCCGCCTTCGACGATGACGCCCCCGCCGATGCAGGCGATCGGCAACGTCCGCGTTCTGCCGCAGGTGCGCCCGCCGAAGCTGAAGGCCGCTTCGGCGTAGGCCTGGTTCGGCCGGCTGCGCTCAGGCGCGCCGGCCGCGTAGCTCGATCGACGCCGAGTCCACGCTCACCGCCGTGGGCGGACCGAACTTCTTCACGCACACGGTCGCGCTCACGGCAGGCGAGTCTTCGAAGATGCGCGCGATCACGCGCTGCGCGAGCGTCTCGAGGAGCTTGTGGGAGCTCTTCGTGCCTTCGTCGACGACCATCTCGGCGAGCTTGCCGTAGTCGAACACGCGGCTCAGCGTGTCGGTCTTCGGGAGCGCCTCGATCGGTAGCTCTACCTCTACCGTCGCGATGAAGTCCTGAAGCAGGCCGCGCTCCGCGCGCGAGGCGCCGTGGCGACCGCGAAAGCGGATGCCGTCGAGATGAATCTTGTACGTGGAGAGCTCGGCTTCGCTCATGGTAGGTGGATCACCCAGTCGCGATGGAGCGCCTCTTCGGCGGCGCGTACGAAGGCAGAGAAGTCGGCGTAGGCTTCGGGCGACACGCGGCCCGCCGGGACGTCGATGACGCGATCGAGGAGGAGCGCGCCGGCCTCGACCCGGTCATTTGCGGCGAACGAACGCCCGCCGTGCTCGCCCTTGGCGACCGGCAACTCTGTCACCTTGGCGCCTGCGGGAAGCTTGACGCGCACCTTCACGGCCACGCGGATGGCCATCCCGGGCGCGATGACGAGCGGCGTCTCTCGACGCTCGAGAGCAGCGAGAGGCGTGAGCGAGACCTCGAGCGGCGGCGAGAGGACGAGGTCGTCGCCCGATCGCTTGGCGAACGTCGACGCCTCGATGACGAGCTTGAGCGCCAGCGGCTCGTCGAGATCCACGAGGCCCTCGATCTCCATCGAGCGGAGCCGACCGCCGGGGATTGCTTGCGCGACGAGCTTCGCCTCGACGATGTCCTTCAGCCGATCCTCGGGGAGCTGCTGGATTGCGCTGCGGAGCTCGATCGCGAGACGCCCGGTGTACCTCTGCTCGAGCCGAACGGTCGCCGAGCCATCCGCGCGGAGGTCCGCCTCACCCTCGTGCGAGACGCCGTCGGGAGGACCGCCCGTCGTCGTCGTCACCTTGGTGAGCGCGGCGTCGAGCATCGTCGCAGGCTGGCCGCGGAGCGAGCTCGGCAGGTACCCGAACGGGGCGTACTTGTCGCCGACCGTCAGCCACACGTCACCCTTGCTGCCTTTGAGGACCAGCGCGACCTGCGAGATTTGCTCGACCTCCGAGAAGGGGCCGACCGCGGGCGGAGCGAGGCGATCCTGGACGACCGCATGCCTTACGTCGGCGCCCGCGAGCCGCGCGAGGTAGATGAATGCTTCGGCGCGGTTGCCCGATTTGCCGAGCACGATCTTTCGAGGATCCCCCTCGCGCCCGGGCTCGACGTTGTCGAGGACCCACCTGTAGATGCGGCGCGCGCGCTCCTCGACGGGCAGCTTCCTGAGGAGCGCGCCCTGCTCGGCAGGCGGCGCCCCCGCCGTCGCGATCGTGAAGGCGACGCGCTGAAGCCGGGGATCGGCGGGGACCATGTTCGTCGCGGCATCGCGAAGGCGCTCGAGCGTCTCGCGCTGCGAGACGCCCCAGCCCACGCGAACGCTCGGGAGGAACTCGTCCACGCGCGCCGAGAACGGCTCTTCCGGAAGGGCGGGGCTCTTGTCGACGCGCCAGGTGCGCACGATCGAGCCGCCCTCTTCGACGACCTTGGGCGCCGGCACCTGGCCGGTGGTTTCGACGTCGAGCTTTCGGCCGCGCGGCGAGATCACGACGAACTCGCTGCGGTGGTAGTCGACCTTCTCTTCACGGAAGAACCAGCGAGGCCCCGCGAACATCTTGCCGCCACGGCCGTCGCCCGGAAGGTCGTAGAGCGTCTCGGTCTCGATGTAGTCGCCCACCTCGAGGTGCGGCATCGTCACCGTCGGCTTGCCCTGCACGATCTCGGGCTCGAGCGTCTTCTTGTCGGCCTTGATCGTGCGAATCCTGAGGAGCTTGCCGCGCGGCAGCTTCTGCTCCGCGTGCTCGGCGATCGCTTCGCGGCTCGCCATGTGGAGGATCTCGTGCTCGAGCATCCGCGCCGAACCGTCCGCGTGGATGATGATCGCGGCGTAGTCGAGGACGCGCGCGGCCGTGCCTACCTTGTCGTCCTGCTTGGCGGCCTTGGCCGTGGCCTTGGCCGCGCCCGTCGACTCGAAGTCGCGGATCGCCTCCATCGGGTCGAGCCTGTACGCCTCGAGCTCGCTCATGCCGTCGACGACCTCGATCGCGTCACGGAGCTCGGCGCTCTCGGCACCCTTGAGGATCGCGTCGGCGAGCGCCTTGCGGAGCGCGGCGTGATCGCCCGTGGCGAGCCGCGCGTCGGCGAGCTTGAGACCTTCGCTGACGTTCGCGGGATCGGCGGCGAGCGCGCGCTCCAGCTCGGCGAGCGTCTCCTTCTTGCGACCCGACCGGACGAGGAGATCTCGGATGCGCTTCTCGACGCCGGCCTTCTCTTCGCCGGACTTCGCCGTGACCTCTTTCTCCAGGAGCGCGAGCGCTGCCTGGAAGTCGCCTCGCAGGAGCGCGCGCTCGACCTGGATGGAGGAAGCCGGCTCGAGCGCCGCGATCCGCAGCACGGTTTGATCGGCCTCGGCGTGCTTGCCGGACTCGTCCTGCACCGAGAGGAGTGCGCGAAGCACCTCGGTGTCGTCCGGGAAGCGCCTGGCGAGGTCGACGATCGTGCGCTGGTGCTCGGGCTTGTAACCGAGGTGCGCGTACATCTGGGCGAGGCCCTTGCCGACCGCAGGCACCTGCGGGAACGCCTGGGCGAGCTCGGTGAGGGCCGCGAGCTGATCCTGGGGCCCCGCCTTCTGGGCGGCGTCCACGAGCAGCCAGAGCTTCGCGAACCAGAGGCGCGCGTCCTTCTCGATGGCGCGTCGTCGGAGATCGAGCGCGAGGTCGCGGGCGTCGTTCGGCGAAAAGACAGGATCGTCATCGACGAAGCCTGCCTGCGTCGCGAGCGAGAGGCCGGTCGCGACGGTCGCTTGCTTTACGAGCGGCTCGAAGAGCACGCTCGCCAGGTCCTCTTGACCGTCGACGTGCGCGAGCTCGGCTCCGATGAAGCGAAGGATCGGATCGGTCGTGTCGAGCTCGGCCCCGGCCTGCGGCTTCGGCCACGGCGGCGTCTCTTTGACACGCGCCTCGCGCAAGAAGGGCGCGAGCGGGTTCGGGTCCGCGAGGAGCTGAGGCTTGGCGAGCGAATAGGGTGACGTCGCGTCGGTCGACGCCGACAAGGCGATCGGCAGACCGTCGCGATCCAGGACGCGGATCGAGGTCTCGGGCGCGCCAATCCTACCGACCAGGCGGTGGCGACCGGCGCCCAGGCGCACGGCGACGGCGAAGCGCGGCCATATGCCGAACACCCGCGGATCGCGTGCGAGGACCTCGACGTCGTCGACCCGGACCGACCACGCCCCCTGAAGCGCGATCACCACGTCCTCGGGCTCGGCGAGATCGAAGTACGTCTCGACGTAGTGGACGCCGGGCGACGGCGCCGACGCGCTCCGCAAGCTGCAACCGCTGCTCGGCTCTCGTTCGAGGACGCGCGGCGGCTCGACGCGCCGGGGATTCTGCTGGAACGTCAGCGGCCAAGGCCCGGCGTTCTCGGCTTCGAAGCGGGTCACGACGTCGAGCGGCGCGACACCACCGAACGGACCGGCGAGCCGGGCCTCGCGGATGCAACCGAGCATCTCGACCGCGCGGGCCTCGACGGTCTTCGGGTCGAGCTTTCCTTCACGGCGCGTGTCGAACATCCACCAGTCGACGAGATCCCCGCGCGCGCGAAAACCGATGCGACCGGGCGACGCGATGGCGCGCTCGACGCGCCCTTTGGCTCCGGACCAGATGCCGGCGACGCTGGGCCGCAGCCGAAGCAGCCGGCTCGAAGCGAACCATGCGAGGAGGGGCGCTTCGGGCGCGTCGCTCGCGCGCGCCGCGTCGACCACGTCGAGGTAGCTCGCCGCCGCGCCCGCGAGCGCGCCGTGGACCTCGTCGTCGAGGGCACGGCCCAAGGTCGACATGAGCGTCTTTTCGTCCACCGACTTCGCGGGCGCGACCTCGTCCAGGCGCTTTCTCGCGAGGTGGGCCTGCGTGCTCTGCCCGCCGGGAGCGATGAGCTCGTAGAGGAGCCACTTTCCGACGACATCGGGATCGTCGGAGCGCGGCCCCTCGGCGCGCGCGTGCGCGAGCGGGTCTTCGGCCTTGCTCTGAGAAGCGCCGCAACCGGCGAGCGCGAGCGCGGCGCCGAGGACGATCGCGCGCGAGAGCCTCATGGTTGGACGGAGCGACCAGCGGGCGACCGGCCCTGCACATCGACCACGGCGGCTTGCTCGGACGAGGCATCGCCGGCAAGGCCGCCGCCACGAAGCTCTGCGATCTCGCGTTGAGCGATCATCAGCGCGCGCTCGAGCTCGCGCTCGCGAGCGCCGGGCTCCACAGGCTCGGTCGCGCGGCCCTCGGCCACCTCACGTTCGAGCTGCGAGATGCGCCACGACGCTGCCACGAGGTCCGCCTCGACGCGAGCGGCACGCTCGGCCGCTTCGGTCGCGTGCTCCTGCGAGAGAGCACCTTCGCCGGAGGGTCGCGCTCCCCCTCCGTTCGGGCCCGCGCCCGTATCGGCGCCGTCGCCGCCGCGCCCGCCGGAGAACGGCGGCGGGATCGCGCGAAGGTCTTCGAGCTCGAGGAGCAGCTCCTTGCCGACCCGCTCGCCCTCGCGCAGCTCTCGCTTGAGGCGCGCGACCTCGTGACCGCGCTCGCGAAGCTGCGCCTCGAGCGCAGCGATATCAGCGGCGTGCGCGCCGTCGGCGTTCTCTGCGGCAGCAGCAGCCTGCGCGCTCTCCTTCGCAGCAGCGAGAGCACGCTCGGTCTCGGCGAGCGCCGCGAGCGCACGGTCGCGCGCACCCGAAGCTCCGGCGAGCTTCTCTTCGAGCGCGAGCGCGTTGGACTCCGCGGCGTCGGCGCGGGCCTTCAGCTCGGCCATGCGCTGGGCCAGCTCTTCCTTCGAGCGGAGCGTCGGCGGCTCGAGCGCGGCGATCTGGCGCTCCAGATCCCGGATCTTGGCGAGCGACGCGTCGAGCTCCGCCTTTACGCGCGCGGCTTCGAGGCGCTCGCTCTGGGCGAGCGCTTCACGACGCGGCGTCGCCGGCTCCTCGCGCGCAGCCTCGAGATCGACGCGCAGGCGCAGCACCTCGGCCTCGGCCGACTCGGCGCGCGTCTCGGCTCGGTGAAGGCTCGCTTGAAGCTCGGCGATCTTGCCGCGCGTCTCTTCGGATTCACGCTCGAGCTCGGCGACCCGCATCGACGCGTGCGACAGCTGGCGTTCGATCTTCGTGGCATCGCCCAGCTGCTCGCGCAGCTTCTCGTTCTCGGTCGTGAGGACCGAGAGGCGCGTTCGCGCCTCGGTCAGCGCGAGGATGTCGCGCTCGCGATCTTCGCGAGCCGGCGGCGGCTCGCGGTACGGCATCGTCGTCGGCTCGATGGGGGCGGTCCGCGAAACCTCCGACAGCGGCAGGCCGACGATGGAATACGCGCCCGCGTCGATGCGGCGCTCGCTGGCGATCGCCACGTACCACTCCGGCGCCTCGGGCTCGTCGAGCGCCGAGGTGTCGACCTCGACCTCGGGATCGGCTTCGGAGAAGTCGACGATCGAGTAGCCGACGAACGGCGCCTGGCCGAACATGCGGACCTCGGAGAACTGAAGCGAGATCTCGTCGTAGAGCTCGTAGTACCCGAGCGCGTCGTTCACGCCGGGCGAGGGCGCCATCAGGAAGCGTTCGGCCTCGGGGTTGGGCGACGCGAAGAGCGCGACACCCGACGGAGAGACGAGGCGGCGAACCCGCTCGACGACGCTCGCGGCGTCGTCGAGCCCGGCCCCGCCCAGGATCGTCATGTCGGGGACGATGACGACGTCGAACGCACCGTCCCGTACGCCGAGGTCTTCGGACAGCGGGCCGATCACCGGCCCGCGCGACTCGCCGCCGCGACGCGCAAGCGCCTCGGCAGCGCGTCCGGGATCCGGATCGTAGACATGGACCAGGCGAGCGCCGCGATCGACCAAGGCATCGCCGAGCGCCAGCGTGGCCGGCCCGAGCACCGCAACCCGGCGGCCGCGGACCAGCGGCTCGACAAACGCGGCCAATGCATGGGCCGCGTGCGCAGGGGCCTCTGCACCCTTGGACATAGGGGAGCGCTCATAGCATGCCGCCCGCGGGGGCGGGACCCGCGAGAAGATCGGGCACGGAAACGGGCCACGGCCTCCTAGCTGCTGGCCAATGCGGCTCGTGGCGTCCTACGTTTTCGGCGATGCGAGTCGTCGGATTGGCGGTGACTGCCACGCTTGCTCTAGGTTGCGGGTCGGAGCCCGCCGGGGAGAAGAACGTGGCGCATGAGGCCGGTTCGGCGGCGACGACGGCGGCGTCCGCAGCGTCGTCTGCCTCGGTGCAAGCGCCGCCGCCGCTCCCCCCCGAGACCGGCAACACGCTGAGCGCCTCGGGGCCGCTCACCGTGAGCATCAACCAGCAGAGCGTCACGTTCACGCGCGCGGTCATCGGCGCTCGCGAGGAGGGCAAGGGGCTGCGACTGACGGTGGGGACGGACGCGCTCTCTTGTGCGAACGTCGAGCCTCCGACCGAGAAGCTCGTCGTGGACGTGGCTCCGGGTCCGGACGGCGACTTCTACGCCGGGCGCATCGTTCCGGCGGGGCTCGAGGCGTTCCTGGGCAAGGCGCGCAACCGTGGCAAGGATGAGCCGCTCGTGCCGCCGCACTACGCGCGGATGCGCCTCGGGCCTCTCGCCGCAGGAGAGAAGGTAAAGGTCGAGCTCGAGATCGACTACGAGCTCTTTTGGGGCGGGCTCGAGACGGTGAAGGGCGGCGGCGTCATCGAGGCGACTGTCTGCAAAGGCGACGAGGTTGCCAGGCTGCTCGCGGCGCCGAAGCTCGAGGCCGCTCCACCGGGGCCCGTGCGCGGGACGCTCGGCGGGCGGCCGTTCGAAGTGGGATCGGTCCTGGCGTTCCTGACGCCCAACCCGCGCGCGCTCGTGAAGGACGTCGAGCTCCATCTCTACGAAAACAAGGATGCGAGCTGCGTGCACTTCGCGAAGTCGGCGCTCGAGGGCGGCGGCGTGAACGGCGTGGCCATCCGGATCCAGCCGGGCCTGTCGTCGAAGCGGCTCGTCCTCGGCAAGAACGAACCCGCACCTTTCCTCGTGTCGAGCAGCGAAATCAGCGAAACGAGGCACTTCGATCAGGACACCACCAACTTCGAACGAGGCGGTCCTGCCGCCGTCGTCCAGATCGACGCAGCCGATTTCTCGGACAAGGGCTACGTCGCGGGGCGGGTCGTGCTCGACACGCGCCCGTTCGCGAAGAAGCCGGAGGACGCGGTGCAGATCGCCGGCCGCTTCCGGGCACCGGTGTGTCCGATGAAGGGGCTGGGGGACTGACGCGAGAGGCGAGAAGGCGGCAGCGCGCCCGTCCCCCGCGCCCCGTTCTTCGCGACCCGTTCCCCGCACCGTGCCCGTGCCCGTGCCCGTGCCCGTGCCCGATCTCTCTTCACCCCAGCTGCCTCTCGAACACCCGGTACGTCTTGTACACTCTCCCCCCCATCAGCTTGATTCCCACATTGATGGGCGCATTGTCCTCGACGGTCCACGATAGCTCGCTGTCGCGCAGCCCGAGGACGTGCGCGCTCCGGTTCATCGAGACGTACAGGTACGCCGACAGGCCCGCGTACTTGCGCACGTTGCGCCACTTCTTCTTGATCCCGAGGATGTAGAGGCGCCCGCTGCGGGGGCCGCGGACCTTGAGCCTGTAGATGAGCTTGGCGATCTGGATCGGGCCGAGCTTGCCGTGAAAGTCGTGGATGAGCTCGTTGATGTTCGGCAGGCCGACCGCGACGGCCGCCGGCTCGCCATCGATCGAGACGATGCGGGTCAGCTCGGGCATGAGCACGAGCTCGAGGTCCTTGGCCGCTTTGTCGAGCTCGACGCGGGTCGCGGGGACGAAGCCCCAATTGTCGCTCCACGCGTCGTTGAAGATGTCCATGATCACGTCGAGCTCGCTCGTGACCTGTTTGGGGTCGAGCTGACGGACGGTGACCTCGGGCAGTGCCTCGATCTCGTCGTGCGCGCGCTGGGCTCGGACGGGCACCTCACCCACGTCGTACTTCCACGCGTAAAAGTCCTTGAGCTTCTTGAAGCCGGCGCGCTCGATGAGCCCCGCTTGGTAGGGGCGGTGGTGGGGCATCATGATCATCGGCGGGTACTGGAACCCGTCGACGAGACAGCCCAGCTCTTCGTTGATGCTCAAGCTGTAGGGCCCGCGGATGCTCTTCATCCCGCGCGCCTTGAGCCACTTCGCCGCCTCATCGAGGAGCGCGGCAGCGACCTCGGCGTCCTCGATGGTGTCGAGGTACCCGAAGAACCCGGCGCCATCGTCGTGGAGACGGAGGTGCTCGTGATCGATTTGCGCCGTAATCCTGCCGACCGGACGATCCCCTTTGTAGGCGACCCATGCCGTCCCCTCGGCGTGGGTGAAGAAGGGGTTTTTCTTCGTATCGAGCTTGCCCGCGACCTCCATGTCGAGGGGGCGGACATAGGCGGGATCGCCTGCGTAGATTGGATCGACGACGTCGAGGAAGTCGCGCAGAAGGCGCTTCTCGGAAGCGATTTCCCGCACACTTACGGCCATCGAGGACCGCTTAACACGGGAGCGTGCGTGCTCGACGTACTTTGACTAGGCTACTCATGAGCATCATGTCGAGCCGTACCTTCCTTCCCGCCTGCCTCTTCGCGGCGCTCGTCGGGGGGACCGTGTGCACCGCTGACGAGGCGCGAGCCGACGAGCCGCCGCCCGCCGCGCCGGCCACGCCTGCGGCGCCTTCGCAGCCCGTAGTCCAGCGGCGTGGCGTGGCCGTCGTGCTCGTCGGTCCGTGGGAGGACACGCAGGCCAAGCACGCACGCGACCTCGCGCGCGGGGTCTATCGCACACCCAAGCTGAGGCCCGAGCTCGACGAAGGAACGGTCCGTATCCTCACCGGAGGCGAGCCGACGGGTGACGACGCGGCGGCGAAGCGCCTCGCCGAGCTGCGCAGCGCGCTCACGCCGGACCTCACCACCGAGGCGTCGAAGAACGCGCTGGCCGGCCTGGCAGCCGAATTGCCGATTGGATCCATCGTGCTCTTCATTCCGGGATCCACGGGACCTGTGGTGCGCCTCGCGCACGTCGATGGCAGCGCCTCGCCTCCGTCGGCGAAGCTCGATCCGGCCAGCATCGCGCCGTCACCCAAAGAAGGTGAGCCCGGCACGCTCGATCTCGATCCGGTGCTCGCTTCGCTCGAGCGACTCATTGCTCCCGGGGTTGGGGCTCCCAAAGGCGAGACGGCGCTGCCCCCTGGTCCCGCGACCGCGGCGAAGCCCAAGCCGAAGCCGGGGCCGCGCAAAGAGAACCTGAAGAAGAACGCGAGCACCGAAGCGCCCGACAAAGCAAAAGAGGACTCGAGCTTCTTCGAGAGCCCCTGGTTCTGGGTCGCCGTCGGCGGCGTCGCCGCGACGGGGCTCACGATCCTCATCGTCTCGCAAACGACCGACGTCGGCGAAGGCTCGGTCGCGCTCAAGGGCAAGGTCGTCTCCCAGTCGCTCTACACAGGAGGCTTCGTTTGGTGAGGGGTTTGGCGCCCGCGGCCGCGATCGCAATCGCGCATCTGGCAATCGCCGAGGGCGCCTCGGCCACCGAGCCGCCCCCTTATCCGAGCGAGTACCTGGTTCACGAAGGCGAAGGTTTCGTCGTCGCGTATCACCCCGGCGCACGCGAGCGCGTGCGAGCCCTCCTCCCTCAGCTTTCGCAGATCAGGAGCGAGCTGCGCGCGGCGGTCGGCAGCGACGTGCTGTCCGAGGTGCACGTCCGCGTCGTCGCGCTCTCGCTCGAGCTCCCGCGCGTCGTGCCCGAAGCACCCGAGCTCGAATCGGGCGGCGCGTTCTCGGCCGATCAGAAGCTGGTCGTCGTCAGCGGCGAGACGAGCGCGTCGACCGGCGGCCTCGAGCGATCGCTTCGCCACCAGCTCGCTCACCTCGCGTTGGCCGAGGCATCGGGCGGAGCCGAGATCCCCGGCTGGTTCGGTGAGGGCTTCGCGGTGAACTTCTCGCGCGAGGCGCGCGGCGCGCGTCTGTCGAGCATCGAGCTCGCCGTCCTCTCGGGTGAGCCTCCGAGCCTCTCTGCGCTCTCGAGCGAAGGCAGCTCCGACTCGTCGCCCGGCGACGAGCATCGAGCGTTCGCCGCCGACTTCGCGCGCTTCACCGCGCTCGAGCCGGAGCGCGTCCCGGCGCTCGTGAGCGGTCTGCGCGGAGGGCTGCCCTTCGATCGCGCCCTCGAGTCGGCGTTCGGCGCACGCGCGGCGACGATCGATCGCAGCTGGCGCGAGGACGTGTCCCGCCGCTATGCGTTCTTCCCGGTCGCGCTGCTCGGCCTGTTGATGTGGCTCGCGGTGTTCGTGATCGGCAAGATCAAGAAGCGTCGCGCGGCGGCGGCGTCCACCGAGCGCACGAGCACGCGCCCGCGACGGCTCCGCGCGCGATCGATGCACCGGCGCCTCGAGACGCGCGCCGCGATCGAGGCGTCCGCAGCGAGGCGAGACGGCGCCAGCGTCCCCAAGGTCGAGCACGACGGCAATTGGCACACGCTGCATTGAGCAACGAGGAGCCGAAGCCGGGCGACGCGAGCGGTGACGAGCCGCTCACGGCCAAGCAGCGCCTTTCGATCCTCGGTATCGGCGCTGCCTGGCTCCTAGGGATTCGGGCAGCGCTCCTCATTCTCGCCGGCATCCTCGGATCGTCCCCTCTGCCCGAGGCGGTGCTCGGTGCGCTCATCGTCGATCTGGGTACCGGCCGCGCCGGGCTGCCTTGGTCCGAGGACGATCTGAAGCGAGGCGAAGCGCTGCGGCGCGCGATGCTCGGCGCAGGCGTGGGCGCCGGCGTCGCAGCGCTCGCGCTCGGAGTCTCGTTGGCCGCCGGCTGGGGGAGCGGCTTCGCGGGCCAAGCCGACCTCACCGCGCTGATGGGCCTCGTCCCCGCCAGCGCGGTCGCGGTGCGCGACGAGCTGCTCTACCGAGGCCTCCCTCTCCTCTTCGCCGCACGCGCCGGCGTCCCGATCTGGACCGCCGTCGTGTTCGGCGCGCTCGCCTCGCCGAGCGCGTTCGCGGGCGGCAATCCGTCGGCGGCGTCGGTGGTGCTCGCCGTCGCGAACGGCGCGCTCTTCGCCACGCTCTACGTGCGCACCAAGAGCGCGTGGGGTGCGGTCGGCGCGCACACCGCCTGGGCGCTCGTCACCGACGTCATCGCTCGAGGTACGCTCTTCGAAGTGCGCTGGACGGCCGGCGAGCTCGCGACGGGCGAGGCCGCCGCGGGGCCGCCCGCGTTCGTCGGGGCGGCCCTCGCTTTGGCGGTGACTGCGTGGCTTGCGCTCTCGCCTCGCCGAAGCGCGGCGAAGAAGAAAGCCGTCAAGCCGGCAGCGCGTTGATTGCCTTGCAGGTCACGACGATCAAGTACAGGTAGAGAAACGGCGTCGCGATCGGGAAGAGGAACGCGCACGCGAGCGTGGCCCACCACAGGCCCTGCTGCAGCTGCGGCGTCTGGATTCCGTAGCGCTGGACGTACTTGTTGTAGTCCGTCACCCAGCCGAAGAAGATGTTGAAGATCCAATAAATGTTGAAGAACGGAATGAAGAGGAAGCCGACTGCCTTGCCGGGCGTCGTGCGCGCCTGACCGTCGTCGATCGCCTTCCACTGCTTGTAGATGAAGACGTACATCGCGATCTGCGCGATGAGGAGCGGCACCGGTGCGGCGGCCATCAGCTCGGTCACCTTGCTGTCGGTGGCAGCCCAGCCGGCGAGCGCTCCGGCGAGCGCGAAACCGCCGACGATGAAGGCGATATAGATGCCGGCGCTCATTCGCACGCCGGTCCGCGGCGCAGGCCCTGCCGCTGCGGGCGCACCGTATCCGGGAGGGGGTCCGTAGGGGTTCGGCGCCGCGGGTGCACCGTATCCAGGCGGCGCTCCATAGCCGGCCGGGGCAGCGGGCTGCTGCCATTGCTGCTGCGGAGGCTGACCATAACCTTGGGGTGCGCCGTATCCGGGACCGGGAGGATAACCAGGAGGCTGTTGCATGTTGGTCGCGAGGCTATCAGCCCTCGTAGACTTCGTCCTGTTCGATCCGAGACAGCACCCAGTCGAAATCGCCGGTGGTGACCTTCGCGCTGCAGCTCTCGCAGTTGCCGGCCATGTTGATTTTTTCCACCGGGGCGCCGCAGTTTGGGCAGGCGGCGTCGGTTCGCGCCGCGCCGGTGACCTTCGCGCCGCGGATGAAGGTCCAGTATTCGCTGTATTCGCGCGCCTTCTTCTTGCTCCCGCCGACCACCTTGTCCTCCTGGTCGAGCGTGTAGTCGACGCACGAAGCGAAGACGCGAACGGTGATGGCGTCGTAGTGCTTGTCGCTCGTGACCTTCGCGACGTGCGTCGTCACGATGCGCGCGTCCTCGGTGACGTTGCGAAGCTTCTGCTTCTTGTAGGCCTCTACCCAATAGAGCTGCGTCTCGAAGAGCGCGTCGCTGAGGAAGGGCCGCACCGGCGCCAGATCCTGGCTCGACCACGCTTTGTGGAACGTGTGGAACGTCGCTTCGATGCGGCCGACGAACGCCACCCAGGTGAACGCCGGATCGCGCGCCTTGAGCTCCTCGAAGCGCACCGGCGCGTCGGGGGCGACGACGCTCGCGAGATCGGTGCCTACCTCTTGCGTGGTGCCGTGAAGGAGCGGGCCGCGGCCTTCGCGTGCGTCGATCGCGATCTCTTCGACGATCCAATCGTGGACGTCGCTGTCGGCGGGCGTGCCGCAGTACTTGCACTTGTCGCCGAGCTCTTTGTCGAGGTTCGCTCCGCAATTCGGGCATCCGATCGTGCGCGCCTTGTCGGGCGCTCGTGAGGGCGCGTCGGCGTTCTTGGAGAGCCGCCAGACCTCTTCGACGTAGTAGCTCTGCTCGCGGCCTTCATTGCGCTCGGTGTAGTTGGCGACGAAGCGGACGCGGACCGATACGCGGTGGCTGACCGCGTCGCCTCGCACCTCCTCGATGCGCATCGCGCCGACGATGATCGCGTCTACCGCGTCGGCGCCCCGAAACTCGAGCGCGCGAACGACGTCTTCCCGCAAATAGGGTCGAAGCAGGGCCGGCTTACGCTTCCCTCGGGCGGTGTGGACCTCGGCGAAGAGGGCGTAGAGGAAGTCCTCGAAAATGACGAAAGAGAAATTTTCGTCCTTGGCGACGATCGCGTGGAGCGCCTCCTGGATCGACGCGTACCGCCTGTTGCGCTCGTCCTCCGCGGCCTGCTCCTCTTCGAGCTCGTCGATGACGGCCGACGACCACTCGGCTTGCTGGCGCTTCACGTACAAGGAGTAGCCACCGATGACGAGGACGAGCGCGCCGCCGCCGATGAGGATCCAGAAGAAGAACTCGCCCACCGATCCGTTGGGCGGTCCGGCGCTCGCGTAGCTGTATCCGCTCGACGATCCGTGCGGGCCTACGGGAGGCGGCGTGGAAGGCTTGGTGCCGGCGGACCACGGTGCAGAGTAGCTGGGCTTCTTCGACCAGTTGTCCGATCCGCTCGAGGACTTCGAGCTGCTCCAGCTCGGCGACCGCGAGCTCGAGCGGGAGCCGCCGCTCGACGACCGCGAGCCGCTCGACGACTTCGACCCGGAGCCGAAGCTCTGGCCGCCGCCGGGCCTCGCCTCGGCCGTCGGCGCCGGGATGAAAGGTGTCGCGACGAAGAGCGCGCCGAGCGCAATGGCGACGACGAGCCGGGCGATCTGCCGCCGTATGGACGTCACGCCCTCGCTCCTTCGCTCTCGTCCTCGTCTTCGTTCGCCTCGTCGTCGTGATCCTCGTGCTCCAAGGCGTGATCTGGAAGCTCGTTCTCGTCGTCGTGCGCCCGAGGGTGCTCGGCGCCGAGCGCCGTCCCGAGCTCACGGATCGCGTCGATGAAGCGCTCGAGCGAGCGGTCCAGACGGAATGCCCGATCGAGCTTGCGCACGGCCTCTTGCCAGGGCCCGCCGAGCTTCTTCGGGTGGATGCCTACATCGGCGACCACCTCGACGGATCGCTCGAACGCCGCAACGAAGACCAAGACGCCCGTGCGTCCCTTCGTGCGGTGGACGCCGAGATCGAGGAACGCGGCCTTGGCGGCTCGTGACGCGTTCGCCGCGAGGACCTTCTTCGGAATGAAGAAGCGCCGGATCGGCGGGACATGGGCCGACAGCACGGCGCCGAACAGGAAGCCCAGCGCGAGCTCGACCGGGAGGTAGGTGAAGTCGAAGGGCTCGGGGTGGTAGAGAAAGACGCAGAGCAGCGCGAGCGCGAAGAGGCTCCCTACCTCGAGATCCGCGCGCCGATAGTCGCCGCACTCGCGCTTCACGGTGACGACGACTTCCGCCGACGTGCTCTTCTCGGCATCCGCGATAGCCGCTTTGATGGCGCGCTTCGCCGGCTCCAGGAAAAAAATCTCGACCCCCAATGGGCTTCTCCTCGCGGTCCTTTCAGCTGCACGGCAGAAATAGCAGGTAGGATCGCCGAGTGCTGCTCTTATGCCCGATCGAGCTCGCGGCCGGCTTCGAGCCCGCGGGGCCTGCACGTGTCGATCTGGTCGTAAAGCTGACGATGACCCCGGGTCGGCACGAGATCGCCGGGCTCGCGACGCAACAAGAGCCGCTCTCGCCGACCGGAAGCAACCTCTTCCCAGCCGATGCGGGGCGACGGCCCAGTCCCGAGATCGTGATCGTCGGGCCCGCGCTCGAAGACCCCAGCGGGCCGGTGTCCCTGCGCGTCGGCAAGCGCGTCTGGAACGAGCGCGCGTGGCGCGCCCTCGGGCCGCTGCGGCAGAGCGACGGCGGCTTTACGAACCCCGCGCAGCGGGCGCTTCTGCTCGAGCTGCCGCTGGAGATCGAGGTCAAGGGACGGTCCTGGATGAAGGTTCTGATCCCGGGACCGATGCCGATGTTCGGGATCGGTGAGGCCGCCCCCGGCTCGCCCATACGGCCCATCGTCCCTCGGCTCGAGGTCGTCGCGATCGATCCGGCGCGGCGGCTCGTGATGCTGACCTTTCGCGTCGAGGTCCCCGACTCGGTCCCTCGCATCGTCGTGAACCCCAACGCGCGAGCGACGCTCCCGGTGTCGGGCGAGATGACGTGGCCGGAGCAGACGATCACGCCGCTCGCCGCCGCGGCCGCGAGCATCGGCGCGACACCGGCGCCGCCGTCGGGGCTCCCCTTCACCCGCACGAAAGGCGTCACCGTCGACGCACCACGACACGTGCCGTCACGGGCGCTTCCGTTCTCGCGCGCGCCCGCGTCCGAGCCGCCTTCGTCGGCGCCTCACGACGCCGTCGGCTTCGAGACGGTGCTCCTGGGAAGGTCGCCGGCGTACACAGGCAACGAAACTGTCAGGCTCACGGGCGTCCCGTTCCTGCCTCCTTCGCTTCCTTTTCAGGTGCCGGCGGCGCCCACGTTCGGTCCGAGGCCGCCGAGCCCGCCGTTCCAGCCTGCCGAGCCGAGCCCCAGAGACGATCTCGATGATGGACCGACGTTCGCGGGGCACGACGACGTCACGAACGCCGAGAGCGTAGAGGAGGTCGCGGATCTCGACGACGACCACGAGACGATTCCTCCCGCTCCCCGCGACACCATCCCACCGAGCGATCCGCTTCCTCCGGCCGACCTGGCTCCGTCGAGCGCACCAGCTCCGCCGAGCGATCCGGCTCCGCCGAGCGATCGCGTACCACCGAGCAGCCGCACGGCCGTCTTGGCGGTGGAGAGCATCGCGAAGCCCGCGGACGATCCCACGAGTGACCCTCCCACGATTCCACCGCCCGACCGCGGAACGATTCCTCCCGACCGCGGAACGATTCCTCCCGACGCCACCGCGCCGGCGACGTTGCCTCCTCCTGCACCATCGAATCGCGGTCTCCCCTTCGCGGCGACCCCGAGCGTTCCTCGGATACCGGCGATGAAGTCGACGACCTTCGCCGAGCTGCGCGCGCTCACGAGCAGCGAGATGTCGGCCCCCGCGGCCCCTCCACCGCCCGCCGCCACCGAATCGCAGCGGGCGGTCGGGCGGCCTCTGCAGGTGCAGCCGCCGGCCCCACCGACCGAGACGACCCGATTGGAGCTCACGATCGAGGGCTTCACGCTCGACCAGCTGTCGACGATTCGCGCCGAGCTCCAGGCGGCGCCGCGCAGCCGCCGCCGCGGGATCCTCCGCAAGTATCAGACGACGGAAGTCAAATGGCGCATCGTCGAACGCCAGTGGGCGAGCCACCTGCGCGAGCTCGAAGCTCGACCCGAGCAGCTCGTCCTCGTCGCCACGAGCCTGCAGCGCAAGGGAAAGCGACGCCGCTCACGTACGGCCGAGCGCACCACGTAACAGATCGATCCCCGCCTTCTGGCGCGAGATGAAGTCCGCCGGATCGAACGGGAGGACGGAGCGGACGAGCATCGCCAGCTCGAAGGCCAGGTCGGATCGCTCGATGCCGCGGGTGAGCGGATCGGCGAGCTCGGCGACGATCGTCGACGCGCCGCGATGCGGTTGGCCCCGGCGCAACCGGAAGCTCGCCGCGCGCGCCTTCTCGCGCCGCTCGGAGCGGTCGCGGAGGATCTCCTCGGCCATCGGGGGATCGCGCTCGAGATCGTCCGCCGAGCTCTCGAAGTCACCGCCGAGCATGACCCGCAGGCCGCGACGCGCCTCGATGCGCCTGTCCGGGGAGTCGAGGTGCTCGAAGAGGATCTCGGCATGCGGCGGATGCCCGAACGTGCCGAGGTACCTCATGCCGCCGGGCTGTCCGACGGCGGCGCGCAAGACGAGCGGCTCGTCCCGAACGTCCCCGCGACACGCGAGAGCTCGGAGCGCCGTCACGGCGCGGTCGAACGCCGGGGTCCCGACAGCCGGCGCGGGATCGGCTTCGAGCCAACCTCGCAGCGTGACGAAGGCGTCCTTGTCGCCGAAACCTGCGAGCGCTTCGGCGGCCGCGACGGCGGGCGCGCCCTCGAGCCCGAGCGCGTCGGTGAGGAGCGGAACGCTGATCGAAGGATCGACGCGGCCCAACGCGCGCAAGGCCGCCGCGACCACCCGCTCGTCGGGGTGGTCCAGCGCGAGCGCGAGCGCCGACGCGGGGATGTCGGCACGGCGACGAGCGGCTTCGAGCAGCGCGAGGACCACGTCGACGGGCTCGGTTCCGGAGAGCGCGCCCGCGATGGCCGGCGCGATTCGAGGGTTGGGCCCGACGCACAGCGCGTCGACGATCGCCGGAAAGGTCTGCGGGTGCGCGTGGCGCAGCAGCGTAACGAGCCAGCGGACCGAAGGCTCGCCTTCGATGCAGCCGAGCGGCAGCGCCAGCGCGAAGGCCCTGCCGAGATCCGGGATCGCCCACTCGGTCGCGTATGCATAGAGCTCTTCGACCAGGGCGTAGATCGGATCGGTCGGGTGGGCCGCGATCGTGAGCGAGAACAGCGCGTCGAGCTGCGCCAAGAGCCGCTTCTCGAAGCGCTCGGGGCCGAGCCACATTTCGTCGGGGAGCGGGCGCCGCAGCGTCCCCAACATGCCGACGTCCTCCATCAGATCGCGACCGAGCGCGTGGATCTGGCGGTACATCGGGTCGCGGCGGCGCGCCTCGAGCGCGCGCCGATGATCGTTGGGGTTGACCTCGATCGCTTCGTCCTGCTCGTCCTCGGCCTCGTCCTCGAGGTCACGCTCCAACGCTCCGGCGAGCACATCCTCGATGCCGGTCCGCGGCCGGATGAGCGAGAGCGGCGGCACCGTGACGCCGCGCCTGAGCGCCGGCGTCCCGACGCTGGCGACGAACGCGATGCCGAGCGGCGTTCCGGCGAGCGGCGGCACGACGGCGGCGTACGAGCCCACCCTGTCGAGCGCGTTCTTTCGCAGCGAGCGGAGCTCGGCGATCAGCTCTTCGAGCGAAGCCCGGTCGTCCTCTGGGGCCGTCTCCTTCGCGGCCGCGAGCGCCTTCTGCGCGCGGTCCAGAGGCGAGAGAGGCTCGGCCGCTCCGAGGCCCGCGTCACGCAGGCTCGAGAGCTCGTGGCACCCTTGCCGCACCAGCGAGATCGCCTCGGCCGGCGGCCAGCGAAGCTCCTGCCAGGTCGCGAGCAAGCCCTCGAGGACGTCGGAGATGGCCGCGGCGTGATCGTCCAGCGAAGAAGGCAACGGTTGTGTCATGCAGCCTCGAGCACGAAGGCCGCGCGTTCGCGCGCTTCGGAGGAGAGGCCGATCATGGCCGACGAACGCCCGTCGGCGTGGCCGGTCGCGAAGGCGACGCACGCGTGGACGGCGAGCAGCCCGCCGAGCGCCGCTCCGGGATCGCCCATCTCGTCGGGACCGTCGAAGACGACCGTCTCCTCGGGATCGAGGATGGCCTTGTTCCGGATCTTCACGAAGGACCACCGGCGTACGCGGTGACGCTCGCCGTTCATGTCGGTGAGGAGCCAAGGGACGGGGCGCGCGCTCGCTCCCGAGGCCGCACGCCGCACGACATCGCAGAGGGCGTGGCCGATGTCGGGCGCCTCGCCTTCTTCGTGGCCTTCCTCGAGCGCGCAGGCCACGGAGGAAACACGCGCAAGCCCGCCGGCCGCGCCGGGCGCCACGACGACGAACGCGGCCCCCTCCGACGGGATGATGCCGTTCTCGGAGCCCTCGGCGTGGAGCCGAAAGCTCTCGTCGAGCCACTTCATGCAGTCGGCGTGGTGGTACGAGTCGACCGCGCCGACGATCACGGCGGGCGCGCCGCCGCGCGTGACCAGGTCGACCGCGCGCTCGAGGAGGAGCCCGAAGCCGGCGTGGCCCATGCCGAGGGCCGCGCTCTTCTGGCGATCGAACGTCACGCCTGCGTCGAGCGCGATCGACATCGCGGTCTCGAGCGACGGCGCGTCCTCGAAGCCGGGCTTCGGCTCTCCCGTGGCGAGCAAGAGAGGGGCGCCGCGCGCGCGCTCTCCGGCTCCCGCTGCGGCCTCGCGGAGCGCGGGTGCAGCGAGCGCGACGAGGCGAGGCGTGCCCACGAGATCCTCGGGCAAGCACGCGGTGCGCACGCTCGCCATCCGGTGACCTCGGCTCGTCACCCACTCGAGAGGCGACGGGACGAGCTTGCCCGATCGCCACACGAGCGAGGTCTGAAGCGCCGAGAGACCGAGCGGGCTGCGCGCACCGACCGACAGGATCGATGGCTTGCTCACGGCTCGAGCTCCTTTTTCACCTCGGGCGGCAGGTCGTCGAGCGACTCCTCCGGCAGCTCGGCACGAACACGCGCCATCTCGCGCTCGAGCTCCGCCTCCAGCGACGGGTCGGCGTCGATCATCGCGTCGACCCTTCGCTCCAGCCGCATGAACGCGGGCTGAGAGAGCTTGGCCTCGGCGAGTACCTTCATCGGCTCGCGCGTCTCCATCTTCGCCGCGAGGGCCGCATACTCGACGAGGCCGAGCTCCTCCTCACCCGGCGCGGCGAGCTCGTCTTGGAACTTGATGATCAGCTCGCCGAAGCGGGTCTGCGGCGACGGCTCTTGCTCGGGCACGGTCGCGAGGATGCTCGACCAGGCGCGCTCCTCGATGGCGAAGGACCGTTCGTCGAGGGCGTGCTTCGCGAGGGTGAGCTCACGCGTCATCCTCTGCTCCATGAGCTCGGCCGTCACGCGCGCGTACTTCTCGAGCGAGATCTGCGGCGTCGGACCGATCGGGTGCTCCCAGGTTTCGAGCCGGGCCATCTCGAGCGTAGGCTCGTCGAGCTCCGGCGGCTCGCGGCCCTCGGTCACGTCCTCTGCCGAGTAGGCGAGCTGGAACTGCCCGCGAGGCAGCTCGCGAAGGACCCGGCTCCAGCGCGCCTCCGGGTCTTCGGGCAAGTCGGGCACGAAGCCGAGGATGAGCCTGTCGATGCCCTCGAGCGTGCCTTCGACGACCGTTCGCCAAACGAGATCGATGGCTCTTCTGTCGAGGTCGACGAGCAGCGTGTCGAGCACGAGGGGTGCTTCCGTCATCTCGTCGTACGAAGCCGCCGGATCGACGAGCAGGCGCGGCGTGATGATCGGAAACGTAACGGTCAGCGGATCGTTCGGCTCGAGGAGCCCGGACAGGGTGACCGCGAACACCGGCTCGTCGAGCGGCACGCGCTGCGCGGGACCAACGAGCTGACATGCATCGAGCTCGAAATCGCCATCCACGATCCGTGAAAGAGCGGGCGGCTTCTTCGGGACGAGATCGAGCTCGGCCCCACTGCCGGCCCGGCCGATGGAGGAAGGCGTGAGCGGGATCCTCCCGGTGCGGCGAGCGTCGACCAGGAAGCGCGCGATGCTCCTTTCGCCGACCATCAGCTCGGCTGCCCGAACACCGCTCGAATAGCCCGAGGGCATCGGCGGTATCTCGGCGTGCCCGCGGAGGAGGACGTCGCAGGCGCGCTTGCCGGGCAGGAGATCGATCGCCGGATCGAACGGCGGCACCTCGGCCCACAAGCCCTTCACCGTCCCCGCCTCTGCGCCGTCGACGAACGACACGCTCGTCTTCACGGCCACGGTGACGAACTGCTCGTGCCGCGCGCGCCACGCAAACGACAGGACGCGCGTCGGCACGAAGGCGAGCTCACCCTCCGGAACCACGAGAGGCGCAGCTGCTACGAGGACGTGCTGCTTACGAGTCACGAGAGATGGGTAGGGATATCAGGCGCCGATCCATGCCGCCACGTCGGTGCGTGTCTCGGGGTAAGGGATCTTTCGAATCGTCCAGCGCCCATTGATCTCGTCCTTCCAGCCGAGCACGTCCCACTGGACGGCTGCCTGGAAATAGATCTCGCCTTCCCCCTTCTCGAGGATGATCTCGGCGATCTTCGTCTCGTGCTTCGAGATGTTGATCGTGGGTTGAAACGCGACGCCGGCGGTGATCGTCACGCCGAACCTCGCCGCTTGGAGCGAGATGCCGAACGAGATGTCGATCGACGGGATGACCTGGACGTTGGTGAGCGTGATCTCTTTGTAGCGATCGTATTTGACGACGAAGCTCACCGCCAAGCCGAGCTTGAGGACGACGAGGAGGTCGGCACCTACCTTGAACTTGTCGCGGATCCAATTCGCCAGCTTGGCCGCGCCCGCCGCGCCGACGAGCATCGCAACGGGCACCCGACCCTCGACGGCGAAGTCGACGAGGCTCCCGCCGACGGCCAGCCCGAACTCTCTGTTGACGCGCTGCTTGGTGAGCTTGGTGTCCTTCTTCGAGTCCTTCTCGAGCTCCTTCCACGCGATGGTGAAGTTGCAGGTGATCGGATCGAGGATCGTGAACTTGAACCTGCCGAGGCCGACTGCGTTGCTTACCTTCTCGGCGAAGTCGAACACGGCCTTGAAGGCGTTGAAGCAGGCCATGACCTCCTTCAGCTTCATGAGGTCGCAGCTCTTCGCCTCGCCGTCGTAGACGCGGAGAGTCCGGGTGATGGCGCCGGCGCACCCTTGGGCCTCGACGATCACCTCCCACGGCTTCTGCTGGTAGCAGGACTTGATCTCCCAGAGGCTGTTGACGATCTTGCCCGCCGCGACGGCGCCCGCGACGCGCTGCTGCAGCTGCTGCGCTCTGGCGATGCGCTGGTCGAACTGCTGCTGCGCGTGCTCCGTGGCGACGGCCGTCTCCTTCTGATCCTGGAGCACCGCCATGTTGCGCTCGGCCTCGCGGCCCGGCGTCTGACCGTATTGGTATCCCGGCGTACCTCGGTTCTCGGCGTACGACTCTGCAAGGACGCGGTTCTCGTTCGCTCGGCTCGCAGGCGGAGGCGTGAAACCGTACTCGCTGCGGTTGCTCTGGCCCGGCTTGTAGTCGCCGAGCTGCGGCTTCGCCTTCTCCATCGAGGAGGTGGTGATGCTCCCCTGGGTGTGCGAGCTCGGCGTGCGTTGCGTTCCACGGCTGCCGACGTCGGGGAGCTTGTCCTTCGGGATGAGCGATTTGGCGTCGAGCCCCGGCTGCTCGGTCTCGCCCGTCCAACCGCCGGGCGTCAGGACGTAGACGTCTTTTCCTTCCTGGAAGACCGGCCCCTTCGCGTCCGACTTCTCGGGACCCGTGCGCTTGATCGTGAACTTCGTCTTCGGGTGACGACCGGTGAACGCGGGCGGACAAACCGCGAGCGGCTCGCCGGGCTTGAGGAGGTCGCGGCGCGTCGCCGTCGCGGTCACCGTGTCGCCGCGCAAGACGTCCAGCGTCGGATCCTTCGGCGTGGTCTGGCGCCCGAAGTGGGTGCAGATGAGCACCACCTCGGTCACGGTGCATCGCTCCTCGGGCTTGCGCGGTTGCGAAGCCGCGGTCGGGTTCATCGCGGCGTCGAGCAGCGTGCCCGTGGTGTTTCCGTGGTTCTGCGTCGTCGGGTCTTGATGACGCGCGGGCAGTCCGCCCTCTGTCCGGACGGTCGGGGCCCCTGCCTGAGCGACGGCTTCTTTCCGATAGGTCCCGCTCACCACGCCGCCCCCCATCCCGCCGTGCGCGGGATCGGAGAGCGGCCCGATCTTGTCGCCCTTCTGGACGATCTGCTTCGCCGCGACGAGGGTCTTGTCCGTCGTGTGCGTCGTCGCACGCGTCGTCGGCACCTCGTTCGGAGGCGCTATCGGCGTCTTCTTGTCGGGCAAGAAGCAGACGTCGGGCGGGCCGCTCTTTGCGACGTGCGCCGAGCCCTTGGTCGCGATCGACTTTTCTTCGTTCGATGCTCCTGCCATGTTCGCCTCACGCGAGAAGGGTCCACCTACCATCGTGTCGCACGAAGAGCGGGTCGAGCTCGTAGCTCTGCCCCGGATCGAGGACACCGCGCGCCGATATCGTGGGCTGTCCGTCCTTGCGGGTTACGTAGGCCACACGGCTGTCGGCGCGCCCCTCGAACCGGAGCTCCTCGGGCTCGACCGTCTGTACCGCGAGCGGATCTTGAAAGCGGCGCTCGTACGCCGCGACGAGGCCGGCGGCGTCGAAGTCGCGCGAGTCGCCGTAGTAGCGGCGTTGCTCTTCGAGCTTGAGCGCGTTCTCGCCGACGAAGGCTTTCGCGTTGCGGCTCGCCAGCGATTCGCGAAGCCGCGCCACGGCCTCGAGCAGATCCGGCGTTCCCTCTACGGGGATCGTCTCTTTGGGGAGCCCGTCGTACCGAGGCTTGGGGTGCTCCTCGGGGACCTCGAACTTGGTCGTGTAGACGAACGGCATCTCGAGCGCTTCGGCCTTCTGGCCGGCGTTGATCGCGAAGGCGGGCCAGGCGATGCGCGCGAGCGTCCTCTCCGTCTCGATCTCCTGGATCATGACGTCGACCGGTCCCTGATGGAGCGGCGAGTCCGGCGACGGCGGGCCCTCCCATACCTCGAGCGTGAGCCAGTTCTCGCCGGGAACGAGGAAGTGCGAGCAGGGCCGCGCGGTGTCGCGAAACGCCGTCGACGGGTCGCGCACGAATGGAAGATCGTTCAGCGTGACCCGCGCGATCGTCTTCGGGCCTTGGCGGAGCCTGCAGGCGTAGCTCAACGTCGCCTCGTCATTGCTGCCGCGCCTCGCCGACGCCCTGGTTGTTGTCGGCGTCTGCCTTGAAGGTGATGTCCTTCTTCGCCTTGAGGAGCAAGACGCCGTCGCGCAGCGTCACCTCGGTCTCGCCCACCTTGATGGTCAGCACCTTTGCCCCGTCCCACTTGGCGGAGAGCGACTTCATCGAGAGCTTCTCGCCGCCGGAGATCGCGACCTGCTTGAGCGCGTCGACCATCATCGCCGCGCCGACCATCGTCCGGCGGCTCTTGCCCACGCGCGTCGCGATCTCTTTCCCCGCCTTCATGAACTGGATCCCGCCGACCGTGTCGAGGCGGAGCTTGCCGACGCCCTCGGTCTTGCTCATCCGGGCGAGCTCGACGATGGCGCCGCCGACCGTGACGGCGCTGAGACGCTCGCCGCTCTTCTTGTTCGTCTTCACGCTCGCTTCGAGGACCAGTCCGCCGATCGTCTCCTTGAAGGTGCTCTCGACGGATTGCGTGTCGGTGTCGGCGATGCGGCGGGTGTGGGAGCCGCCGATGGTGAGCGTGTGATCGACACCGATCGCCTCGGACTGGCTCGATTTGATCTCGAACTTCCGGTTGCCGCCGACCTGCCAAGTCTGGTTCCCGCCGACCGTCGACGAGGTGTTCTTCACGACGTCGTTGCGATGCTCTTCGCCGATGTTGATGAGCTCGTTGCCCTCGACGCGGCTGCCGGCGAGGTCATTGACGCGCTCGAGCTTGTCGTTGGCGATGACGACGTTCTGATCGCGTTGCGCGAGCATTCGAATCTCTTCGTTGCCGACGCGGTCCTCGAACAGGATCTCGTTGCGCTCGAGACCGGCGGCCTTGTCGAGCGGCCGGGGCGACGTGACCGAGCGGATCGCCGTCTTGGTCTTGTGCATCGGCAGCGTCTCTTCGTACGGGTCGTCCTCGTTGAAGACGCGACCAACGATGACAGGCCTGTCAGGATCTCCTTCGAGGAAGTGACACATCATTTCCCAGCCGACCCGCGCGATGCCGACCGAGTGCCCGGTGTTGTCCTGCAACACGGGGATCCAGTCGGAGCAGTTGTCGTCCTTGGGCTGGAGCCGATCCCAGGGGAAGTGCACCTTTGCGCGGCCCCACTTGTCGGTGTGGATGTCGGCTCCTGCCGGACCGGTGACGAACCCGGTGAGCGGGTTGAGGAGGCGCGGGATCGGCGTATCGACGAGCGGCCGATACAGCTTGTCCTCCTTTTGCGCCGTGAGCGCGACGGCGAAACCGTCGTCGTGGCGGCGCCACGCGTGGCCGACGGATCGGATGACGTACGAGCCGTCGTCCACGCCCGCGGGCGCGCCGGTGAGCGTGAACGTCGCGCCGACCGCGATCGCGGGAGCGTAGGACTTCGCGACGAGGTGCTCGGCGTGGCAGGACAGCGCGTCGGCGCGCCAGCGCGCCTTCACGCTGCCCTCGGCGACAGCGGCGTACTCCCCCGGATAGTCGTACCATTCGGGCCCCGCCTTCCACGGACCGGGCGCCGAGACGTCCATGTCGAGGCGCGGGTGCTCGTGGTTGAAGTCGCGAAGCGAGACCTTGCCGGGGGTCACCTGACCGGCGAGGCCGACCTCGAAGATACCCTCGACCCGCCGCTCGAAGGCCGTGTTGCTCACGTAGAACAGCGGGCCGACCGACGGCCCGTAGGCGCCGGTGTGATCGAAGAAGATGACGGTGTCTTCATCGTCGACGAAGTAGCCGATGCCGTCGTCTTCGAGGAGGCGTGACGCGAAAGCGAAGTCGCTCTCGCGCATCTGCACGCAGTAGCCGCGCTGGACGTAGCTGCCCGAGAGCCGCTCCTCGACCTCGACCCCGAGGTCGGTGAGGACCTCTTTGGCGATCTGGTTCGCCGTCTTGTCACGGTAGACCCGAATGTCGGTTCGGTAGCGGAGCGTCGCCAGCCGCGGCTCGAGCGTCATGGTGACGGTGCTGGATCCGGCGAGCCCGCCCTTGGTGGCGCCGCGGACCGTCTCGGTGACCACCCGCCGAATCCGCCGGATGTCGAGGCCGCCGCGCTCGATGACCACCGTCGCCTCGCCCCCGGTCGTCGCCTCGGGATCGAGCCCGTGGTCGGGCGGCAGACGGAAGGTGACGTCGAAGCGGCCGGGCTTCGAGAGCGCCTCTTCGCCCTTCACTTCGAGCGCCTCGAAGCGGTCGCCGCCGACCTCGAGGTAGTAGACGATCGGAACCTGAGGCTCCGAGAGCGCCTCGATCACATCGCGAGCTGTATCGGATGTCGTGCTCATCGGTGGCCTCTCACGAGTTGTGCTCGATCATGCTGCCCTGTGCGTCGATCTTCGCGCCGGAGAGATCGATCTTCGTCGCCTCGATCCGGATCTCGTCGGGCGTCACGGTGAGGACGCTCGAGCCGCACTTGATGCGGACGTCTTGCTCCGCCTGAGCGACGAGCTCGTCACCCTCACCGGTGAGCGACATTCCGACGACCCAGTGGGAAGTGTCTTGGGCGCCGTCGATGAAGTTCTCGTTGGTGGTCACCTTGAGCAGGCCACCGACGAGCTCGATGAGGTTCTTTCGAACGTCCATGGCTCGAGCGAGCTTGGCGATCTCGAGCCGCACCGCGCCGACGGTCTCGATGGTCGCGATCTTGGAATGCTCCTCGATCGTCTGGGCGCTCATCCGGACGAGCGCGCCGCCGACGGTCGTCGTCGTGATCTTGGCCTCTTCGTTGATGTTCCCGAGGCAGACGTCGATCATGAGCGGCGCCTTCAGGGTGCGGTTGTTGCCGATGGTCGCGCTGAAGCCGCCGCCCGTGTCGAGCTTGCGCGAGCCGCCGATGGAGTGGACCTCGCTCGACGCGACGCCGCGCGACCTCACGCCGGTGACCTCGAGCGTCTCGTTCGCACCGATGATCGTCTTCTGATCCATGCCGATGGCGTCGTCCTGCGAGCCGTCGACCCAGAGCTCGTTGCGGTTGCCGACCATCCGGAACGAGTCGTTCCGGATGACCTCTTGCTTCTGGTGCTGGACGTACACGCTCATGTCGCGCGACGCGTTGATGAACATCTCTTGCGCGCCCGCCTTGTCCTCGAAATAGATCTCGTTGAAGGAGCCGGCCCCGGGCGTCGTCGCGGTCTTGAAGACGACGCGCGTCATGTTCGCCGGAAGAGGGTACGCGGGCGGATGATCGGCGTCGTGGATGCGGCACAGGATGCTCGGCGCGTCGACCGCACCCTCTTCGTTGAAGGTGGCGACGTTCCAGCCGATGCGCGGGATGAGCATCGAGCCCGGCGCGCCGCGCTGCGCGACGCGCATCCACGTGCCGCTCTTGTCGTCGCGCTGGCCGGTGCGGTCCCAGTGCAGCTGCGCGCGGACCTGGCCCATCTCGCTCGGGAAGACCTCGAGACCGGGCGTTCCGATGACCACGCCCATCTGGATCCCGGCCTGCTTGGCCGACGGCGTCTTCGCGAGCGGGCGATGCGGCAGGGCCACCTGTTGCGCCTCGAAGTTGACGAGGCCGTCACGATGCACGTGCGGCGCGTTCACCTCGACCTTGGTGACGAGGTAGCGCCCGTCGAGGCTCGCCGAGGGGTGACCGTAGATCTCCACCACCCTGCCCGGAACGAGGCGGATGCAGTTCGTCTTTCCGGTCACCACGCGCCGCCTGGCCTCGGCCGCCTCGCGCTGCGTGACCGTCCGCCGCGTGCAGGCGTCGTTGGTCGTCGGCCCGCCGCCGGGGCAGTCGTACACCTCGAGGCGCCCGCCGCCCGTCCCTCCCTGGACGCGGAGGCGCGGCCGCGCAGGATCGAACGACCCGAGCGTCCACTTGTGCGAGATCACGCGGGTCGTCGAGCCGAGGTCGTGGATGACCTCATCCTCTGTCTGAAAGCCCTCGTATCGGTAGATGACCGGTGCGCCGCCGACGAGATCGTCCGCCGCGCGCGAGTCGTCACCGAAGACCAGCGTGGTCTTTCCTTCCGAGTGATCGAACCAGTAGTAAATGCCCTCTTCTTCCATCGAGCGACAGAGGAAGGTCCAGTCGTCCTCTCGGTACTGGGCGCGGTACTCGGCCTTGTCGTACACGCGGCCGAGCTCGTAGCGGACGGGCATCTTTACGTCCTTGAGCCGGTCGTGCAGCAGGTCGACGACGCTGGCGTCCTGGAACGCGTAGCAGTCGCGCCCGAGCGTCTGCGCGTGTGCGCGCGGGCGCAGGCGGACCACCACCTCGGACTTGTCGTTGTCGCGGGCGACGACGCGCGCATGCTCCACGTACGCGACGATCGTCCGCGAGCGGCCGGCGCTCTCGATCGTCAGCGAGGCCTCGGCGCCGACCAGCTCCTCGAGCGAAGGCGCGGGCGAGGCGGTCACCGCGACGACGTCGTACGAGAAGAGCGAGCTTATCGCTTCGCTCCCTCGGACGCCGACGAGGACCATCGGGCGTCCGGCGACGACGAGGCTTCCGTCCACGTTCTTCATGTCGGAGTTGTTCATTTCGAATCTCCTCCTCGCCCTTCATCAGCGGTGGCGTCAGCCCGTGAGGTCATCCGGTCCTCCGATCACGTTGATCTTGCCGCCCGCCTCGAACTTCATCGTTCCCTTGATCGACGCTCCCGAGGGCGTCATGCCGATCTCGACGTCGCCCGACTTGAGCGTGAACGAGGTCGCCGCCTCGAGCTCGATGTGCTGGCTGCGTAGCTCGATCTTCTCGCCGGCCTTGAACTTCGCGATGCCGCCGACCTTCACGTTGCTCTTCTTCGAGCTCACGTTGTAGTCGGCCTTCGCCTTGCGGATCGAAGCCGCGCCGACGAGGTTGATCATCCGGTTCTGCACGCTCTTCTCGATGCCGCCCTTGACGGTGATGGTGGCTTTGACGCCCCCGACCGTCTCGAGGAGCACGAGCCCCGACTCGTGGGTGATGTTGCCGCCGGCGGCCTTGATCTCGGCGCCGCCGACGAGGCGATTGAAGCGGTTCACCGCCCGGCGGCTGATCGCGCCTTTGAGGAAGTTCGTCAGATCGCCGACCGATCGCACATCCGACAGACCACCCGTCGCTGCCGAGAGCATCGAGCTCGGGCTCGGCACCGCCGACGTCAGCGCGCCGGCGATGTCGGGCGCGCCGCCCGGGATGCTCAGACCCGCAGCGCTCGCGAGACCCGAGAGGCCGCCGCCCTGGAGGGCCCCGAGCGCGCCGACGGCTGCGCCGCCGGCACCGCCGCCCTTGGCGAGCGCCTGACCCAGCGATCCGAGGGGCGTGCTCCCCTTCGTCACGAGCGCCTTTGCCGCGTCGGCGAGCCGCGACTCGGCCCCTCCACGGAGGGCAGACAGCGCACCTTCTTTTCCGCCTTCGACGAAGCCCGCTGCGGCCTCTGCGCCCGTCGGTCCGGCGAGCCCGCCGATGGCCGAAGCCGCGCTGCCCTTCGCAGCGTCGAGCACGCGCTGCGCGATGTCCTTCGGCGCGAAGCTCGGGATGGCGACGCTTCCGACGATCGAGAGACGCAGACCGCCCACCGTCTCCTTGTCGTTGTTGCCGATGCTCACCGTGGACGTCTCGGCCACCTTGATGCTCTCGGTCCCGCCGACCGTGTCGGTGCGGTTGCCCTGGACGTTCGGCGCCTCGTTGGCGCGAAGGATCGTCGTGCTGTTGGTTCCGATGATGACGCCCTGGTTCTTCTGCACGACATGGCTGCGGTTCGACTTGATTTCGCTGTGGTAGTCGACGCCGATCTTCTCGGTCTTGTCGTGGAGGACCAAGTTCGAGAAATCACGTTCGGCGCGGAAGTCCATGCGCATCGTGCCGAGCGAGTCGTCCATGCGGATCTCGTTGAAGCCGCCCTTGCCGGGGTACGACTCCGTCTTGATCGTCATGACATTTTTGTTATTTGGCTGACCGTAGGCCGGCATCATCTCGCCGTTGATCATGCGGGCGAAGCCGACGGGTCTGTCGGGATCGCCGTCGATGTACGCCAGGCTCACTTCCCAACCGACGCGCGAGAGCACCAGAGAGGTCGACACCTCTTGGTTCATGCGCATCCAGCGCGAGTCGGCGTCGGTACCGAGCGCCTCGCGGTCCCAGTGGAACTGGACCTTGAAGCGCCCCTTCGAGTCGGTGTGGATCTCTTCACCCACCGGGCCGCGGACCATCGCGGTGTGGTTGCCCTCTACCACCGGGTGGGGCGTCTTCATCGGCGGCCGGAACGGCGTCGCCTCGGGGATCGCGAAGAACTTGTTCTCGTAGCGCGAAGCTTTGTTCTTCGATTTGTCGGCTGCCTCGAAGTGGTGCTCGACGCGGACGAGCGTGTAGACGCCGGAGTACGAGACGCCCTCGTCGTGCGAGAAGTTGAACTTCCTTGCGGGCGTGAACGCGAAGATGTTCGTCGTCCCCTCGACGTAGACCTTCGTCGCCTCGAGCGCCTCGCGGCGGAGCCGGGCGAGCGTGTTCCCGCTCCCCAGCTCGCGGTAGCCGGTGGGATAGTCGTAGACCTCGAGCTGGGGGTCCCGCGCGCCGGTCGAGGACGCGAGCAGGCTCTTGTGCGGCTTCTTGAAGTTGAAGTCGTTGACCGTCGCCTTCCCGCTCCCGACGCGCGTCCCCTTGCGGAAGGAGGTGATGCCCTCTTCTCCGTGGGCGAGCGCGCCGTCGGTGTCGAGGAGCGTGAAGGGGACGTCCGACACCTCGGGCGACGCCGAGGAGCGATCGGCAAGGACGAGCGTGTCATTTTCGTCGAACCAGTAGTAGATGCCCTCGAACTCGAGCAGCCGGCTGACGAAGTCGAGGCTCGACTCGCGAAAGTGGACGCACCACGGCCGCATCTCGGGCGCGCGCGTGATCTCCCACCGGTGATCGATGGCGTACCTGTCGAGCGTCTTTCCGATGATCGCGTCGGTCGTCTCGTCGCGGTACTTGCGCACGTCCTTGGTGAACCCGAGGAGCCAGAGCGCCGGATAGAGGAAGAGGCGATAGCGGAGGACGCCGTCCACCATCTCGACGAAGCGCGCCTCGCCGAGGACGAACTGCCAACGCCGGAGCTCGTTGACGCCGATGCGCAGCGTCACCGTCGCCGGGCGCTCGAGCAGCTCGGAGAAGTCGACGTCCACCGTCGAGACGACGTCGACCTCGCAGGTCGTCAGCTCGCTGAGCGCCTCGCGGATGCGAAGCGTGCGGATGTCGAGCTTCCCTCCTTCGGTCTCGAGATCGCCTTCGAGCTCATGTTCGGCGAACAGCTTCGCGAGAAGTTGACTCATCCTACCGCTCCCGCCGGCCGAGCCGGGCTCTCGAACACCGAATCCGGCATGTCGCCGGCGCCGTAGATGTAAATCTTCTCGAGGCGCTCCCACTTGCGCCGCAGGCGGATCGCCGCTCGGAACGTGAGCTCGACGGTGCCCGCGTCGCTGTCGATCAAGTAGCCGTCGAGATGACTCTCGAGCTCTTTGATCTCGCCGTCGGCGCGATACGAAAATTCGATCGAGTACGCCGGTAGCTTGAAGCGCCACACGCCGTGAACCGTCGCGCCGCCGACCTCGATCGGGACGTCGGGTGAGAGCGGCGAGGCCCGATGCAGGTCGGGGACGGCCCACGAATGGTGGAGCGGATTGAAGTCGACGGGCCTCACGGGCGCGCGCTCCTCGGTCCACTTCGCGTCGTGCGTTCCTGCGAGCGAGGAGCGCGGCTCCCACGTCACGGGGATGGGCGCGAAGCAGGCGTGCGCAGCGGGGATCTTCGGGCCGACACCATCGTCATTTTGGACGGGCTCGAGGCGATGCGCCGGCTGGCCGACGAGCGACAGAGGATCGTCGGTGAAGCCGCGACCCACCGGGTTTTCTCGGTGGTAGATGCCGCGGCCTGGCAGCGAGCCGCCGAAGGATAATGCGTGAACGAGCGGCGTCGGCTTGAGCTGGCTCGCCGGCCCGGGTACGACGCCCGAGCCCTTCTGCACGTACGTGCGCGACCCGAAGACCATGCACCCCTTCTTGTGACCGCCGACCTGCAGCCACACGAGCTGCTGCGTGGCGCCCAGCTTCGACGGCAGCGCCGTTCCGACGAGGCCGACGTCCGTACCGACCTTTTCCTCTTCGAGATCGGTGGGGTTCTTGATCCCGCCGTGCCCGTCGGGAACGTCCTCGAGATGGATGACAGAAGGAAGCAGCGAAGCGTTGCCGATCGGGTCGACGGCGTAGGTGAGCTTCGCGACGATCAGCGCCACGTCGAACCCGTGGCGATCGATCCGCGGCATCGCTTGCACGGTCGCAAACGAATGGTTCTTGCAGACGCGCTGAAGATCCACGATCGCCCATGCTACGCGCGTGGCCTCGTGTGAGGCTTCTCATCCTCGCCTCGAACCCACATTCGGTGCTCAGGTGTGGGTACGCGACTGGGGAAGGACCCACCTGGACGTGAAGACGTCCGGTGCGCCCGCATCGCACGTAGGAGCTGGCGCCGCGCGTCAGGACCGGCGCTTCTTTGCCTGCGCGTCTTCTTCGATGGCCTCGAACTCGGCGTCGAGGATCTCTCTTTGCGCGATCGAATCGGCGGAGCGATCGGCGTCGTCCGAGGGTGCGACACGTACGCGGGAGGGTTTCGCGTCACGAGCGCGCATGTCGGGCATCGGCCCCGACGACGTCGCGACGCGGAAACCGCCGGGGCCGCCCCAGACTGCACCGTACGCGACATAGGCGCCGCCGCCTGCGAACTGCTGGCGCGTGAAGGCGTAGAAGATCTCGCCCTGGTCGCCGATCTCGACGTCGACCTCATCCGGCTTCGTCTTGGCGAGGCTCGTGAGGATCTTGTCCGCTTCGTCGACCGTCACGTCGAGCGCCGACGCGGCTTCATACGCCTGGAGCCGACCGCCGCGGTTGGCTGCCAGAGCAACGAGCGCTTGCTCGCGACGTTTGTCGCGTTCGGTGTCGCCCTCGGACTCGAGCCGCTTCTTGCCGTACCGGGCCAAGAGGAAGAGCGCGAGCGACAGCCCGCCGAAAATGCCGAAGGTGACGAGCGCTGCCGTCCCGCTGAAGAGCCACATGAACAGGCCCATCAAGGCCGAGAACCCGAGCCCCAGCAGGAGGAGGAGCCAGCCGAAGGCGTGAAGGACGGCGCCGGCCACATGTGCAGGTTTGCCGGCGTGTGTCAGCGACGCCCCACTCAAGACCCCCCGCGGACGACCGCACGCCGCGCAGTACGCGCGCACGCCCCGATACACGAGGGGGGCAACCGTCCGACAATGGGGGCACATGGACGCCGGCAACATGAAGCTCCTACCTCGGGTCCGCAAGGGTCGGGCCCACGGCCGAAGCACTACTTCATGGGGCGGCTACTTCATCAGCAGGAACAGAATCGCCGTCGCCGAAACGCCGAAGATCGCCCCTAGCACGGCGGCGAGGACCACCACGCGCTGCGGCGGCGGAGCCTCGAGCGCCATGGGCATGCCGCCCGGACCTGCGGGCACGAAATCGCTCTGACGACGGCGGAACTGACCTTGGGCGCGGTCCGAGGCGCGCCTGCCCACCGAGCGGTACCGCACGGCCTTGATCTCGTTCAGCGTCGCATCGAGCTGGCGCCCGAGCTCGCCGGCTCCTTGGATGCGCTGATCGCGATCGCGACGAAGACAGGCGTCGACCACTTGGCAGAGCTTCGGCGGCAGATCGGGCTTGCGTGTGAGCAGGGGGTCGACGTCCTGCGTGAGGATGCGGACCATCAGCGCGTTGTAGTTCGGTGCTTCGTGCGGCAAGGTCCCCGAGAGCGCTTCGTACATGACGACGCCGAGCGACCAGACGTCGGCGCGGCCGTCGAGGTCTTCGCGGCCGGACGCCTGCTCCGGCGCCATGTACGCCGGCGAGCCGACGACGGTGCCGGTCCGCGTGAGGGTGAAGTTGTTGTTCGTCTCGAAGATCTTGCTGATCCCGAAGTCGAGGATCTTCGCGATCATGTTCCCTTCGGGATCGCGGTGCAGAAAGATGTTCGCCGGCTTGAGATCACGGTGGATGATCCCCTGGCTGTGCGCGAGGTCGAGCGCCTTGGCGACCGAGATGAAGATCTCGCACGCCGACTCGGGCTCGATCATTCCCTCGCGCGCGAGCTTGGCGTCGAGCCCTTCGCCGTCGAGGAGCTCGAAGACCAGGAAGGGCGAGCCGTCTTCCGCCTGACCCAGGTCGAGGATCTCGACGATGCTCGAGCTGCGAACGCGCCCGCTCGCCTTCGCCTCGTTGAAGAACCGCTGGAGGGCGACCGCGTCCTCGGCCACGTCCGGGCGCATCACCTTGAGCGCGACGTCACGGTCGATGAGCTCGTTCTTGGCGGCCCAAACCGACCCGCTCGCTCCCGAGCCGAGGAGGCGGTTCAAGCGGTATCGAGATTGGATCAGCTCCCCGGGTTGCACCGCGCCGTCGGTGAAACGTAAACCACATTGCGACGTTGCGGCGGAAGAAATTCGTCCGGCTCACGACCGGCGAATTGCTACGCGCGTAGCCTTGGCCTAGGGTCCCCACCCGAGGAGCGTCCGCTTGCATCCCATCGTCGCCATGCCTGCCTTCGTCGAGGCAATCCTCGCCCCGAAGTCGATCCTGGGGAGCTTCGTGGTGCTCTTCTTCGGCGGGGTCGTCTTCTACTTGCTCACGTCGGGGACGAGCTACCTCTACTACTGCGTCCTCCGCAAGGACCACTACTTCCGCGGGCAGGAGCGCAAGGACGAGCGTGCCGAGGTCAAGAAGGAATGGCTCTGGGCCTTCTACAACATCCTCGGCAACGCGGTGCTCACCGCGCCGATTCACCACCTCATCGTCAGCGGCCACTCGAAGATCTACTTCGACGTCTCCGAGCGCGGGTGGCCTTGGTTCTTCGCGACAATCGCGATCATCATGGTCGTAACGGAGCTCGCGGTGTACTGGGCGCACCGCATCCTTCACCATCCTTGGCTCTACAAGCGGATTCACTTCTACCACCATCAGTTCCGCGTGCCGTCGCCGTGGACCAGCATGGCGTTTCATCCGCTGGACTCGTTCGCGCAGGCGGTTCCGCATCACGTGCTGGCGCTCGTCCTGCCGATGCACGTGAGCCAGTACGCCTTCTTCATCGTGTTCTTGCAGGTCTGGTCGACCTTCATCCACGAGCGCGTGAGCTGGGTGCGCCACCCCCTCATCAATTTCACCGCGCACCACACGCTCCACCACAAGGCGAACAAGTACAACTACGGCCAGTTCCTGACGATCTGTGACCGTATCTTCGGGAGCTACAAGGACCCGATCGGCGTCGTCTACGACGGCGCGATCCCCGACGCCGCTCCGCCCAAGCAAGCGACCAAACCCCAGAGCCTGCCGCAGGAGGCCGCCTGATGTCCCGTTTCATCTTCTCGCCCGAGGTTCTTCACGGCGTCGCGAAAGAGGCCGTCAGCGGCCAGCCGACGATCGAGGGCAAGGTCGACTTCATCCGCTCGCGCCTCGCCGAGATCTATCCCGGGCACGTCCGGCCCGAGAACGAGTGGGTCTTCAACATCGCGGGCGGCAGCATGGGTCACATGACGATCCTGCACGCCTCGATCACCGAGTACGTGATCATCTTCGGCACGCCGATCGGGACCGAGGGGTACTCCGGCCGCTTCGCCGCCGACGACTACTTCATGATCCTCGAGGGCGAGCAGTGGGCCTACGACGAGGGCGGCCTCAAGAAAGAGGTCTACAAGCCCGGCGACCTCCACATCATGCCGAAGGGCGTCGCGCGCGGGTATCGCATGCCGGATCACTGCTACGCGCTCGAGTACGCGCGCGGCTGGGTGCCGCTCATGCTCCCGTTCGGCTTGGCCGACTCGTTCACGAGCACGATGGACATGCAGAACGTCGCCAAGACGATGAAGATCTACACGCGCGCCGTCCTCGGCGAGTGGCTCGGCAAGCTCCGGCCCAAGGCCAAGCCCTCCGCCGAAGCTCACGTCCCCAAGGCGCACGCGAGCACCGCGAACGGCACCAACGGCTCGGCGCGGCGCGTTGCTGTCTAGGAGCATCGCGCTCCTGTGCCTTCTCGCCGGGTGCGGGGAGCCGGCTCGGCCACTGTCTCCCGCTCCATCGGCGTCCGTCGCGGAGCCTCTGCGCGGCTCCGCTTCGGCGCAGGCCGACGCCTCGGCGCCGAAGCCGATCGCTTCCATCTCGGCGGCGGCCTCTGCGTCTGCTCCGCCGATCGAGACGGCGGCGCCAGTCGAGCCCACACCGAGCCAGGGGGACGCGGCGCTCGCCCTGGGCGCGGTCGAGAAGCTGACCGAGGTCAAAAGCTTCTGCGAGACGCTGAAGATCAAGCACGGGCTCTCGTGCATCCTCTACGTGAGCGAGGTCCCGGAAGAGAAGTGCGGTCCGGGTCCGGCGCAAGCGCTCGATGCCTGCAACTTCAGCGTGTACGTCGGCGAGAACCACAAGACGCACTCGTCACGCTTCGCGACGTTCTTCGTCAGACCGGGCGAATGGACGGTCGTCGGCGCCGATGATTTCGCGTGCGGCGGGATGTCGATCGCCGACTACAAGAAGCTGCGCGCCTCCCGCCTCAAGGCCAAGCCCGACGAGGCCGTCGACTGCCCGGGCGACTGAGCTTCTGCTCATTCGACCCAGATCGTCCCGAACATCCCCAGCGATGCGTGGAACGAGCAGAAGTAGGGATACTCGCCCGGCTCATCCAGGACGAACGTCGCGGTAGCTCCCGAGTCCACCGGCGTGATGGGGCTGTTCGGATCGACGATGCCCACCTCGTCGACGACCTCGCCGCCGCGAAGCGGATGCATCTGGAAGTTGCTGTTGAAGGTGACCTGGGTCCCGGCGGCGACACGAACGCAGCGGGGCGTGTAGTTCACTCCCTCGGATGCGATCGCGACAGCAGCGTCATTCGTTCGGTCTTCGGCTTCGGAGAGCATGCAAGGTTGCGGACCGGGATCGTCCCCGCCCGTGCCGGCAGATTGGCTCGCGTTCGAAGAGGTCGACGATGCAGTGGCGGTCGTCCCTGCCCCACCCGCGCCCGAGGAGGCCGCTTCGTCGTCGCCGCACGCGGACAGAATCACGAGGAGCGCGGAGCCGCGCCACAGGCGTTGGAGTTGCATCCCCGCCCAAAGTTACCAAAGACGCGAGCTTGCGCCCGCCCAAGCGTGCTGCTTGGCTTCGAGCATGAAACCGGAGGGAGCGGAGTGAGCCCGGCCCGCGTCGCGTTCGCGCTGGCTGCCGCCTTCGCGGTGAGCTCGCTCGCCCCGAAGGCCGCGCTGGCAAACGGCCGCTTTCCCAACGCCGACCACCTCGTCGTCGACCCCGGAAACCCCGACCACGTCGTCGTGCGCGCGACCTTCGGGATCGTGCAGACCTTCGACGCGGGCGCGACATGGACCTGGCTCTGCGAGCCGGCGGTCGGGTACGGCGGCACCGACGATCCGGCGGTCGCAGTGACGGGGCTGGGCAACATCCTCGTCGGGATCCGCGACGGCGTCGCGACGAGCTTCGACAGCGGGTGCGTCTGGAACGTCGACGGCTCGGCCCTCGCCGGCCTTCGTATCGCCGACCTCGCCACCGACGTCGCCGACCCGTCGATCGCGATCGGCATCTCGGCCGACGACGCGGACGGCAACCCCCGCGTCGTCGTGGCCGAGACGCTGGACGACGGCGCTTCCTGGACCGCGCTGGGGCCGGACCTCGGCACCGATCTCTTCCCGCAGACGATCGACGCAGCCCCTTCGATGCGCGAGCGCCTCTACGTCAGTGCCGTCGCCAGCGATCAAAACACACCCGTCATCGAGCGCTCTTCGGATCGCGGCGCGAGCTGGACGCGCATCCCCGTGAACATCGCCGGCGCGGATCGCACCTTCATCAGCGCGATCTCGCCCACCGACCCCGACGTCGTCTACTTGCGTGTACCGGGCGAGCCGAACGACCGCCTCTTCGTGAGCACCGACGCCGCCGAGACCTGGACGCAGATCGTCGAGCTCGAGGGTGACATGCTCGGCTTCGCGCTCTCACCGGACGGCTCTCGGGTGGCCGTCGGTATGCGCGCCGGCGGAATTCACGTCGCCAGCACCGGCGACCATGTCTTCTCGCAGGTCGGGACCTCCGGTGCGCGTTGCCTCACGTGGTCGGAAGCGGGGCTCTACGCCTGTGGCAACGAGGCGCAGGACGGCTTCACCGTCGGCCGCTCAGCCGATGGCGGCGCCACCTTCACGCCGCTCTACCACCTGCTCGATGTCGGGCTGATCGAGTGTCCCGCCGGAACCGATGCCGGGGACGCCTGCCCGTCGCTCTACGGCGCGCTGCTCGACCAGCTGGGCAACCCCGGCGGGTCCGGCGGGGGGTCCGCTGGGTCGACCGCGAGCGGGTCGACGTCGACCGGCGGCGCGGCGGCGGACGGCACGGGAGATGACGGCTGTGATTGCAACGCGGCTGGTGCCCGATCGCAACGGAGCGCGGCTCTCGCCCTCGCCCTCGCCACCCTGGCGGCGTTTCTCCGCCACCGTCGAAAGTCCCGCAATAGTAAGGAACTGTGAGCTTGACGCGGAAGGAGGCGCCGGTCACAAACCTCACCCATGCGCTACTTCCTCTCGCTCGCTTTCCTGGGTGCCTTCGCCACCGCTGCAGCCTGTAGCGATCCCGGAGAAGAAGAGGAGACCCAAGAAGAGGAAGAGGAAGAAGAAGAAGACGAGGTCGCGTGCGAGACGAGCGCCGACTGCGCCGACCTGCCCGACACGCCGTACTGCGATGCCGTGTGCTCCAAGCTCCCGCAGGGCTGGCAGATCGGCGTGGGCGCTTCCTCACTCGAGGTGGTCCAGATCTTCGCGCCCGGCCAGGCGAGGCGCTCGACCGATCTCGAGTTCAATCCGAGCGTGCCGGATCAGCTCTGGGTGGTGAACGCACTGGATGACAGCGTGTTCATCATCGAACGAGCGGGTCAGGCCGACTCGACGTGGGAGCGCAAGCGCGACCCGGCCGCATCGCACTTCATGGACAAGCCGCCGGCGATCGCGTTCGGCGCCGTCGTCGCCCCGTGGGGTCAGACGTTCGGCGTGTGCGGCGACAGCGACAACGGCGGAAACTTCTTCATGGGCCCTGCGCTGTTCTCGGCCGATCCGGCGATCTTCACGGTCGAGACCGGTACGGGCCTCGGCTCGCACCTCGACATGCTGCACTCGACGAGCTTCTGCCGCGGCATCGCGCACATCGAGAACAACGTCTACTTCGCGTTCAACTCGGACAGGGGCTCGCTCGACAAGTACGACTTCGTGCTCGATCACGGGCCCGGCCAGGACGATCACTCGGACGGGCAGATCTTCCGGTATGCCGACGGCCAGGTCGCCGGCGTCGACGGAATCCCGAGCCACCTCGACTTCGACGCCGAGTCTCGGCTCCTCTACGTGGCGGACACCGGCAACCAGCGAGTCGTGGTCCTCGACACGAGCACCGGCTCGATGGGCTCTTCCTTCTCCGGCGACGAGCCGGCGGATCGAACCAACGTCGAAGGCGCCTCGCTCACCGAGCTCGTCCCGGCGGGGACCCTGCAGGCTCCGAGCGGCATCGAGCTCCACGAAGACGTCGTATTCGTGAGCGACAACGCGACGAGCACGATCTACGCGTTCGATACGAGCGGCAACTTGATCCATTCGGTCGCGGTCCCCGTCGCTCCGGGATCGCTCGCTGGGATCAACTTCGGTTCGGACGGGAAGCTCTACTTCGTCGACATGGCGACCTCGAACGCTTACCGGCTCGACCCGGTCCTCTGACCGATCTCACGCTCGAGGAAGTCGGCGACGCGCTCGAACGGATCGAAGCCGAACGCGGCGGCGATCGGCGCGCGCAGGTTGGAGTTCGCGTTGATGTCGTAGAACACGGGCCCCTTCGCGGTCTCGATGAGCTCGATGCCGGCGACGTCGAGGCCGGCGGCGCGCACGATCTTCTTGCCGCCTTCGACGGCCTCCTTCGAGACCTCGGGGTATGGATAGAACTCGACCGGCGCGGCGGGAGGCGTCTCGGGCACTGCGCACATCGCTTCTTCGCCCTCACCCTCGGGGTTGCAGAGCTCGGACGGGCAGAGGTTGAAGCTGCCGTGCGAGACGACGCGCATCGCGTAGAGCAGCTCGCCGCCCAAGAACTCCATCCGAACGATCCCGTGCCCCGGGTCGTAGTCGACCTTTTCCTGCAACAAGAGGAGGTTGTCGGGGAGCCAGATCTCGGGGCGCAGATCGAGGAGTCGCACGAGCTCGGCGTGATTCTCGACGAGGAACATGCGCGCGCCGCTCCCGCCCTGCTCGGGCTTCACGAGCGCGGGCCACGGAAAGCCGGCCGCGAGCTTCTCGACAGCGGCGACGTCGTTGAAGACGAGGGTTCGCGGCGACAGGAGGCCGAGCCTTCGCAAGAGCGCCGCCTGCGCGGACTTCGAGAGCTCGAGCGCAAACGCCTTCGAGCCGTTGAGGACGCGCGCGCCCTTCTCCTCCAGGTTCTTCATGAACGCCAGCGCGAGGGGCACGGCGCGCGCGTTGCCGCGAACGTAGGCGCTCGGGCTCGCCTGGTTGAAGTAGACCGGTGCTTCGGGCGCGTCCTCTTCCCGGAAGGCCGCGGACTTCAGATCGAACGGGCGAAAGCGAATGCCGCGGCGCTCGAGCACGGCGAAGAGCGGCTTCTGCCACTCGGGATGCTCGTGGATGACGACGAGGTCGAGGTCGGTCTGCTTCACCGGGATGACGTAGCGCCGGGCGACGTCGCCGGCAATCAGCCCGCTGCTTCAGGTGAAGTTCGGAGCAGGCAAGTTGCAGCCCGCCGAGGTCGGGCAGACGTGGAGCTCGAACACCTCGTTGCCTTGCGTCAGACCCAGGTCGTCGAAGACCCCGTCATCGATGAGACGATAGGGACGGACGCCCTGCAAGAGGCCCTCCGGAAACTTTCCCATGAGGAACGCCGGCGGCGGGACCTGATCGACCTCGCTGTACCCCATCCCCATCCTGGCGATCCCATATACGTCGTCGTAGTCGAAGACGGGATTCGCGAGCGCCTGCGCCGACGTCACGATGACGTAGGCCATGCCCGCCTGCGCCGAGTCCAAACAAGGGCACATGCTCTCGTCGTCGCAAGCACGGCTGCACAAGAGGTTCTCTGCGTTGGGATTGCCGACCATCGCGAGCGGGATCTCGACCATGGCCTGGGTGCCGTCGAACGGCGCCTGGTACGCGACCAGCGGCGCCGGATCCGGACCATCGTCGTCCAGCTGGAACCAGAGCACGGCGATCTCGCCCGACGCGGCCTGGACTTGTACCGGAACGACCTCGAGACAGAGCTTGTCCGGCGTGCAATTGCCGCCGCCGCCTCCGCCGCCCATTCCACCCTCGCCGCCGCTACCACCACCGCCCTGCGAAGTGGTCGACGCGGTCGCGCTGCTCGAAGAGGACATCGTGGTGCTCGAGGCGGTCGTGCCATTCGAAGCCGTCGACCCGCTCGAGGCTGGTGAGCCGGTCGTGCTCGTCGAAACGATCGTGCTGCTCGTCCCGCCGCCGCCTCCGCGTCCGTCCTCCGGCTCGTCGTCCCCACACGCTTGGAGCGAGAAGAGACAAAAGCAGACCGCACCCAAGGCGAGGTTTCGTCGGCTCCCCATACCGGCCACGCTACCTCACCGGGCCGTCTTGGAGGCAGCCGGAGCACGAGCTCGACTCGAGAGGCTCGTGGAGCCAGCCCGTCTCATCAAGTCTCGAGGCCCGCGACGGTGTCGACCTCTTCGATGGCCTGCACGCAGGTCACACCGCAGTCTTCACCGTTCAGGTATCGCTCCTCGTAATCGGGGACGAGCGTCTCCTCGCCGAGCAAGGCTCCGCTACCGTCCTTGAAACGGATGGTGAGGACCGGGAAGTCGTGCGAGATGATTACGCCGCTCTCGACGCACGTCACGAAGAGATCCTCGTCCGTCGTGACGCCGAACGAGTCGCCGTTGGTGCGATCGCAGGTCACCGTCGTGAGCTCGCCGAGGTCGTAGAGCTCGACCGTGTACTTCCGCGGCAACGGCGTGGTGGTCCGCACGGTCAAGGAGGTGTCGCAACCGACCAACGTGCAGAAGCGGCCGCACCCGGCGACCAACGACGCCGCTGAAAGCGCACTCAAAAAGGCGAGTCGAAGGAACATCGAGCCCTCCTCCGTGCCAGTGTCCGGACGGCTCGGCATCCATTTGGAATCACCCCAGAGAGCTCCGCTGCACGTGGTGCACGCGGAGCAAGCTCTCTTCGCTCGGGACGCCGATCCGGAGCGGAAAGCCGTAGTGGCTCGTCCCGCGGTGTACGTACAGGCGGCTCGAGCCGAGGGCCCAGAGGCCATGGTCGGGGATCGACGTGAGCGCGCTGACGATCGTGTGCGGCAGGCCGATCGAAACGAGCCCCAGCTGACCGCCGTGCGTGTGGCCGGAGAGCACCAGATCGGCGTGCCCATCGGGCACGTGCTTGTACGCCCCCGGATCGTGAAGCAGCACGAGCCGGAACGCTCCCTCGGTGCGCGGGTGCCTGGCGCACGCCGCCGCGATGCGCTCTTTGCGATTCCGAAAGTGGAAGTCGAGACCGAGCACGTCGACCTTGCCGGCGGGCGTCTCGACGACGGCCGCTTCATCGATGAGCAAGCGTGCGCCGGTCGCTTCGAGCGCACGCGCGACCATGCGCGGCGCTTCGTGATCGTGGTTGCCCATGCAGGCAAAGACGCGACCCTCGAGCTTGCGCAAGGGCGCGAGCGCGCGGATGAGCGCTTCCTCGGCGCGATGCGACTCCATCGTGACGAAGTCGCCGGTGAGGAGCACCAGGTCGGGATTGCGCTCGGCGGCGCGTTCGGCCAAGAGGCGCAGCCGGCTCTCGGACATGAACGGGCCTAGGTGCGGATCGGTGATCTGAATGAGGCGGAGCGGCCGCTCGACGCGGCCGTCACCGCGCGGATGGCGGCGCAGCGTCTCGACGGTTCGGCCGTCGAGCGTGATGTCGATCTCTTCCGGTTCGTGGCGCACGCTCTGGTAGAGGCCGAACGCAGCCACGACGTACGGCAGCCAGACACCGACAGGCGAAAGCCCGAACGCTGCGGCGATGGCCCACGGGAACGCCAAGAACGTACCCGCGAGAAAGAAGGAGCCGGGCAGACTCACGAGGAGGCGGTACGGGCGCGGCCTGAGGCGAGCCCAGACGAGCGACGCGAAGTGCACGTACACCGCCGCCTGCAGGTAGGCGTACACGGGCCAGACGACCTCGAATGCCGGCCAGAGCGCGACGGAGACCGAGGTATGAATGCCCAACAAAACGGTCGCGAAGATCGCGTACAGGCGACCGCGAACGAGGGCAGCGAGCGCCACGACGCTCGCCCATGCCGCGAGGCTGATCCAACCGAACGTGGACACGAGGCGTTTTTAGCAGACGGCACGCCGGCGTCATCTCTTGGAGGGGCGGCGCTCTGCGAAGTAATGTTGAGCGCTGGCTTCCGTGGCTGAAATAGGTCGAATCATCGGCTCGCGGTTCCGCATCGACGCCCGCGCCGGAGCGGGTGGCGGCAGCGTCGTGTACAAGGCCACCGACACCAGCGACGGGTCCACGGTAGCGCTCAAGCTCCCGCACGCCGGCGGGGCGCTCTTCGAGAAGCGCTTCGAGCGCGAGATCTCGATCCTCGCCGACATCGACGATCCGCGCGTCGTTCGGCACGTTGCGCACGGCCGCGATCCCCAGGCGGGGCAGTACCTGGCGATGGAGTGGCTCGAAGGCGAGACGCTCTCCGACCGGCTCAGGCGCGCGCCGCTGGATCGACAAAGCGCGATCGCCCTGGGGATCGCGCTCGCGGAGACGCTCGGGCGCATTCATGACCGCGGCGTCATTCACCGGGACCTCAAGCCGAGCAACGTGCTGCTCGTCGACGCCGATGTCGGCCGCCCCAAGCTCCTCGACTTCGGCATCGCTCGAAGCTCGGCCCATACGGCGATGACCAACACCGGCGCGCTGCTCGGCACAGCCGGGTACATGTCGCCGGAGCAGGTGCGCGGGGATGCCGCCGTCGATCATCGAACCGACATCTTCTCGCTCGGGTGCGTCGTCTTTCAGTGCACGACCGGGCGGCTGCCCTTCGAGGCCGATTCACCCGCCGAGTGGCTCCTCAAGCTCGCGCTCGAAACGGCCCCGCGCGCCGATAGAGTCCACGACGACGCCGGCGAAGACCTCGCCGACGTCCTCGAGAAGATGCTGGAGAAGCGGGCCGCGAACCGTACCTCGAGCATGGCGCAGGTCGTCCGGGAGCTGTCGGGGCTTCGTGCGAAGAGCGGCGGAGCTCCCAAGAGCGTGCGCAGCCGCGCCGCCATCACCGAGAGCGAGCGGCGGTTCGCGAGCGTGCTCCTCGTCCGCGGTCCCGTTCCGCACGAGGCAGCCGTCACGATCTCGGAGCAGGCGAAGCAGCACTCGGCTCAGGTGTACGAGTCGCCTGACGGCGTGGTGCTGATCGTCTTCGGCTCGGCCGACTCGCCGACCGACGCGGCGCAGTCGGCGACGCTCGTCGGGACGGCGCTCGTCGGACGGTGGCCGGCGGCCACGCCGATCGTCCTCTCGACGCGCATGTCGACCGAAGGTGGCCGTTTCGACGAGGCCCTCGGGCGCGCGACGAGCTTCTCGGCGCTGGCGAAGCCGGGCGCCGTCCTCGTCGACGACGCCACGCGCCGCCTTCTCCGCGGCGCGATGATCTGCGAGCCGGCCACGTCGGCCGACCTTCCTTCTGCGCGCGCCTTCGTGATCGCCGGCGACGGCCCGGCCGAGCCCCAGAGCCTGCGCTTGGCGAGCGATCTCTTCGGTCGCGAGCGCGAGGTCTCCGCCCTCGTGGACGCGCTTCGCCACGTGACGTCGGATGGCGCTGCCGAAGTCGTGCTGGTCCTTGGAGCCGCCGGCGCAGGCAAGTCCCGCGTCGTGGCCGAGGCGCGCGCTCGGATGGCGGCTGCGAGAGAGCCGCCGACGATCCTCGTCGGCAGCGCCGAGAACGGCGAACGCACGGCGTCGCTCGGCCTCGTGCGCTCGATGCTGCGGCGGCACTTCTCGCTCCGCAGAAGGAGCGACCCGGCCGTGAGCGAGGCCGCGGTTCGTGCCGCGGTCGCCGACCTCGTCGCGCCGAGCCTCGTGGACACGACCGCCGACTTCCTGTCCGAGCTGCTCCTCGATCATCGCCGCGAGGCTCCCAGCGCTCCGGTGCGGGCGGCGCGCGCGGAGCCGCGCCTGATGAGCGATCAGCTCGCCCGTGCGGTCGAGCTCGTGCTGCGGGCCATCGCGGCGAGCGGCCCCGTCGTCTTCTGTCTGGAGCAGATCCATTGGGCGGATGAAGCATCCGTCACGCTCGTCGACCGCTTCATCGGTGCGTGTGCGGGCTTCCCGGTGCTGGTGATTGGGGCCGGCAGGCCCGAGACCCTCGATCGTTTTCCGAAGCTCTTCGCGGATCGACCGACGACGACAATTCAGCTTCGCGCGCTCGGGCCGAAGGCTTGTACGGATCTGGTCGCGTCGATCCTCGGCCCCGGCTGGTCTGAGGAAGCGATCGAGCGGCTCGTTGCGCTCGGGGGTGGCAACCCGCTCTTCTTGCGCGAGCTCGCGTACGCCGCGAAAGAGGGCGGCGCGCGCGATCTTCCCGAGACCGCGCTCGCGCTCGCGCAGAGCCGCCTCGATCGTCTGGGCGAGCGCGACAGGCGAATCCTCCGCGCTGCGAGCATCTTCGGCGTGCGCTTCTCCACGAGCGGCCTCGCGGCGCTGCTCGGTGGCGAGCGCCACGACGATGCGCTCCTCGGCCTCTGCGGCGCCAACGTGCTTCGCAAGGAAGACGACGCCTCGGGAGACGCTCGCTACGCGTTTCAGTCGGCGATCCTGCGCGAAGCGGCATACGCCTCGATCCCCGACCAAGATCTCGCACGCGCGCATGTGCGCGCCGCCGAGCTGCTCGAGAGAGCGCCGGGTCTCGAGCCGCTCGAGATCGCGTTCCATTTCGAGGCGGGCGGCGACAAGGCTCGCGCTGCTCCCTGGTACCTGCGCGCCGGACGCTGGGCGCTCGAGACGCACGATCTGACGAGCGCGCAAAGGTGGGCCGAGCGCGCGCTCGCGTGCGACGGATCGCCGCTCGCCAAAGGCGCTGCGCTCGTGCTGCTCGCCGAGGTCGACGAGATGCGCTGGGACTGGGCGAGCGGCAAAGCTCACGCGACCGCGGCGATGGAGCTCTTGCCCGCCGGCGGCGTGCTCTGGTTCATCGCCGCGCACGTCCTGATTCTTTCGTCGATGCGGAGCCGAGACATCGCCGGCTTCTATCAGCACGCGACGCGCATCTCGCTCGTCGAGCCCGCGCCCGAAGCGCGGAGCACCGCGGCCCATGCGCTGGGCGGCGCCGTCAACAGCATGGGCATCTCGGGCCACGGCGAAACTGCCGAGCCGATCCTGGCGCGCCTCGAGACCTACGTCGCGTCGCTCCCCGAAGGCACGTCGGCGCATGCGTACGTCGCGCTGGGACGCGGCGGGCTTGCGCTGGGCAGGGGCGATCTCGGCTCGTATCGAACCCTCCGTTATGAAGCTGCCGAGCGCTTCGAGGCGCTCAACGATTGGCGCAGGGCCGTCGAGGTGCGCGGCACGGCCGGCTATGCCGAAGCGATCCTCGGCCGGTACGACGCCGCGCTCGCGACCCTCGAGGCATGCGTCACGCGCGCCGTCGATCACGGCATGACCACGGTGCACTACCTGCGTCACAACATCGGCTTCGCATTGATGCAGATGGGCCGCTTCGCCGAGGCGCGCGACGTCCTCGAGGCGATCCTCGCGCCGCTCGAGACGCGCGACGTTCGTCTCTACGCGGGCTCCCTCCGCTACCTCTCTCGAGCGCTCGTAGGCCTGGGCCAGCTGGACGTCGCGGAGCGCCACGCGAGGACCGCGCTCGAGCGCGCCGATCGACCGAGCATGCTCCTCCCCGGAAAGGCCGACCTCGCGCACGTGCTCCTCGCCCGGGGCGGGGTCTCCGAGGCGCACACGCTTGCCGAGCAAGCGGCCGCGGGGCTTTCGCCGGACGGCGCGTTCGACGAGTGCGAGATGTTCATCCGCCTGACCCACGCCCGCGCGTGCCGGCTGCGCGGCGACATGGAGGCAGCGAAGAGCATCGCCACCCTCGCACGCGAGCGCCTCGACCGTCTGGCCGAAAAGATCCAGGACCCGACGCTCCGCGCGAGCTTCGTCGGCTCGGTGCCTGAGCACACGCGCATCCTCAAGCTCGCCGGCCGTTCGGCCACCCCGAGCGTCCCCGGACGGTGACGGTTTTGGTGTCGTCGCGGCCGCGCAAACGGGCTAGCGTCGAAAGACCATGAAGTTGGGGCTTTCCTTGCGTTGGGCGTGTGTGGCGGCGCTCGCCTCGGGCATCGCGCTCGCGAGCTGCAGTGACGATGGTGAAGCGCCGACCGGCGCCGGCGGCAACAACCCCAGCACCGGCGCGAAGGGGCCCACCACCGCGCAAGGCCCGCAGACTTCGGGCAATGGCAACGGCACGTCCAACAGCGCAGCGTCGACCTCGGGCTCGCAGTCGACGAGCGCCAGCGCGTCCACCGGCACCGGCGGCAGCGCTCCAGGGCCGTACGTGCGGTTCGTCGCGTTCGGCGACGCGGGCAAGGGCAACCAGGGTCAGACCGACGTCGCGAATGCGATCGCGACCAAGTGCGCCGCAGACGGCTGCGACTTCGTCCAGCTCCTCGGCGACAACATCTACGACGACGGCGTCTCGGGGACCGACGACCCGCAGTGGCAGTCCAAGTTCGAGGTCCCCTACGCGAACATCAACCTTCCGTTTTACGTCGCGCTCGGCAACCACGACTACGGCGGCGACGGCGCCGGCTACGAGTTCGACAAGGGCGACTACTCGGTCGAGTACACGAACATCTCGAGCAAGTGGGAGATGCCGGCGAGGTACTACATGCGCTCGCAAGAGCACGTCGACTTCTTCGTCCTCGACACGAACATGGCGATGTACGACCAGGACGACGATCAGTACGACGATTTCCCGACCTGGTTCAGCCAGTCGACTGCCACGTGGAAGATCGCGTTCGGCCACCACCCGTACCTTTCGAACGGGCCGCACGGCAACGCAGGTGAGTACGAGGGGCTTCCTTTCGTGCCGATCGCAAACGGCGCGAACTTCAAGGACATCATGGACGACGTCGTCTGCGGCAACGCCGACGTCTACATTTGCGGCCACGACCACGACATGCAGTGGCTCCAGGGCCAGTGCAACGGGACCGAGCTCATCGTCTCCGGTGCCGGCGCCGCGTCGACCGAGCTCGAGGGTGACAACCCGACCTACTTCGAGTCCGAAGCGCTCGGCTTCCTCTACGTCGTGATCGACGGCAACACGTTCACCGGCCAGTTCATCGGCACCGACGGATCGGTCCTGTTCGAGCGCACGATCATGAAGTGAGGGGGTGCTAGCCTTGTCGCGTGTCCGGTAGCGGCGAGCGCGACGAGAGCACCAAGCTCCTCGAGGCCGACGTACGCGAGTACGTCGTCCAGCGCTTTCGCGTCGAGGTCAAAGAAGGACCTGACGCGGGAAGAAGCGCTACCGCCGCGCGGGACGAGCTCCTCGTCGGGACGGCGCAAGGCAACGACCTCATCCTGACCGACCCGGCGGTGAGCCGGCAGCACCTCTCGATCACTGCGCTGCCGCGCGGGTTCTTGGTGACCGATCTGGGGAGCAGCAACGGCACCACGCTCGGCTCGGTTCGAATCGAGCGTGCGTTCCTCAAGCCGGGCGGGACGCTCGGGGTCGGGATCTCGACCCTTCGCCTGGAGGTCGAGGCAGAGCCGATTCGCGAGCCGCTCTCGCCGGTGAGCCAATACGGGACGCTGCTCGGTCAGAGCAAGGCGATGCGCAGGATCTTCGGGATCGTGCCGCGTCTCGCCGCGTCGGACTCGACGGTGCTGATCGAAGGCGAGACCGGAACCGGCAAGAGCCTCCTCGCCGAGGCCATCCACTCGGAGAGCAAGCGGCAAGGCCGGCCGTTCGTCGTCGTCGACTGTGGGGCGATCGCACCGAGCCTCGTCGAGAGCGAGCTCTTCGGGCACGAGCGCGGCGCCTTCACCGGTGCCGTCTCGACGCGCGTCGGCGCGTTCGAGGCCGCGGCCGGAGGGACCGTGCTCCTCGACGAGATCGGCGAGCTCCCGCTCGACCTCCAACCGAAGCTCCTCCGCGCGCTCGAGGCCCGTGAGATCAAGCGCGTCGGGGGGACCCAGCCGATCCGGCTCGACGTGCGCATCCTCGCCGCGACGAATCGGGATCTGAAGCGCGAGGTCAACCGCGGCACGTTCCGCGGCGACTTGTTCTACCGGCTCAACGTCGTGTCGCTCCGCATTCCACCGCTGCGTGAGCGGCCCGAGGACGTGCCGGTGTACGTCGGCCACTTCTTTCAGCAGATGGCCGGTCCCCAAGATCCGCCGCTGGCCGAAGAGGTGGTCAAATCGTTCTCGCGACGCACGTGGCCCGGCAACGTTCGCGAGCTGCGAGGCGCCGTCGAGCGCGCGATCCTCCTCGGCGATCTCGCCGAGGGGGAGGATTTGGCGACCACGGCGGAGCGCGGCGTCCACCCCTCGCTGGCAGTGGCCGAGCAAGACTTCACGACGTCGTTCCGCGCGGCAAAGGAGCGAGCGATGGGCGCTTGGGAGCGGGCGTACCTGGCCGAGCTCTGTCGCAAGAACCAAGGGAACCTCTCGCGCGCGGCGCGCGCGGCCAGGATGGACCGCAACCACCTGCGTGAGCTCCTCAAGCGCTACGGCCTCTCCGCCGAGGGGGAGTAAGTGGCAGCCCCTGCGCGCGACGAGATCCCCGACGTGGTCGGTCGCTACGAGGTCGTCGCGCCGCTCGCCGAAGGCGGCATGGGGCAGATCGTGCTCGCCCACGCGACCGGTGCAGGAGGATTTCGAAAGCGCGTCGTCCTCAAGCGCTTGCGTCCCGAGCTGGCGAGTGAGGCTGCGTACGTGCGAATGCTCCTCGACGAGGCGAGGACGCTCGCGACCCTCGACCATCCGAACATCGTGCAGGTGGTCGACGTCGTCCTCCACGAGGGCGCCGTGTACCTGGTCATGGAGTACCTCTCGGGCTGGGATGGGCGGCGGGTGATCACGCGCGCCAAGAAGTCGGCCTCCGGCCCTGGCGTACCGGTCGAAGCAGCGCTCGCGATCGCGATGGGGGCCTGCGCGGCGCTGGACTACGCGCACAAGAAGACAGGCGACGACGGCGCACCGCTCGGCATCGTTCATCGCGACATCTCACCGGCGAACCTCTTCTGTACCGGGGACGGCGGGGTCAAGGTGATCGACTTCGGGATCGCACGCTCGACGATCAAAGAGCACCAGACCGAGACGGGCATGGTGCGCGGCAAGCTCCCGTACATGTCCCCCGAGCAATGCCGCGGCACGCCTGTCGACGCCCGAAGCGACGTCTTCTCTCTCGGCGTGACGCTCTACGAGCTCTTGACCGGCTCGCTGCCTCACCGAGGCACCGACGACTTCGACCTTCGCAAGGCCATCGTGGAGCGGCCGCCACCGCCAATTTCGACGATTCGACCGTGTCTCGCTCCGTCGATCGAAGCGGTGTTGCTCTCTGCGCTCGAGAAAGACCCGAGCCGCCGGCCCCAAACAGCCGCCTCGCTGGCGGCCGCGCTCCATGCAGCGGCTAGGGGCGAGTCGCTCGATCTGTCGCCGTTCGCGCTCGCCGGCCACCTCGCCGACCTCTTCGGTGTCGGAACGCCGCGCCCCGCCCCACCGCCTTCGGCCGTACGTGTCGCGACGCCGGCCGCGACGAGAGCGGTAACGGCCGAAGTCGTTGCAGATGAAGCGCTCCCCGCACGACCACTCCCGCGCCGGTCCACGCTCTGGATCGGCGGCGCGGCCGCGGTCACCGTCGGCGCGGTGGCGGGATACGCCATCCATGCAATCGCGCGTGTCCCCCCCGCGGCCGAGAGCGAGCCGACATCCCGATCGACTGCGACCATGACGATACCGTCTGCATCAACAGGCTTCTCGGTCGGCGAGACGGGTGCCGGCACCACGAGCCCTTCGAGTCCCGCGCTCGATGCACGCGCCGCGACGAGCTCGTCCTCGTCGAGCGCTCCCTCTCCCCAGGGCGCCCCGCGCACGGCGCCTGCGGCCGGGCACCGGCGAGGCGAGCCGATCGATCCGGACGCGCCGCTTCCGCGCTGAGCCCTTTGCGGCTCACAATGTCCAGGCCGCGTGGTTTGGGTCTACGATGATCGGGCGTGGCTCGCCTCCTTCCAGCCATCCTCGCCGCGGTTTTCCTGCTCACCGCGGGTGAGGCGTACGCCGCCGGGCCCAAGATGACGCCCGCCGCGAAGAAGCTCCTCGATCGCGGGCTCGAGCTGTACGAGAAGGGCTCGTACGACGAAGCCTCCAAGGCGCTTCGCGAGGGGCTCGCCCTCGAGCCGCACCCCGACTTCTACTACGCGCTCGGCCAATCCGAACGTCGCGCCGGCCGCTGCAAGGAAGCGAACGACGCGTACACGGCGTTTCTCGCATCGAAACCTCCCGAGCGAGAGGCCAAGCTCGCGCGTATGAACCGCACGCGGTGCGAGCCGGCAGCCAAGCCGCCGGAACCGAAGCCCGAGCCGCCCCCCACCGTCCCGCCACCTGCTGCACCGCCGCCCGCCGCGGATGCGAGCACCGAAGGGGACTCGACGAAGTCGTCCTGGGCGAAGGACGGCGCGTTCATCGCGCTCCTCACCGGCGGCTCGGTCACCGTCGTGTTCGGTGCCGTCGCGCTGGGCATCGGCGAGAAGACCGCCCGTGATGCCGAGACCGCGCCGACGCTCGGGGAGTTTCGAGACGCCGGTCCCGAGAGCGAAGCTTGGCGGATTGCCGGAGGCGTCTCGATCGGCGTCGGAGCCGCGCTGCTCACCGGCTCCATCGCTCGCGCCGTCGTCGTGGCGGAACGAGCCGACTCGTCGACCGCGCTCTTCATCGGCCCGGGTCGAGCGGGGATCCGAGGGAGCTTTTGATGACCGCGCTCGCGAAGCTCGCGGCCATCGGTCTCCTCGCGGGCATCGCTCTCTTCGCGGCCTGTACCGGCGTGCCCGAGTCGTACGCCTGCAAGAGCGACGAGCAGTGCCGTGCCGATCAGGATGCGGGGTTGTGTGAGCTCGATGGCTTCTGCAGCCATCCCGATTCCGCCTGCCCCACGGGGCGGCGCTACGTGACAGAAGCCGGCAAGCAGAGCGATCAGTGTGTTGCGCCGTGGCTCTCCGTCTTCGGCGGCCCGTTCTCCGACACCGAGCCGCTGCTCGCACTGGACCGGGCCGGGCATCTCCACCTCGGCGTATCCTTCGTCGATCAGACGAGCGTCGGCGGCAGCCAGCTCCAGAGCGCCGGCCTCGGAGACTTCTATCTAGCGCGGCTCGAGCCGGCGCGAGGTCGCGTCGAATCCGTCGAGCCGTTCGGAGGCGCGGGGTACGACGAGCTCCATGCGCTGGCTCGCTACGGCAGTGAGGACATCCTCTTGGCCGGAAGCATCGACTCGACCTTGACGATCGACGGCGTCGACCTGACCGGACCGGGGATGGTCGTCGCCCGGCGCGGTGTGCGCCCGTGGGCCAACGTCGTGACGGCGACGTCGGGGTACCTCTACACGAGCGCGATCTCCGAAGACGGCTCGCTCGGCCGCGTCGTCATCTCCGGCGGCGTGGGCTCGTTCGACGCCGCAAGCACGGTCGTCGAGTTCGGCGTGAACGTCGAAGGCGACGCCCAAGTTCTCACCGTCCCATCGACCGCCGAGGCCGACTTTCCCGAGCAAGGCTTCGTCGCGATGTACGAGGGTGACGGTCGGATCGCGAGCGTCGTGGCAGCTCGACCCGACGGCAGCTCCGGCACCTGTCAGAGCGTCGCCGTCGATCCGAACGGCGTCCTCACAGCGAGCTGCATGGCGTTCGACGCCGACGACTTGCTCCGCGAGGACCCACTCGGTCTCGCACAGATCAGCGCAAGCTGGTACTTCCCGGAGCTGCTCTCGGAGTTCGAGTCCAACGAGCTCACGAGCCTGCCGGCGCTCGCTTACGGACCGGGGCCCGCGCTCTTCCTTGCCGGTACTTGCTACGAGTCCTGCTTGCTGCCGGCGGTGCAGGGAGCGAGCACCGACACCGTCGTCATGACAAATCCGGGAGCGCTGCTCGTCGCTCGAGCGACGACCGAAGAGGCGACGGAGTTCGATCCTCGGACGAGCTGGGTGGGCACGTACGGGCCCGCCGGAGTCGAGCTCTACCCTTCCGCGGTCGCTCCGGCTCCGGACGGACGCGTCTACGTGACCGGCGGGTTCGAGGGCAGCGGGCCCGAGCTGGCGTCGGCCGGCCAGACGGACGTCTTCGTCGCGACCTTCGGTCCCGACGGCCAGCTCGTCGACTTCCTCAGCTTCGGCGGCACGGGCGAGGACTGGGGCAACTCGATCGTGGTCGGTGACGATGGAGCGGTGTACGTCGCGGGAACGTTCCGCGAAGAAGTCACGATCCGCGGGCAAACGTTCAACGCCGGCGCCAACGACGACGTCTTCGTGATGCGCCTCTAGCAGAGGTGGAGCTCAGTCGGCGAAGCAGCGGAGCCAAATGCGGAGCTTGAGCCGCTCCTCTTCGCTCGTGCCTCCGGTAGGAGGCATCGTGGGCTGGTCGGTCCCAGCAGACTCGAGGATCGCTGTCTTCATCCTGAGGACGTCTGCCTCCTCGTCGAAGACGACATTGTCGGGTGCGTCGCGCCGGTCGGGCGACAGCGAAGCGTGACAGCCTTGGCAGTGCGTCGTGACGAAACCTTCGCCGAACGTCTCCCAGGTGATCGTGGGTGCGTCGGCACACGACGTCGCATCCGCTTGTCCAACTTCTTCCGTCTCGTCCAGCTCATCGTCGATGGCGCAACCGCCGAGAGCGACGAGGAAGAGGGCGATTGGCCACCAGCCGGCGAGCGGCCTCACGCGAGCACCCCCTCGATGATCTCGGGGGAGGTCATGTGCTCCGCGGGATCGACGCCTCCGAGCGCGAGCAGGGTAGCTCCGAACGCGCGTGCATCGATCCCGGGACGGTCCGGATCGAGATCGCCCGAAGCAGGATCGACGCCGATGCCGGTGTACCCGCTGGTATAGCCGCCGATCGCCCGACCGCCCCGGATCCCGGTGCCGATCACGAGCGCGCTCGTGAACGGCCAGTGGTCGCGCCCGCCGGTGGCGTTGAAGGCCGGCGTCCTTCCCATCTCGGAGATGACGAGCACGTCGGTGATGTCGGCGAGCAGGGCGCCGTCGGCGGTCACCGAGCTCTCGAGTCCCGCGAGGATGTGGCTCAGGTCCGAGAAGAGCTCCTCGAAGAGCAGCGCTTGCGGTGCGTTGTCGCCGTGGGTGTCCCAGACGAAATCGGTGCCGACGGTCGCGACGCGGCAAAGGCCGTCGGCGAGGGCCTGAATCGCGACGTCAGAGGCGGCGCGCACGCTCTCGGCCCTCGGAAACTTGACCAGGTCGCGCACCGAGACGAGCTGTCGGGAACGCTCTTCGGCGACCTCGTAGGCCGTCCCGAGATCGCCGGCGCCCGGACGCCGTGCCTCTGTCGCGACGCGCGACGCGAGGTAGCCGTCGACGATCGCGCTCGCCTCATCGCTCGCTCGCGGGACCGACGGATCGGCGATCTCGGAGACCGAGCCTTCCACCGCTTCGCGCACCCTGCCCCGAGCGTGGGCGACGACCGTGGTGTGCCCGCCCGGAAACGCCGGACCGCTCAGCACGAGGTGCGGCAGGTAGTACCGATCGCCAGCGCCGAGCGCGAGGAGCGTCCCCCAATCGGCGCTGCCGTCGCTGGGTGTCCCGGTGAGCGCGACGGCCTGGCAGACCTCGTGGTTCACGCTCCTCGTGGAGAGGCCGTTGATCAAGAGGGTGCGGTCGCCCCAGGTCCGAAAGAACTCGGCGACGCTCGGTCGCTCGGGACCATCGACGAGGGTGAAGCTCCCGACGGTCAGCGGCGCGGCGCCTTCTTCCATCTGGATGTTCGGCGCGTCGAACATCGGCGCGAAGACGGCGAGTGGGTCCCATCCGCCTTCGGCGTGCACCACGAGGAGGCGGCGGGCCGAACGCTCCGCGGCACCGAGAGCGAGCGCGCCGAGCGGCGCACCCAGCGCGCCGAGCCCGAATGCGCGGCGTGAGAGTCGTTTGACGTGTCCCATGACGAGCCTCGTTTCTAGTAGAGGGCGAGATCGGGGTCGGCGAAGAGCGCGGTGAGCAGGGCAGCGGTCGCTTCCTCGGGATCGCCGGTCGCGCGTTCCGTTGCGTCCCACACATCGGCGAGCGCACGAGCGTCGCCGGAGTCAGGAGCGAATGGGCGCGACCGAACCTCGACCACGAGCCTGGCGATGGTCTCTCGGCTCGGACGTTCCGACGGAGCGTCGCCGAGGATCGCTCCGATCCGCGAATCGGGCGCGTCTCCCCGGGCAAGCGCACGCGCCGAGGCTTCGGCCAGACGCCGGTGCACGAGGGCGTGACCGAGCGACGGAGTGCGGTCCGCGCCGCGATCGCTTCCTCCTGCCAGCGCGCGGAGGCCGTCGTCGATCGCGGTGGCATCGCGACCGTCGACGCGGAGGCTGAAGCCCGACAGATCGCGAGCTTGTGACGTGAGGAGCTCCGGCGATGCGAGCTTCCTCGTGACCGGCTCGGGCACGCCGCCGAAAGCGCTCTCCATTCGGACGCCGCGGTACGCAGGATCCGAGAGCACGCTCCGATAGAGCGCCTTGAGCGAGAGCCCCGAGCGAAGGAACGCCTCGCGATGCGCGGCAATCTGGCCTTCGTCCGCGAGCGCGACGGGACGGCCGAGGAGGCGCTCGTACACGCGCGAGACGGCGCAGGACACGAAGCGCTCGTCACCCGCCATCTTCACCGCCAACGTGTCGAGCCTGCCGTTCGTGGGCTCGCCGAAGTAGGCAGGGCTCGCGCCCGACGCCGACTTCCAATCGAGCTCGCCTTCGGGATGGTACCGGCCCCACGCGCGAGCATCCTCGGCCCGTTGCATGAAGCCCCAGAGGTGGCTCGCGAAGGGATCGAGCGTCGCGTGGCACGCCGTGCACCCCTCGTTCGTTCGGATCGCCGTACCGATGGCCTCTTCGTCGGTGAGATCGATGTCGCGAGGAAAGTCGATTGGACGATCGAGGTAGTCCTCGCAGAGGAGGGCGCGGGTGACGGCGTTGGTTCGCCCCCGGTTGGCGTTGTCGACGGTCGAAGCATGACGCCACCAGAGCGAGCTCATCGACAGGATTCCCGCGGCCGGTCGCCCGTCGGTGTAGCGCGCCATGACGGTTCCCTCGGGCAGGCCGTCGGGCTGCGGGTCGAGCGCTTCGAGCGGCCACACCTCGAGCAGGATCGGCGCGACGATCGTGTAGTCGGCGGTGAGGATCTCCGAAAACGCCAGGTCGGCGTTCGCCACATACGCGAAGAGCGCGGGGACCTCTTCGGCGATCGCGTGCTGCAGCTCCGGATCGCGCTCCTCGTCCAGCCCGTACGCGTAGGCGTCGAATTGGAATGCGTCGCGACGCGTCCGAAGCGCGTCCGCGAACACACCCGCTACGCCGATTCCGAAGCGCGGGTCGTCGACGAAGCCGAGTACCTCGCCATCGAGACGGGCAGCGTCGCGCCGCACGGCCTCGAGCTCCGACACTTCGGGCCGCACGCCGCGGATGTCGAGGCTCGCTCGTACCAGCACGTCGCGCGGCGTGAGCCCGCCCTCTTGCACCGGTTCGTCGGGCGTGCACGCCAGAACACCGAGAGCCCCCAACAGCACCACCGACGGCCTGATCACCACGGCGCCACCCCCCAGGCGAGGAGCCCGTCGAAGGCCGCGTCCGGCGCGCAGAACGTGCCGAGATCCGTCCCGGCGTGCGAGAGCGTCGCGCATGCGTCGCATCGATCGCCGGCTGACTCGTCCTCCGGAGCACCGAAGAAGGCGTCGTGCCAGCTGCCTGCTCCGTCGCGCATCGAGATCGTACCGGTCCGAAGCGCGCACCCTTCGGCGTTGTCGATGCCCACCTCGGAGAACGAAAACGCGAAGATGCCCCGTACCGTCTCGGCCCGTAGGGCGAGGCCGTAGTAGGTGAGGGATCGGTAGCCGACCGCGTCTTCATAGCCGTAGAGGCCGAAGCTCCCTTGTACTTCGCCGCGGAGCCACGCGTTCTCGATCGCCGTGGCCTCATCGGACTCCAGCTCGCCGGCAGCGTACGCTTCGAACTCCTTCGACCCGTCCGGCGAGCGAGTCTCGATGAGCTCGATGCTCGGCGAGCCTCTCATCAGCTTCCCGTCGGGGGCGACGATCTCGAAGAAGGCCCCGCCGTCCCCGAACGACACCACACGAGTGACGGTTCCGTCATTTTCTGTGGTCTCGGCAACGGCGTGAAATCCCGAACCGTTGAACCACGTGCCGTCGGACGTCGAGCAGCCGTCGCTGTACCAGAACACCGTCGTGTCCGCGCCGTTCGCGTAGGCGTCGCGCTCGGGGCAGCCCTCGCCGTCGGCGTGTGCGAAGAGGACGAGGTAGTCGGCGAACACGGTCTCCGGATCCAGCGCGCGCGTCGCATCGAAGAGGGCGGGAACGGCTCCGGCGGCCATCTCGGGCGTGATGGATGGCAACGATACCGGCTCGCTCGAGTCGGGCTCGTAGCGAGACGGTCGCGGCCGGGCGAGGTCCGCGGACCTCTCCGCCAAGCCGCCGGCCGTCGAAGCGAGCAGAACGAGAAGCAGCGGTGCGGGTTCCAGCATGGAGGCGACGCACAGCACGCTGCGTGCCGGTCTCGGCCTCGCCGCCACGGCCGGGATTTCGAGGCGAGATCGAGGGCGGCGGCGACTGCCCCGAGCAGACGGGTGCGTGCTCGAGCATGCACTGCATGCCCGAGCCATCACCCCGCCGCCTCCCCGTAGCAGGCGACAATCGCGGCATTTTCGCGGTGCGGCCACCGGCACACGCGTTGCTGGGCGCCATCGTCATGATGAAACCCTCATTCGCATTGGGCGGCTGCTTGCTCCTCGTCCCCGTTCTTTTCCTCGGGTGCATCGCGCCAGAAGAAGGGACCGGAGGAGGAGGGGGCAGCTACGAAGCCGGCAGCGACGGCGATGGTGACGGCACGAGCTCCACCAAGGCGGGCGGCGCCGGCAAGACGAGCGGCAACGGTACGAGCGGCAGCGAGAGCACGACCGGCAGCGGAGCGACCTCCGGCGGCGGTGACTGCGGATCGATGGCCACGTACGAGGAGTGTGATGCGTGCGCGTGCGAGGCGAACACCGCCGGCTGCGATGCGTACTGGGAGTTCGAGGGCATGGCCTGCGCCTGCGACGCCGGCGCGCCCTGCGAAGCCGAGTGCGCGAACGCGTGCACCAACGACGTCGAAGACCCCGCCTGCGACGCTTGCTACGAGCAGCTGACCGGCGACGAGGCGTGCTTCCAGGCCAGTTACGATGCGTGCACCGCGGACGCGGACTGCAACGCCTACCTTCAAGCCTCCGCAGTCTGTGCCGAGCTCCCCGACGAATGAGCCGCTGGGAGCGTTGGCCGCTCGACGCGACGATCACCATCGCCAACTGATCCCGGTCATTTCACCTTCGACATGTCGACCTTGATGCGCACGCTCTTGCACATCGCGACGACCTCGGCCTCGCGCTCTTTGGTGCCGCCACAAAGGAACGAGCAGCCGGTCGCGCGATCGCCCGTGAGCTTCTCCTCTTCCCCGTGACCCATCACGGCGTTCTCCGGCGGGGCCGACGGCTTTGCGCCGATGACGAGGTTGATGCCGTTGGCCGTCGCGGCGTGGAAAGGGGGCGGGGCGTCCTTCACAGTGAGCATCTTCGTGAGCGACTCCAGGCCGTAGATCGCGCTTCCCGCGAAGCCGGTGAACCACACGGTCTTTCCTTTGAAGGTGGTGCTCATGCCATCCGCGTCGCCCTGCTTCAGCTCCTCGGGCGGATCGAGCTCGAAGGTGCACTCGGCCTGCACGTGCTTGAGCTTCGCGTCCTTGGCCGCCGCTGACGCAGAGCCCGCCGGCGCTTTAGCGGACGCGCCCGCCGTCGCGCTGCCAGCGGCGCCATCCGGCTTTCCACCGCACGCGAGAGCGCCCATCGAGATCCCGAACGTGAGGAGCACACGAAGCTCGTTCTGCATGGGGCGCTCGTAACACGCACCACCTGTGCGCGACATTGGGAATCGCCTGATAGTCGGATGACAAATTTGTCACTCGGTCAACGCGGACGGACGGTCCGGGCCGGCTGACCCGTTCGGGTGCGCTGGGAGCGCTGGGCTCGGTGGCAGCCATAGAGCGAGAGCCGGCAGACACCCCAATCAAAGGCCGGTCGATGCCGCGATACGCTCGTCGATCGTGCAGTTGATCTCGGCGACACGCTGGGCGAGCTCGCTCCAACGCTTGCCGGCCTCGAAGCCTCGGGCGGGGTCATCGCACTGCACGATCCCCATGTCGATTTGATGGTCGGGATCCTCGGACGCGTAGCGATCACTCCAAGCGTGCCATGATGCGCCGACGATGTCGCGGAACGAGATGAACTGCTCGACCTGGGTCCGGTAGCGTGCGCCCCGCTGGATCTGATCGTCGGTCGCGTCGTCGTCCGGCACGAACGACGGCGCTCCGCCCTTGTTGCTCCATCCCGCGATGCGCGCACGAACACTGAACTCGCTAACGTAGAGTGGACCGGAGACCGCCTCCTGGAGCTTGTGCACGCCATTGGCGAACCAGGGCGCCTCGAACTCGGGCTCGGCCGTATAGACATTGACGCTGACCAGGTCGAAGCCCGCGTCACCATTGCGCGCAAGGAGATCGAGCGGGTCGTAGCGAATGTCAGCGCTGTTCGTCGGCAGCGACACAGTCGGATCGTCGAACCACACGTCGCTCCCCGGCTCGCTCGCCGGTGTCCAGAAGCGGAACGCCGCCGAGGTCCCGAGGGCCAATCGCGGAGACGAGAGAAGGTGGTTCGGATCGGCGGCGCGGACTCGCGTCGTGATCACGTCGACCCATGTGCGCAGGAGCCGATCGTGTACGAAGCGCTGCAAGTCCTCTCGACACGTCTGCGAGCAGTCGTGGACATATGGAACGGGTCGCGGCCCAACGTCGACGATGGTGGTGAAGTCATCGCCCGGATAGCTCGATCCCCAAGCGACGTTGAGCGCCGCGAGCGTCGTGTACCTCTCCTCGAGAAACGCGGCGAGCGCATGCGGTGCGCAGGCCGGTGTCTCGACCGTCGAGCCGGCGGGGCAGTCGGACCATATCCATCGTCGAAAATCTCGGACCCCGTCGCCTTTGCCGGCACGATCGAAGACGCCGATCTCGTTGCCGGCGAACCACATGACGAGGCCCGGCTGATCCTTTCGCGGCTCGACGTCGGCAGAGACCATCGCATCGATGTCGGCGGCGAACGCCGGGTTGAAGGGGTCGCCGATCGAGACGCCCGCAACACCGCTCTCGAGCACGGTTCCCGCTTCGTTCTTGAGGGCTCGATCAGGTCCGCTCGGCCCGACATTCAAGACGACGCTGAAGGGTGCGCCGGCGCCGCCCTGCTCGGCGGGTCGAATCATGTACGAATCGCCACCCGTATCGTCGAAATCGTTGATGTCGCTGAACGCGCCCACGCTGTTGAAGCAGAACGGGTTCTCGACGACGTGACCGCCGCTCTCGCCGTCGGATACCCGTGCCCACTCGATGTTGGCGGCATCGGTCGGCTCGATCCGCCGGATGTAGTCGAGCATGCCGTCGCAGTACTTTTCGCGCATCGTCGTGTTGACGCCGAGCAAGAAGGTTCGATCGCCCGAAGGCGAAACGAGCCAGGTTCGCTCGCTGTCGGCGGGCGCCTCCAGGTGCCAGAAGCTGCGCTGCGTGCCGCCACCGGCGCCCGCGCTCGACGTCGCGCCGGTGGCGGACGTTGCACCGGTTCCGGTGACCGTGCCCGTCGCGCTCGTGGTCTTTGCGGCTCCACCGCCGGCACCCGAGTCGGTCCCACCCTCGTTGCCGCATGCCAGGGCGGACAGCACTACGAGGACCAGCGTTCGGCGCACGCCGCCTTCTAGATCACCGAGCGTGATTCCGCTACACGCGGCGCCCGAGGCCAAGCGTCTTGGCGCGCGGAGCCAAGTCCGCTCGCCCGCCCCCAACGACAATCGTGCACATGGCCGAGGGGCTTTGGGTGGCCCTGCGGCACGCGGGTTGCTGCTGCCCGCGCCACGATGCTCGACAATTCGGCTTCGACCCCACTTCAGGATCAAGCTGATCCTCTCCGCTTTCGCCTCGGAGCCGTCGCCGGGATCGGATTGATCCTCGTCGCGACAGCTCCGCTGGCCGGTTGCTCCGACGACGCTGCAGCCGACGGCGGAGGCGGCTCGGGCGCCGGCCAGTCGACATCGGACGCCGCCGGCCCCGCAGGTCAGACGAACGGAGCAGGACCGAGCACGACCCGCTCCGGCGCGACCGACGCGACGTCCGGCAACGCGAGCACCGGCTCCGGAGATCCGCTGCCGGTCGGCGAGTGCGACGCGCCCGATCCGGACTGGATCTTCTGCAGCGGGTTCGAAGAAGGAAACAAGGACATCTGGGACGACTACGACGGCAACCCCGATCAGAACAACCTGCTGATGGAGGACGCGGGCCCGTTCGCAAACGCGGGCAACCACGTCATGCGGCTGCGGGTCGATCCGGGGCGCAACGGCGCAGACCTCGTCAAGCTCCTCCCGTCGTCGCACGACAAGCTCTACGCGCGCTGGTACATCCAATACGAGCCCGGCTTCGACTTCAACGCGCCGAACCACGGCGGCGGCCTCCACGCAGGGTCACGCGATCTGCTCGGTCACTCCGACACGCAACCGAACGGAGACGATTGGTACACCGCGTGGGTGGAGCCTCTTCCCCCGCTTCAGAAGTACAACATCTATTCGTACTACCCGGGCATGTACATGGATTGCGCGGATCCTGACGGCTCGTGCTGGGGCGATCACTTTCCGTGCATGATCGATGACGGGAGCAACTACTGCACGAACCCGACCCACCAAGAGACGATCGACCCTCCGCTGCTCGAGACGGGCAAGTGGTACTGCATCGAGCTGATGCTCGATGGCGGAACGCCGACGCCGAGCGCAGAGGGCGCTTCGGGCGCGATCGGTCTCGCCATCGACGGTGTCGAGCTCGGTCCGTGGGAGAACCTCTGGATGCGGTCGACCGAGGACCTCGACATCAACATCCTCTGGCTCAGCCTCTTCCACCACGAAGAGCACAGCGTCGAGGGCGTGCTCTACGATCACGTCGTCGTCAGTACTTCACCCATCGGTTGCTTCGCGAACTGAACCGCCATGGAACCTTCAACGAGCAGGGCTTCCCTGTGACGATCGGAGAATGACGATGAGACCTGCTTACCTGTGCGCAATCGCCGCAGCATCCACCCTGACGCTCGCGTGCGACGACGACGGCTCGACCGACGGCGAGGGCGGCTCCGGCGCCGCCGATACCACCTCCAGTGCGCCGAACGGTCCCGCGACGAGCGGCACCCAATCCACGGGCACGCAATCCACCGGGAGCCAGTCCACCGGAACGGACGCTACGACGACGGGCACGGGCGGGGGTCCGCCCGGAACGATCACCATTGTCGGCTCCGGCTTCGGCACCAAGGCGAGCCCTGGCCCGATCCTCTACGACGACTTCGAGGCCGGCGCGCTCGGCAGCAAGATCGAGAGCCAGCCCGCGGTCGTCGGCTCGTGGGAGAGCGGCGCGGGAAGCACCGTCCCCGAGTACTCCGACGTCACCGTCCGCACCGGCGCTCGCGCGTCCCGGCACGCGTTCAACCCCACCGACTACAATGCGTCGCTCGCGAAGAACGTCGCGCTCACCACGCTCTACCTGGACTATTGGACCTTCGTCGAGCCGCTGGACGACTCGCCCTCTGGCTTCAGCCGCAACTGGAAGCCGTACCGGTTCTACGGCGCCGATGACGCGCTCCAATCCGGGATCACGAGCCTGAGCGGCAACGCCTCGGCCATTACGTACTTCACGGATCTCGACAACGGCAACGACGTCGGAGAGTGGACCGACGGCTACCCGGTCGGAACGTGGTTTCACATCCAGACCTGGATTCGAGTCAACGACGTCGGCCAGGCAAACGGAACGCTCGGGGTTCGCGTCGACGCCGAGGTATCGGGCGTGGAAAATGCCGAGCTTCGCGGTCAGGATGCCCCCCTGGACCAGCTTCGCATCGGCCACTATTGGGCGACGGATCCGGTGCCGGAGTGGCCGTACGAGAACTCGGGAGCGAACGTCTACGTCGACGACGTCTACCTCGATTCCACGTGGCAGCGGGTCGAGGTCGGCGACGCCGACACGTACGAAGCCGTGCAGCACCGAGAAATCCAGCTCGTCACCGCGTGGAGCGACACCGAGGTGACGTTCGAGCTCTCGAAGGGCACCCTCCCTTCGGGCCCGGCGTGGGCGTTCGTCATCGGCGAAGACGGCAGCGTGCTCGCCACGCAGGCGATCACCCTTCCGTGACGTTCACCAACAGCCGGCGACCCGATCGAAGCGGATCTCGGTCGCGGCGCCGGGGTCCGCGCGGAAATGGACGGCGCACCACGTGCTCGCGATTACGTCGCCGTGTGCCGGCGGCTCTCCGGCTTCGCTGCGTAGCGCACTGAGAGGGATCTGAAGCTTCTGCCAAGTCGGCTGCGTGCGGTCGTTCCGCAAGAAGACGTCCGAAACCTTCCAGCGCGAAGCCGAGCCGCAGACACCCGACGCGTCCTCGGTGGCGATACCCACCTCCGCGTAGAAGATCGGCAGCTCGGAGGTCACCATGACCGACAGCTCGAGCATCGCGCGACCGCTCTCGAAGTCGCTCGAGGTCACGCTGTCGAGCGTGTCGACGTGCGGAAGCGAAACGAACGAGCCGCCAGGAGCGAGGCAACCGTCTGCGGCGGTGCACAAGAGACACGACGAGCCGTTCAATCCACATCCTGCCGCGACGCGGGCCGTCGCAGGCATGGCGCCGATGTCCGTTTCGTCGAAGACGACCCGCGGACACACACGCGCGCGCTGGGTATCGCGAGCGACCACCTCGCTCGTGAATGGGCAGCCCCGCTTGTCGCGGACCTCGAGGCGCGCAAAGTAGCTGCCTGCTTCGGGGTCGAGCGGATTGAGCGGCTCGAGACCGTCGGTCGTGGTGGCGTTGACGACCGGGCCGCCGGACGAATTGGGCGCCACGAGGAAGGCGAGCTCCGGATTGGCAGCCGCGTCGAAGACCAACGCACCCCTCGATCCCGGCGCCACCGAAGCCGCGGTTGGACCCAGGAAGAGCTCGTACCTGCCGAAATCCTCGGCGTTGCCCGTCGCGACCCATTGCCATCGCACGCTCTCGGGCGTCCAAAAGACCGGACGAAATGCCTCTTCAGGCAAGGTAGAGAGCTTGATCGCCGGGTCGCACGTCCCGATCGCCGGCTCGCAGGCATTGATCACCTCGCGACAAGTCGAGCCTTCGTCGCATGGGCATGGCTTTCCGACTCCGCTCGGCGTCACGTCCACGGCGCATCCGCCGATCACGAAAACAAAAAGCGTCGGATACCGAGACAGACGGCTCACCAACGTACCGTGATTCGGTCGATGTCCAACTCGGTCGCGTCGAGGAACGACGCGGCGAGCCGCAGGCCGCTCTGGAGCGGAGAGGCGAGACGCTCGTGTGTGAGCGGTCCGGTCTCGTCGCTGAGGAACTGCACGAGCGGTACCTGAAGCTTGTCGAAGCCGTCGCTGCGAGGACGAATGAAGAGGCCCCGCATGGTGTGCCAATCGCCCTGCGTCAGACACAGATCGATGTAGTAGTCGCAAACGCCGAGCCCATCGATGCAATCATCGCCACGGGTGATGAAGTCGATCTCGGTGTAGTAGACGGGCGTCGGAGAACGAAGACCGACGTACAGCTCGAGAAACGCCCTCCCCGACGCGAGCGCCTCTCTGTCGACCGCGGAGAAGTCGAAGTGCTCCACGAAGTGGAGACTCTCCCAACCGTTTTCGACGTCCGTCGTATAAGGGTTGTCGACGTCCCACAGGCACCTGCCGAGCTCCGATTCATCTGCCGAGCAGCGAAGGCAGGCAGAACCGTCGACGCCGCAGCCCGGTGACGGCGCGAGCGCGCACGGCGACGCATAACCCCTGAGCTGCTCGTCGAAAATCGATATCGATTGAGTGGGCGCCGGCTGCGTGGTCGCTTTGACGACCTCGGAGGAAAACGTGCAGCCGAGGCTGTCCTTTACCTCGAGCCGACCATAAAAGTCGGTCGCGGGAGTCAGGCCGTCGGAGATCGTGAACGAGACGAGGTTGAAGCCGTTCTGATCGGGGATGTCGTAGCCACCCAGCTCGGGGTTGATCCTCGCGTCGAAGACCGTCACGTTCCCCGAGCCCGACGCGACCTCATCCGGACTCCTTCCGATGATCAGGCGGTAGCCGAAGTGATCGGCCGCCTGACCGATGGGCATCCAATCCCACCGAATCGTCTCCGGCGTCGTCCATTTCGCGTGAAAGCCCTCGACCGAGAATCGCGGGCTGCATGACACCGGCGTACGACACGTGCCCTTCGTCTGGTCGCACTCGTAGGCCTCCGAGCAGGGGCACGGCTTGCCCTCTTCGGACGTCTCGGCCGAGATGAGACAACCAGCAGACGCTGCGACGAGGAACGCGAGCGCGCGCTTCACAACATCTCCGGCCGCGTCGCCGGCGCCGCCGTAGGAGGCGCCGGCGCGGCAGGCGCCTGCGTAGGACGCGGCGGCGACGCCGCCGGCGGGCGGCCGCGGACGGGCGCACCCGGGCGCTGGACCGAAGGCTCCGCCGGAGCCGTGGCGCTCGGCACGACGCCGGCGCTCGGCTCGATCGCAGGCGGCTTCGCAGCCGGCTCGACGACCGGCGGCGCGGCGCTCTCGGTCGCGGCGGTCGCGGCGGCGGATGACGGTCCGGTCATCGCAGCCCAACCGCCGACGGTCACCGCAGCCGCGAGCACTACGGCGCCAATCGCGAGTGCGACGCTCCGCCTGCGCCGCTTCGGAGGCTCGGGCTCGCGGGCGGGCGAAGACGTGAACTCCGCCACGGTCGCCTCGTCGAGCTTGGGGAGCTCGACGTGCTGGTCGGTCTCGGCGCGCGGGGTCTCGTCGATGCGGTGTCCGAGGCGCGCGCGGCGCACCATTTCACGCTTCTCGGCGATTCGGTCCGGGTAGAGCGATTGCATCAGCGCGGCGAGCGCCGCCTCGCAGTCGTCGGCGCCACCCGCCTCGCGAAGAGCAGCGAGAAGCTCACGCCGCATTTCGGCGCACGATTCGAAGCGTTCGTCACGGCGTCGCGCGAGCGCGCGCAGGCACACCTTGTCGAGGGCGGGCGGCACCGCGGGGGCGAGGGCCGACGGCGGAACGATCGGGCCCTCGCAGACAGCGCGCAGCGTCGCCATCTCCGAATCGCGCGCGAAGAGGCGATGCCCGGTCAGGACCTCGTGAAGGACGATGCCCAGACTGAAGACGTCGGAGCGGCGGTCGAGGTTCTTGCCGGCGCATTGCTCGGGCGACATGTAGGCGAACTTGCCTTTGATCTGCCCGGGCTCGGTCTTGGTCGAGCGGCTGTCGAGCTTGGCGATCCCGAAGTCGAGGATCTTCACCGCGCCCGCGTAGGTGACGAAGAGGTTCTGGGGCGAGACGTCCCGATGAACCAAGCCGAGCGGGATGCCCTCGTCGTCGGTCAAATCATGCGCCGCCTGGAGCCCGCGGCACGCTTCGGCGACGACGTGCGCTGCGAGCGCGGGCTCGAGCCTTCTGTCGGCGGACCAGAGGCGCCGGAGCAGACCGCTCACCGTCTCGCCTTCGAGGTATTCCATCGCCAAGAAGAGCTCGGCCTCGTGCTGCGCGAGCTCGTGCACTTGGACGACGTTCGGGTGGTTGATGCGCGCGACGGTCCTCGCTTCGTCGAGGAACATCGTCACGAACTCCGGATCCTTCGCGAGGTGCGGGAAGATCCGCTTGAGCACGACCAAACGCTCGAAGCCGCTCGGACCCACCAGACGGGCGAGGACGATCTCTGCCATGCCGCCGACAGCGAGATCCCCGATGATCTCGTAGCGGCCGAGCTTCATGCCGGAGCCCGAAACGGTCACGTTCGCATCATAGCGCCGGTCAGAAGGGCAGCGTCGCGCCGATCCAGACGGGCCCGACATCGAGTCGGATCGCGCCGGCTTTCGGTGGATCGGAAGGGCCCGAGGCCAGATCGACAATCGCCCAGATCCCGCCCGCGAGCGAAATGGCGCCACCGACGCCGAAGAGAACGTTCGCGGTCGTCGCGAACGTCGTCGCCTCCTCTGCCGACTCGACGGTCTCTCGACCCGAAGTCCGGTCGTCGTTCGAGGTATCTTCTTTCGAGCTCGCCAATCCTGCGAGGACCGCGCCCGCGGTGAGCGTCGCTCCTCCGACTCCGGCGAGGATCCAAGGAGCGGCGATGCGCGCCGGCGAGGGCCCTTCGGGTCTCTCGATCCTCGGGCGCTTTGCGAGGTCTTCGAGGAGCTTGATCTGCGACCTGAGCGCACGCACGCGCTGCTCCACTGCGGGGCGGCTGGTCGCCGTCGGCTCCGCGTCGAGGTAGCGCTCGTAGTAGGTCACGCTGGATTCGAGATCGCGCGCCACCGCGTAGAGCACACCGGGCTCGGCCGCACTGGGCTCGATGTCGCCGAGCTTGCGCGATCCGACGGCCTCGAAGCAGCGGCCGATGTTGTGGAGCGAAATGGGGTCGGGATTGGCCTTGTACGCCTGCTCGTAGAGCGCGATCGACTCCTCGAACTTTCCTTCTTTGTAGGCGGCGGCTGCCTGCTTCGCGAGCTCGAGCCCGCGCTCGACGTCGCCCGAAGGCGCGCTGCCGGGCGAGGCCTGAGCGTTCGCGTCGGCTTTCGACCAAACGCAGGCTCCGAGCACGAGGGCGACTCCGATGACCCACTTCATTCTGTTAGATTCGGTGCCGGTGTCCGGCGACAATCCTTGGGACAAAGACGATCTCTCGACGGTCGTCGCACGGCGCTACGTCGCCGCGGAGGAGTCTCCGCCGACGTTTACGGTAGTGGCCCTCCAGGGACCCGATCAAGGGCTCACCTGGGTGCTCGATCCGAGCGACTCGAACACGGCGCTCGTGGGCAAGAGCGTTTCGTGCGCGATCCGCCTTCGTGACCAGCGCGTCTCGAGGCGCCACGCGGCGCTCGAGCGCGTCGGACCGCGCCTGCGTCTGCGCGATCTGGATTCGGCCAACGGCACTCGCATCGACGGCGTCACCGTGGTCGAGGCGTACGTCGAGCCGGGCGCTCTCCTGCAAGTGGGCGACACGACGCTTCGCATCGACAAGAGCACCGAGTCCGCACCTCCGCCCGCCCCTTCCCTCGCGAAGAGCTTCGGCAAGCTCCTCGGCGGGAGCATCGAGATGCGGCGTCTCTATCCCCTCGCCGAGCGGCTCGCGCGCTCCGACGTGCCGGTGGTCATCGAGGGCGAGACCGGCACCGGCAAAGAGGTGCTCGCAGAAGCGATCCACGAAGCCAGCGCGCGCGCGTCGGGTCCGTACGTCGTCTTCGACTGCACGACGGTCGCTGCCTCGCTCGTGGAGTCCGAGCTGTTCGGGCACGAGCGCGGCGCGTTCACCGGTGCCGTCTCGACCAGGCGCGGCGTCTTCGAGCAGGCCCACGGCGGAACGCTCTTCATCGACGAGATCGGGGATCTTCCGCTCGCGCTCCAGGCAAAGCTCCTCCGCGCGATCGAGCGCTCCGAGGTGCGGCGGGTCGGCGGCGAGAAGTCGCTGGTCGTCAACGTGCGCATCGTCTGCGCTACGCGGCGCGATCTCGATCGCGAGGTCCAAGAGGGCCGCTTCCGCGACGACCTCTTCCATCGGCTGGCCGTGGGACGCATCGAGCTGCCGCCACTGCGACGCAGGAAGGGCGACATCGCGCTCCTCGCCGAGCACTTCTGGAAGGCTCTCGGCGGTCGTGGCGCGCCGCCAAACGACCTGGTGACGCGGTGGGAAGAGGAGCCGTGGACCGGAAACGTCCGCGAGCTTCGCAACACCGTCGCCCGGCAGATCGCCCTCGCCGACGCGCCCAGCGGTCCCGAGCCCGCAGAAGCCGCCGGACAGCCTGACGATACGGTCATGGCGGGTCTCGTGGCCGACGTCTTGGCGCGCGATCTTCCCCTTCCCTTGGCGCGCATGAAGCTCGTCGCCGAGTTCGAGCAGCTCTACATCGCCCGCGTGCTCGCGCAGCACGGCGGCAACACCGCCGAAGCGGCACGGGCGTCAGGGGTCGCGCTCCGCTACTTCAATCTCCTCCGCTCGGGAGCACGACGGAAATCGTAGAGCACGATGTCGGACGACCTATCGCTGCGGCAATGCCGCAACGAGCGGGCGGCGCGACACCTGGTTTCTTCGGCGAAAAGCGCCCACGACGCTGGCCCGCAGGTTGCTAAACGACCTTCCGTCGACTCGAAGTGCACCGCCCATCGCGATGCTCCGAGTCCGCATAGGGAGGCTTGTATGTTCCGCGCATCGACTCATTCCGCCTTGCTCCGTCGTCTTCTCGCCGCGCTCCTCGCCGCGTCCGTCCTCGGCGGCTGCACTCCCGCCTCGTCCGACGACGACGAAGAGGAAGAAGAGGAAGAGGAGAAGAGGGAAAAGGAGGAGGAGGAAGAAGCCGAGTGCGGAAACGGCGTCTGCGAGGACGGCGAGACGAGCGCCTGCTCCGACTGCGCCGAGGAGCCCGTCTGCGGAAACGACGTCTGCGAGGAAGGCGAGACGAGCGCTTGCTCCGACTGCGCCGCGCCAGCGACCGACGGAGGCATCGTCGTCGAGAACAACTCCGGCTACTCGGTCTACTACCTCTACATCGCGCCCTGCGGCAGCTCGTCCTGGGGTCCCGATCTGCTGGGCAGCCAAGTCCTGCCCTCCGGCTACCAGCTCGAATTCACCGAGGTTCCGCCCGGCTGCTACGACCTTCTCGCGGAGTCGTCCGGGGACATGTACTGGGAGGCGGATCCGTTCAACGTCACCGCGGGCCAGGTCTACACCGTCACGCTCAACTGACACTACCGTCATGAAAACGAAGACCCCCCTCGACTTCGTCGAGGGGGGCCGGGGGGGTGAATCTACGGAGGCGGACGCTCCGAGCAGCGGGAGCGCCTCAGCCTCGAGATGACGTCATGCGTCGTAGTAGAGATAGAACTCGTACGGCACCGGGCGGAGGCGAACCGGATCGAGCTCGCGCTCGCGCTTCGTCTCCATCCACGTCTTGAGGATGTCGCGGGTGAAGACATCGCCGCGGAGGAGGAACTCGTAGTCACGCTCGATCGCCTCGAGCGCCTCGGCGAGCGAGCCGGGCATGTGCGGGACGTCCTTCAGCTCCTCGGGCGAGAGGCTGTAGATGTCCTTGTCGAGCGGATCGCCCGGATCGATCTTGTTGATGATGCCGTCGAGGCCCGCCATCATCATCGCCGAGAAGGCGAGGTACGGATTGCAGGTCGCATCGGGGAAGCGAACCTCGATGCGGCGCGCCTTGGCCGGACTGCCCGCGACGACCGGGATGCGGATCGACGCGGAGCGGTTGCGGCTCGAGTACGCCAGGTTGACGGGCGCCTCGAAGCCCGGGACCAGTCGCTTGTACGAGTTGGTCGTCGGGTTCGTGAACGCCGCGATCGCGCGCGCGTGCTTGAGGATGCCGCCGATGTAGTGGAGCCCCAGCTCGCTCATCCCTGCGTAGCCGTCGCCCGCGAAGAGTGGCTTGCCTTCGCGCCAGAGCGACTGGTGCGTGTGCATGCCGCTGCCGTTGTCACTGAAGACAGGCTTCGGCATGAACGTGGCCGAACGGTTGTTTCGCTTGGCGACGTTCTTGATCACGTATTTGTAGATCAAAAGATCGTC
>JBGTSH010000009.1:0-70914 GCA_041940405.1 Polyangiaceae bacterium
GAAAAGAAGAATCGGCCCCTTCTTGTCGGCGCGGAGCTGGCGCACCGCCGTGTACTCGACGATGCGCTTCTTCACCTGCTCGAGGCCGAGGTGATCCTCGTCGAGGCAGCGGCGCACGTCGCTCACGTCGATGCGATCGACGGTCGTCTTCGACCACGGAAGGTCGGCGATCCACTCGAGGTACGTCTTCGTGACGTTGAACTCGGCGGACTGCTGCGACATCGAGCGGAGGCGGCCGAGCTGCTTGCGCACGACCTTCTCGACCTCGGGAGGGACGTTCGCGAGACGGATCCGCTCGCGAAGCTCCTCGATCTCGTCGTCGTCGCCTCCCTCGCCCAGCTCCTCTTTGATGGTCTTCATCTGCTGGCGGAGGATGTACTCGCGCTGCGATTTGCCCATCTCCTCCTGGACCATGTGGGTGATCTCTTTTTTTACCCGGAGGACCTCGAGCTGCCGCGTGACCATCGCGAGGACGAGGCGGACGCGCGCCTTCACCTCGAACGCTTCGAGGATCTCTTGCTTGTCCTGGATGCTCGCCTGCGCTTGCGGGAAGTTCGACGCGATGAGATCGGCGAGCGCCCCCGGCTCACGAACGTTGTCGAGGATGCCCGCGGTGTCCTTCGGCAGGTTCGGCATGAGGCCGAGCACCTCGCGCGTCGACTCACGGAGGCTCGCGCCGAGGGCGTCGAGCTCGACGTCGCGGGACAGCGACTCCGGCACGCGCTCGATGCGCGCGCGCATGTACGGCTCGAGCGCCTGATCGCCGGCGGTGCGCGGCTCGCCCGGTCCCGGAGACTTGACCCGGAAGCGACCCAGTCCATTCAAGACGACCGAGTAGTTGCTCGGCCCGAGGCGGATCACCTTCACCACACGAGCGAGCGTCCCGACCGAATAGAGATCCTTGAACGTCGGCTCGTCGACCTCGGCCGACTGCTGCGACAAGACGCCCACGACCGCGCGCTCGCGGCCGAGCAGGTCCTCGACGAGGCGCACGCTCCTGGGCCGCCCCACGTTGATGGGAACGACCGACATCGGAAAGAGCACCGAATTGCGCAGGGGGAGGATCGGGACCCCTTCCCCTTCGGGCGGCGGCGGCTTCGACGGGCTGGTCATTGATTCGCGGCCCCCTTGGGTGCGCCTGCGCCCCTCGGGGATAACTGACTGGAAACTAGTACAAGGTCGCCGTGCTTGCTAGCCGACGAGCCCGCCGCCCCTCAGAAATCGCGAATTTTCCAGAGGCCGCGCTCGCGAAGGAACGACACCGTCCCACCTGAGCCATACGACATGCTCGCCGTGTCGCCGTTCTCTTCGATCGTGGCGGTGGGAAGGGCGGCGCGCAGCGCCTGCAGAACCCGATCGGTCTCCTCTTTCTGGGCGCCTTCCCACGCGGCCCGGAGCTGCTCTGCCGTGATTTCGCCCCCGCCTCCTGTCGCGCCGAGCGGGCCCGCTGCGCCGCCCTCGCGGTCGGCGTCGGGGATGTAGCGGACGAGGACATCGTAGCGGCGGCGTTCATGGGCACGCAGAAACCCGGCGAGCGCCTGGCGCGGCGTCGATTGGCCGTAGAGGTCGACGGCCGCGGCGTCGACGCGCCATTTGCCGTCCTCGAGGACCAGCGCCAGCTCGTCCCCGTTCGGCATGGTGACCGTCGCGGTGACCACCGGGGGCGCCGAAGGCCGCGCCAGGGCCCTCGCGATCTCGAGCACGTCGTCCGGATTCTCGAGCACCATGCGGCGGAACGCCTCGAGCGAAATCGATCGCTTCGCCTCGTCGGAGAGCATCTTGTAAGCGTCTTCGACGCGCTTGTCCTGCAGCGCGCTCGCGTAGGCGCGGAGCGTGTCGCTCGGACCGCCGGTCCCGGCGCAGCCGGCCGAGCTTGCGGCGCCAAGAAGCAGGACCAGGAGGAGCGAGCGGGCGTCCATGTCGGAGAGCGCGCGCATCGTACCTCCGATGGGCTACCCTAGTCAGCCCGAATGGCGGACGTCGAAATGGACCCTCCCTCGTCGAGGGACATCGCTGGAGAGGACTTCCTCTTCCACCTCTACCGAGGCAGCGAGCTGCTCCAGGACAACCGCGTCCACGAGGCGAAGCAGGAGCTCGAGCAGGCGCTGGGTCTGCAGCCGCGCGATCCCAAGGGCCAGGATCTCCTCGCCATCGTCTACTTCCGGCTCGGCCTCTATCCGCGCGCGATCCGCATCTACGAAGAGCTCATCGGCGCGTACCCGGACGCAACGACGCCGCGGATCAACCTCGCGCTCTGCTACCTGAAGACCGGGCAGCCGAGCGCCGCGCGCACCGTGCTCGAGCACGTCATCGTGCGCGATCCCAGCCACACCCGCGCGTGGGGCTACCTCGGCCTCGCGTTCCAGCGGCTCGGCGATCTCGAGCGAGCGGTCCACGCCTTCCAAGCCGGCGGGCACCACCAGATGGCGCGAAGGATCGAGGCGATCGGACGGCAAGGCGGGATGCCTGCTGCCGGCAACGCCGCGCTCGCCGGCGGCCCGGGCGAGCTCTCGCTCGGCGAGCGGGCCGTCGTGTCGCGCGCCATGAGCGCCGCGTTCGACGAGATCGATCGACGCGACTTCCGCACCGACGCGAGCGCCGAACGCATGGCGACGAGCGGGACCTGGGCCGCGGTCGAGCCTGGCCGCGATGGACCTACAGAGCGCCGCAGCGTCTGGCCCGGCATCCCGTCGACGGTCGAGCCGTCGCAGTCGATCCCGCCGATCGCTTCGCTCGGGAGCGTCGCCCCCGCGCCTGCGCCCGCGATCCTGCCGATGCAGCCGCACGTGCCTTCGGCCCCACCGCCGGCGACGTTCCCGCCGCCCGCGTGGCGCGCGCCGCTCGGCGCCGAGAGCTTCGCGCGCGACGCGCTGTGCGTCTTTCCGCGGGATCACGAGGCCGCGATCCACGCTTCGGGTCTCGTGCTCCTTCGCGCCGCGCGCGGCCCCGCGGTTCGGCTCGATGCCGTCCGCGGGATCTCGCCTCGCGGCCCGCTCACGAGCCGGCCCGTGCACCGCCGCTCGCGTGGGCTCGAGACCGATGAGCCGCTGGGCGGCGCCGCCGCGCCGCTCGTTCATCTCGAGGGCGCCTCCGAGCTCGTGCTCGGGGCACCATCCGGAACCAAGCTCGTCGCCCTCGCGCTCCAAGACGAAGCCATCACCGTGCGTGAGAGCGCCGTCGTCGCGTTCGCCGGCGACCTCACGATCGAGAGCGCCAAGATGCCTGGCGGCGAAGGCGACGGGGTGCCGATCGTGCAGCTGCGCGGAAACGGCCCCGTCGTCTTGGCCTTGCCCCCTTCGCATGCCGCGCTCGAGCTCGCCGAAGGCCGCGACCTCGTCCTCCGCGCGCACGGCATCTTGGGCTGGATCGGTCGAGTCACGCCCCGTGCGGTGCCGCAGAGCGACGCACCTGCGCGGGTCCGCGGGCTCGTCTCGCTCCGCGGAGAGGGCTTGGTCCTGGTCGATGCCCGCTGAGAAAGACGACGCCGCCGGCGAGACCAAGGGCCCCGCCGAGGAGCGGGAGAGCAAGGGCCCGACGTCTCGCAAGGCCAGGCGGCGCGCCATCCGCGAGCGCAAGCGCCACGAGCGCAAGACGCTGTGGGAGGACGCGAAGAACCTCCCGAACCTCCTCACGTTCGCGCGCATCGTCATGATCCCCGCCGTGCTCGTGCTGCTCAGCCGAGGCACGCCACGCGACTGCATCTACGCCGCGATCGTCTACGCGCTCGCCGCGATCACCGACGCGCTCGACGGCTATCTCGCGCGTCGCCAAGGCCTCGTCAGCGTCCTCGGCAAGTTCCTCGACCCGCTTGCCGACAAGCTGATCGTCGCCGCGACCCTCGTGTGGCTGGTCTCGATGGGACGCATCCCTGCGTGGGCGGTCGCCCTGCTCATCAGCCGCGAGATCACGATCACCGCGCTTCGATCGATCGCCTCGACCGAAGGTCTGGTCATCGCCGCCGGCGATGGTGGAAAATCGAAGACCGCGCTCCAGATGATCGGCATCATCTGTCTCATCATCGGGTACCCGTACCGCGTGCACGGGCTGTTCTACGACTTCGGTGTCGTCGACCTCGTGCACATCGGACGGTTGCTCGTGTACGCGTCGCTCGTGTTCTCGCTGACGAGCGCGGTTTCGTACATGAGCTTGTTTGCTGAGGCGATTGACAAGAAGAACACCCGCGCGGGCTGAAAACGGCGGGCCGCGCGGGATGGGATGTCTTCCCCGCCCGAGGAGACGAGACCATGGTGGCGCCGCGGAGCCACGACCGCTAGCGATCGCGGCGCCGCCGGCTCTTCTCGACGCGCGCCTTTTCGGTCGCCTCGATCTCCGCGAGCAGCCCGAGATAGCTCTCGACGCGGTCGGCGGAGATGGCACCGCTCTCGATGGCATGACGGACGGCGCAGGCGGGCTCTTTGCCGTGGCGACAATCGCGGAAGCGGCAGGCTTCGGCGAGCGCGACGACGTCGGGGAACGATGCGCCGAGCGAGCTCGCGTCGCCCCAGATGGAGAGCTCGCGCATGCCCGGGGTGTCGAGGATGGCGCCGCCGTGAGGGAGGAGGTGCAGCTCGCGGCGGCTGGTGGTGTGCTTGCCGCGATCGTCGTGCTCGCGCACGGCCTTGGTCTTGGCGACGTCGTGGCCAACGAGGTAGTTGACGAGGGTCGACTTTCCGACGCCCGACGAGCCGAGCACGCACGCGGTGATCCCCGATCCGAGGTACGCCCGCGGCGCGTCCGGCGCGATGCCATCGACGACGTCGATCGCGTGAACGTCGCAGCCCGGAGCAACCTCCTTGGCTTGCGCCACCCGGAGCTCACGCTCGGCGCACGCGGCAGCCTTCGTGAGCAGCACGACGGCGCGCGCGCCGCTCTCGCCGACGAGGGTGAGGTAGCGCTCGATGCGCCTGAGGTTGAAATCGCCGTCGAGCCCCGTGAGCACGAACGCCAGATCGACGTTGGCGGCGACGACCTGCGCCTCGGTTCGAAGGCCGGCGGCGCGGCGCACGAAACGGGTTCTCCGCGGCAGCACCGCGAGGACCGCGCCGCGGTCCGAGAGCACCACCCAATCGCCGGTCGTGGGCGCGCCCTCGCCGGCCTTGAGCGTCCCCGGAACGACCGAGACGCGCTCGCCCATCTCCCCGAGGGTGGCGACCTGACCGCGCTCGGCGCGGATGACCCGAGCAGCGGCGCCGCGGGACCACCCGCCCGCTGCGAGGGCCTCTGCCTCCTCGTCGGTGAAGCCGAAGTCTTCGAGCCTCACGACGCGCTCAGGTCTCGGGCCTTCGTCCCGGCGCGCTCTTGAGCAGATCGAGCGCCCGGCGCCGGAGCGAGCCGAGGTTCTCGAGCAGGATGCCCGTCAGCGTCGTGTCGTCGCTGACGCGCGCGTCCTTGATCTCGCGGCCCACGTCGCGGATCGATGCCGCAAGATCGCGCGCCTCACGGGCGGTCTTGCCGGCCCGCAGATCGGCCGTGCGCTCGCGGTCCGTGGCGAACGCCTCGAGCTCCGAGGCCCAGCGCTCGGCCTCGACCTCGGGCATCAGCGTGGCGGGACCAGCCATCCGGGCGAAAGCGTAGCCAAGCGCGGCTCCCATCGCCACAAGCCCCGCCGATTTCCCAAGAGCTGAACAAGGTTTGGTCGATGGCTTCCGTTCCTTCGTCGGTGCATCTCGATGGGCGCTACTTGGTTCCTGCGCCCCACAAACTCGTGTAGGAAACCCTCCGTGCGGATCCCCTCTGCCATTTTGGGCCTCATGGCCGTCTTCGCTTTGGTCCCGTTTGCCTGCTCGAACCAGGCCGAGGGACAGCGTTGCAACGTGGACAACGGCAACGACGACTGCGAATCGGGCCTGGTCTGCACGAGCTCGCGCGAGCTCGGCGGCAACGCCGACATCTGCTGCCCGGCTTCGGGGCAGAGCACGTCGCCCGAGTGCACCAAGGGAGGCGGCACGACGGTGACCGGCGCAGGCGGCGGCACCACCACCACGGGGATGACCACGACGGGCGGCGGCGGCCAGGGCGGCGACATGTCCGGCGGCGGCGGCGCGGGCGGCGGCACCACGACCTCTTCGGGCGGCGGCGGCATGGGCGGCGCGGGCGGCGGCACCACGACCTCTTCGGGCGGCGGCGGCATGGGGGGCGGCGGCGGCAACTGACGCCGCACCGACCTCTCATCGGTGACCTGTGGCTGCCTTTCGTTCGGGCGTCACGGTCCGGTCCCTCATCGCCTCCCGGTTTGCGCTCGACGGCGGCGCCATGCACGGCATCGTACCTCGCCCCCTCTGGGAGCGCGTGCACGAGCCCGACGCCGCGCATCGGATCGCGCTGGTCGCGCGCATCCTGGTCGTTGAAAACGAGCGAGCCGGCACGCGCGCAATCCTCGACGTAGGGCTCGGCGAGCGCTGGAGCGCGAAGGAGCGCGAGCGCTATGCGATCGCGGACACCGCTCCGCTCCCGGACCTCCTTCGCGAAGCGGGCATCGATCCGGATTCGATCACACACGTGGTGCTGACGCACCTGCACTGGGACCACGCGGGCGGCGTGGTCGACCCCGGCGGCGAGCTGACGTTTCCACGGGCCGAGCACGTCGTCTCCGAGGACGCCCTCGCGCATGCCCTTCGAGCAGGCCCCAAAGATGGTGGAAGCTTCCGCCCCGACGTGACGGGCGCGCTCCGCGAACGAGCGAAGCTCCGGACCGTCGCGCGTACGGACGCCGAGATCCTGCCCGGCCTCCGCGCGCGGTTCAGTGACGGCCACACGCCCGGGCTGCTCGTGCCCTTCGTCGCCGCTCGCGATGACGGGCCTCCCCTCGCCTTCCCCACCGATCTCGTTCCCACGCGGAGCCACTGTCGCGCGAGCTGGATCGCCGCCTACGACAACCACCCCGCGACGAGCGCCGACGAGAAGCAGGACCTCTTTCGCGATCTCGCCGCGGTAGGCGGGGGACTCGTGCTCTACCACGACCCCGAGGTCGTCGCCGCGTGGCCGCAGAGCGCGCCCGGCGCGGACGCGGTGCTCGACGGATTGGAGGGACCTTGAAGGTTCGTTCGCCGAGCGATCTGGCCGATGCCGCGGACGGAGCGCTCGTCTCGGTGGGCGGGCGCGCCCGGTGGGTCCGACGAGGCGACGCGCGGCACGTGCACGTCTTCGATGCGCTCGCATCGGTGGCGACTACACTGACGGATTCGTCATCTACAGTGCGACCCATCGAGGAGGGCTCGCTCGTCGTCGTCGACGGAGAAGTAGCGAGGAGCGGCGCCACCGTCGAGCTCGGCGGATGCCGGCTCATCGAGGTGACGCCGGCTACGGCCGATCGCACGGACGACGTTCGACGGTTCCTCGACGGAGGCGTGGGCCGCCGCCTGGCCGAGCGCGCCCGTGCCGTCGCGGTCGTGCGCGCCTACTTCGAATCTCAGGGCTTTCTCGAGGTCGAGACCCCGGTCGTCTTACCGAGCCCGGGGCTGGACCTTCACCTCGGCGCCTTCGAGGTGAAGACGCCGGAAGGAGCGCGGTATCTCTCGACGTCGCCGGAGTACCAGATGAAGCGCCTCCTGGTCGGCGGCATCCCTCGATGCTTCCAGCTCGCGCGTTGCTTTCGGCGCGACGAGTCGGGCGTGCACCACAACGCCGAGTTCACGATGCTCGAGTGGTACCGCGCCTTCGCCGGCATCGATGAGGTGATCGACGACACCGAGGCCATCATCGTCGGGGTGCTCGAGAGCCTCGCCAAACCGTCGGGCTCCGAGGACGAAGGCCGGCTCGACCTCGCGCGGCCGTTCGAGCGAGTCAGCGTGGCATCGGCCTTCGAGCGCTTCGCAGGCGTGGGCGAAGGCGCGATGCTCACGATGGCCTCCGAGGACCCCGATGCGTTCTTCCGCGCGATGGTCGAGCGTATCGAGCCGGCCCTCGCCGCACTCCCTCGACCCGTCGTCCTTTGGCGATATCCTCGACCGATGGCCTCGCTCTCGCGCCTGTGCCCGGACGATCCGAGGTACGCGGAGCGCTTCGAGGTGTACGCGCGCGGCATCGAGCTGTGCAACGGCTTCGGCGAGCTCACCGATCCGGTCGAGCAGCGAGAGCGCTTCGTTCGAGACCAGACGGAGCGCGAGGCCGCCGGCATCCCGGTCTACCCGATCGACGAGCGGTTCCTCGACGCGCTCGCGGGTGGCATGCCGGCGGCGGCAGGCAACGCCCTCGGCTTTGACAGGCTCGTCATGCTCGCGACGGGCGCAGAAGCGATCGACGACGTCATGGCGTTTCCGACGCCGCGCCTATGAGCGACGCCGACTCGTGGCCGCCCCCTTCGACGCTCGCGAGGATCGCGACGAAGTACCGAGAGCTGCTCGCATTACGGCGCGAGCGTGCGCTGGGAGCGCCGCCTGCGCCGCGCGAGGTGATGCGCCGGCTCTCGGCCGAGTTTCCCGGCGCGCTCCGCGAGCTCGACACGATGGTCGAGCAGGAGCTCGCACACCGCGCCGAGGCCCTCGAAGCGGCCGCGTCCGGCGGCCCGCGCGCCGCATGGATGGCGTACGTCGCTGCGTATCACGCGCTCTACAAGGCCGCCCTCGCGGCGAGCGGGGCACCCGAGCCCGGCCTCCCCGTTGCGGACGCGGCGCTCGCCCGCGTCCGGTCGCCCGAGCATGGCCGCCGCACCCAGGCGGTGATCGACGCCATCGCCGAGGCCTTCGGCGTTCCCGCAAAGGACGTGGCGCACGCGGTGTTGCCTCGGCGGCGAGCCCGCAGTGCTAGTGTCCCCCGCCCCATGCCCGAAAGCCCCGATACGCGAACCCGCATCCTGTCCGCTGCCGATGTGCGATCGATCCTCTCGATGAAGAGCGCCGTCGAGGCGGTCGAGCTCGCCTTCGCGGACCACGCGCGCGGCGTCGCTCAGATGCCTGCGAAGGTCTATTTGACGCTCGAGGCCCACGCGGGTGACTTCCGCGCGATGCCCTCGTACGTCGGCGCGGGCGGCGGCCAGCCGGCAGCGGCGGGGGTCAAATGGGTGAACTCGCATCCCGACAACCCCAAGCGCCACGGCCTCCCTTCGGTCATGGGCGTCTACATCCTCTCGGACCCGGCGACCGCGCTGCCGCTCGCGATCCTCGACGCGACGGTGCTCACCGCGGCTCGTACAGGCGCGGCCGCGGCCGTCGCGTCCAAGCACCTCGCCAAGCCCGGCCCGCGCACGATCGGCTTCGTCGGTAGCGGCGTTCAAGCAAGGTGGATGCTCGAGGCGCATCGCGTGGTCTTCGGCGACGCGCTCGATGTGCTGGCGTCGGACATCGACCAGACGGCGGCCGAAGCCTTCGTCAAGACCTGGGGTGGTCGCGCAGCCTCGGTCGAAGAAGCATCGGGGTGCGACATCGTCTGCGCTTCGACTCCCGGCCGCACGATCGCAGTGAAGCGAGCCTGGGTGAAGCCCGGCGCCCACATCAATGCGATGGGCGCGGACGCACCCGGCAAGCAGGAGCTCGACCCGACGATTCTTGACGGTGCCGTCATCGTCATCGACGAGCATCACCAAGCGACCCACTCGGGCGAGGTGAACGTTCCCCTTTCGCGCGGCGTGCTGCGCGAAGATCAGCTCTTCGCGACCTTGGGTGAGATCGTAACGGGAGCGAAGAAGGTCGCGCGCGACGGCGGGACGATCACCGTATTCGACTCGACGGGCTTGGCGGTGCAGGACGTCGCGCTCGCGCGCGTCCTCTACGAAGAAGCGACCAAGCGGGACGTCGGCCAGCGGATCGCGCTCGTGGGCTGAGCTGCTCAGTTCTGGCCGAGGCTCTCGGCGCAGGCCTCGGGGACGATCGCGTTCTGATCCGTCGCCCCGCCCTGGCGATCGACCAAGCCGACGCCGTCGACGAACCAGCACATCCGCTGGAGGGCTTCTTCGCTCAGGGTCTCGTTCTCGGGAACGCAGGGGCTCGGACCGCCCATCTGCGTGCATTCGTCGGAGATGATCGGCCCCTTGAATACCGGCCCGACGCCCTCGACCGCCAGCTGATTGCGGAGCGGCGGAATCTCGGTGCCGAGCGCGGTGGGCGCCGCCGGCCCGAGCTGAAATCCGACGGCGCTGTCCTCGCCGCCGACGGTGAGGCCCAGCAAGATGCGACCGCCGCCGTTGCCGCGCTGAATTTCGGTGAGCGCCCGGCTGAGCACCGGGCCCCAGTTGTAGAACGCCGAGCCCACGCATCGCATGGCGACGTCCGGCGCGTCTGCCGATGCACACGCGGCCTCGAGGTTCGCCGCGACCGCGAAACCCTCGAGACCGTCCTCCATCGCGATGCGAGGCAGCGCGTTGAGCGGGACATTGTTGTCGAGCGTGTGCGCGATCACGTCCGCGCCGTTCGTCAGCAGCTCTCGCGTGAAGATCACCTCTCGCGTGTCGATGCCGTTCTGGGGCGGCAGCTTGTCGTGCCAGTCCCCGAGCCACTTGATCTCGATCGTCGCCTGCGTTCCCGTGTCGACGAGCGCAAGCTGCGCACCGAGGGCGAACGCGTTGATCCTGGCGATGACCGACGGGATCGCGACGGACGCGATCATACCGAGGCGCGGCGGCATCACGTTGGACGTCTTCGCCGCTGCATAGCCTGCGAGGTAGTACGCCTGGTACATCCGCGCGTCGAAGGACGTCAGGTTGCCGCCCGCAGCCGGTGACGAGAAGGCGAGCACGCTGACGTCCGTGTGGTTCTGGGCAAAGGCCGCGAACGTCGCCGCCTGCTCGGTCGAGGTCGAGACGATCACGCCGTGCCCCGTCTCGACCAGGTCCTCGGCCGCGTCGTAGCCCTGAAGCTGGTTCTCTACCGCGTCGGACGACACGTACTGAAGCTCGGCCTCGGCAGCGAGCCGACCCAGATCGATCGAGAGCGCGAGCTCGTCCTGCGCGACCGGGTACGGGTAGACGTACCCGACTCGCATCGGCAGCTCGCAGATCTCGTTCGAGCACACCGTGCCGCCGGGACAACCATTGTCGTCGCCGCATCGGATCGTGCAGATGCCGTCCAGACAGCTCGAGCCCTGGCACTGATCGTCGGCTTCGCAGGTGGCCCCGAGGCCTGCGCCGAGACGCTCGTCCACGAGGTTCGCGCAGGCCGCCACCGAAGCGATCGCAAGAAGGAGTGCTGCCGCGCGCCTCACTGGAAGGTTCCTACCACCGAAACGCCGAGCGGGCTCACGACGAGGCTCGCCGACGCCTTCTTCGGCTGCGGCTTGTCCTCGGAATCGTCGCCGGCCACGGCGTTGACGACGCTGAACGAGATCGCCGCAGCGCCCGCGATCACCCCCACCGCGATGAGCGCGTCGGTCGCCACGCCGAGCGCATGGGTGCGGTCCGCCTTCTCTGCGATGTCGGAGTTCGGCGGAGGCGCTCGGTTGGGCCCGAGGTAGGTGTCGTCCTCGAGGTCGGAGGCGCCGGCGAGCGCGAGCGAGCCGGTCACCGCCGCCGAGATCGAAACCAAGCCGGTGAGGACCCAAGCCGAGCCGACGACGCCACCCGGGAAACGAAACGGCTCTTCGACCTGGGGCGTCTCGACCACCTTGAGCGTGAAGCTGAGATCTTGGGTCTCGCCCTTCTTCGCTTCGACCTCGCGCGAGGTGGAACGACTGCCTTCGACGGTGACCCGATGTTTCCCCGGGTTGACCGGAATCGGCCTGGATGAAGGGCTGCGGGCCATGAGCACGCCGTCGACGGCGATCGCGGCGCCCGGCTCGTCGACGTCGATCCGGAGTTGCCCGACCTCTTGCGTGAGCCGCGCGATCTCGGCGAGGACCTCGGCCTTGCGCTCCGGGGTGACGTCGCTGCCGCCCTCTTCGACGTGGCAATTGTACGCCCCGATGGCCCGTGCCGGGTTCTGGGTGAGCGCCGCCATCCGACCGATGTTGTACAGGATGACGTAGCTCGGGCTCGCGTCGTACGCCTTCTGGAAGAGCGCGAGCGCCTCGACGTAGCGGCCCTCTTCCGACAGCTTGAGCGCCAGGTCGTTGGCGGCGATGGCGTCCGGCGTCGGCTCGGCAGCGGGCGGTTTCTCACCGCAGATCTGCGCCCATGCAGGCATCGCCACGAGCGAGGTCGAGGCAAGCCCGAGGGCGAAAATCAGCGGGTTGGTAAGACGCTCTGCACGGCCGAGCACGCGCCTCGACTCTACCTCAACCGCGCGCTTGGGAAACCTTCAGGGGGTCTTCTTCTTGCCCCAGGGATTCGTCGGATCGGCGACGGTGGGCCCCTTTTGCGGGGCGGCCGTGGCCGTCGGAGTCGCGCTCGGCCGAGCTCTGCCTCCGCCTCCGGCGGGGCGCGTGCTCGACGGGCTCGTGGGAGGACCACCGAGCTCGGGCGGCTCGGGCTCGAGGGCTATCTCGACGGTCTGATCGCGATCCAGGACCAGGATCCGCGACTGGGGCACGTACCCGTCGGCTTCGACCCGCAGCGCGCGCGCCTTGCCGCTTCGTTCGAGCTTCGCCGAAAACGGAAGCTCGCTGACCTGCATCTCGTCCAGGAAGACACGCGCTCCCTCGGGCTTCACGTGGAGCTCGAATGCGATGAGCGTGCCCTCCGGCGCAGGACCCTTCGGCGCGCTGGTCGGCGCCGCGTTGGCGAGCTCGGCATCTCCCGCTCGACCGGCCCGGATGTAGAGCACCACGCCCATGATCGCCGTCGCCACGAAGGCCGCCGCGATCGCCCAGAGCGCTCCCCGCCCGAACAGCCCCGCCGGAGCGCGAGGTCGCTGAGGCAGATCGAGCGCCGAGGCGCCGCCTGTCTCGGTCAGCGCGCGGAACGGTAGAACGGGCGCGGCCTCGGCGACCGGAGAGGGCGCCGCCGCGGTAACTGCGCCGGCGGCCGGCGGCGGCATCGTGATCGGCTGGTTCAGGCCCGGTTGCGCCGAAACGGGCTGTGCCGGAGTCGACGGCACCGCCGGCTCGATCGCGACCTGCGTGGCCTCGGGCTTGGGCGCGGAGATCGGCGCGCCGTCTCTGGACGAGATGGCCGGATCCATTCCCGGCAACCCATCGGTGCCGCGCGCCACGGTGAGGTGGGCGTCGACCACCGCGCGAACGGCGTCGCGATAGCCTGCAGCAGCCGCTTCGACCGCGCGACCGAGGTCTCTTCGCGACAGGTTGCTCGACTTCAGCTTCACCAGCTCGGCGCGAAGATCGCGCGCGGTGGCGAAGCGCTCCTCGGGCTTGGCAGCGAGTGCCTTCGAAAGGACGGCGCGGACCGGCGCTTCGATGGAGTCATCGATCCCGGGCAGATCGCCGAACGTCATGCGCTTGAGGATCTGGACGTCACCGAGGCCCTCCCAGTAGCGCCGGCCGTGCAGGAGCTCCCACAAGATCACGCCGACGGCGAAGATGTCGCTGCGGCGGTCGACTTCATCGCAGAGCGCTTGCTCCGGAGCCATGTACGCGAGCTTGCCTCGAACCACGCCCGTCGACGTGTGCTTCGCACGCCCGCGGCTCTTGGCGATACCGAAGTCGACGACGGTGACCCGGCCTTCGTACGTGACGAACACGTTGTGCGGGCTGACGTCGCGGTGGACGATCTCGAGCGCGGTGCCGTCGCTGCTGCGCAGCTCGTGGACGTAGTGCAGGCCGTCGAGCAGCTCGCACGCGACATGGAGCGCAGCCTCGTCGCCGAGCGAGAGAACCGCGTCGAAGCATTGGTCGAGCGGCAGCCCGTCCAAGAACTCCATCGCCAGGTACGCCTGCCCATCCTGCTCGCCGGCCTCGACCGTCCGGACCACGTTTGGGTGGCTGAAGAGCGGCATGATGCGCGCCTCTTCCTCGAGCATCGCGCGATGGTCGAGGTCGTCGGCGAAGTCCGGAGTGAGCCGCTTGACGACCACGAGCTCGGCCGGCTTGGCGCGTTTGGCTGCGAGGAAGGCTTCGGCCATACCACCGCGCCCGAGCTTGGCGATGAGATCGAACTCGCCAAACAGGCGAGCCTCCCCCTCGACCACCCGAACGGAGGTAAGCGCCGTCACATCACCATCGTCCCCCGATGAGAACAAAAATCAAGGGCTACATTGTCCCACCACAATGGAGTTCGGCCCCGAACGCATTTTTGGCGCGCCGGGGCCGAAGATTCCGCGGGCTTGTTTAGGAGCCGACTTTGATTGCGAGCCCCAGCTGGTTGCGCAGCTGGAAGTAGGCCGGGCTGACCGAGAAGACCAAGAGCTCCTTGAGCTTCTCTTGCGGGGTGAGATCGCCGGGCAGCTGCGGCTCGGCGGCGATGATCTTCTTCGCCACCTCGAGATCGCCGCACAGGAGGAACCCTGCGCGAGCGCTCGTGAGCTCGCACGTCTGCGCCCAGCGCTTGATGTTCGCGCGCCCATCTTCGGCGAGGAACTTCTTCACCGCGAGCTTGAGCCCCTCGACCTGGACCGGCTGCATGTAGCGACCGAGCGACTGTGCCGTCGCGATGACCTGGTTCGCGAGCTCGGGCGGAACGCCCTGCTCCGGAGCGACGAGCTTGATGCCGGCGAAGAACAGAACCGTCAGCTCGGTCACCGTCGGGAAGACTGCCTTGATGTAGTGCTCGGGCCGGTAGTACGAGACGTGCTTACCGACGATGAACGTCAGGTCCTGAGGCGTGAACCCTGACAGAACCGTCTGTCCCGCGAGGCTCGCCGCCGGCTCGACCGGAACGTGGCTCAGCGCGCCGGGCACGTCGCTGCGCACGTAGAGCTGCGGCATCGGCAGGCCGAGCACGTTGACCGCCCAGCCGAACGTCCGCGCGAAGGTGACGGTGCTGGTCGCCGGGTCCTGCCTGAACCGCGCGTCGAGCACCGGCATCTCGTTCTTCTGCTTCATCTGGTCGACCTTCGCGCGGAGCGCGGCCGGCGTGATGAACTCGAAGATCTTGCCGAGGTAGAGGCTCTCGTCCTCGTGCGTCAGCCGGCGGAGCCACGACTCGTTGTCGAGCCTGGATTTGACGGCCGGGAGGCCTTGCGGACGATAGTCTTCGTAGAACTGCCGCTCCTCGTCGCCTGCTTGTCGCAAGAAGACGAGCGCCGACGCGAGGCACCAAGCCTCGTCGTAGGTCTGCTTGGTGAGGAATAGCGTGTAGAGCTTCCGGTACGGATCCACCCGCATCGGATCGAGCTTGAGGATGGCCTGGTACTCCTCGATGGCCATGTCGACCTGCTCCGTCTCCTCGAAGAGCTCGGAGAGGATGAGGTGCTCGGTCATGTCCTCGGGCTTCATGCGCGAGGCCATGCGGAACGCCTCGACCGCCTTGTCCTTCTCTTGGAGGCGGTCGCGGTAGATGAGGCCGAGGGCGTGCCAGAGGTTGAACTCGACGGCGCTCTTCTTCTGGCCGCCGATGTCGTCCTTCTGGAGCGATGCCAGGCGGTGCAGCATCTTGCGGTAAGCCCGCTCGAGCTGCTTCCAGTCCTTCATCTGGGTGAGGATCTTGTTGATGCGCTCGAAGTCGTCGAGCGCAGCAGGCTCGATGTCGAGGACCTGGTTGAAGAGCTCGACTGCGCGCTCCTTGTCATCCAAGAAGTCGCGGTAGACCTGCGCCATCATGCGGATGGCTCGGGTCTTCGCCTCGACGCGCGTGTCGATGTCGGCGATGCGCTGGAGGGTGTCGACCATCCGCTCCCACTGCTGCGCCGCCTGGCAAGCAGCGAGCTGCTTGTGGAGCACCGCGTGGTCGCCGGGCTTGATGTCGAGCGCCTCGTCGTACGCTTCGATCGCCTTCTGAGGGCTCTTGCCGCGGTCCTTGTCGCTCCAGATGTCGCCGATGTCGACGAGCGTCTTGTGCCGCTCTTCGCCGTCGAAGACGTTGTCCAGGATGATGCGCTTGTAGTGCGCGACCTGCGCCCAGTCCTTGGCCTGCTCGTAGAGCTGGACCATGGCCTCGAGCGTCGGGCGGTGCGCGGGGTCGACCTGCAGCGCCTTCTCGAAGTTGTTGATCGCCTGCTTCGGCTGACCCTGCGCCTGCTTGATCTTGCCGAGCTTGTAGTAGACGTACGCGCGCTGCTCGCTGTCGTGCTCTTCCAGCGAGGTGAGGACCTTCTGGAAGTTGGTGAGCGCGCTCGGCCAGTCACCGAGCTCGAAGCACACCTCGGCGAGGCCGCGGATCGTCTCTTGATCGGTGAGATCGAGCTGGTTCGCGGTCTGGTACGCCTTGAGCGCGCCTTGGTAGTTCTTCCGGGCAGCGAGGATCTTGCCGAGAAGGTTGTTGAGCATGTGCTGCTCGTGGCGCTCGCGGCGTCCGGCCTTCTTGACGAGCATCTCGGCGAGCGGCTCGGCGCGGTCCCACTCGCTTCGCGAGACGTACTCGTTCACGAGCGGAAGGGCTGCGTCCTCGTTGTCATCGTCGCACTGCAGCGCGAGCTCGTAGGCCTGAATGGCCAAGTCGTGCTCGCCGAGCGCCTCGTCGCGCATCTTGCCGAGCTCGACGAGGAGCTTGGCGCGGACACGCGGCGCGTCGGTGACGAGCTGCTCGGAGTCGAGGTACCGCGCGGCGCGGTCCCAATCCCCCGCGTCCGCGGCGATCGCACGGAGCGCGGCCAGCGTCGGCTGGTGAGAGCCGTCGATGTCGAGGGCGCGCTCGTAGCTGTCCTGGGCCTGCATGCGGTCGCCCAGCTTCTCGTCGAGCTGGCGGCCGATGCGGTAGTACATGTCGACCTTCTGCCGGCCGTCGCTCGTGAGATCGGCGACGCGGGTCATGAAGTCGATCGCGCGAGCCGAGTCGTTCTGCTTCTCGTAGAGCTTGGCGAGCTGATCGAGCGCCGGGATGTGCGTGGGCTCGATGTCGACGATGTTCTGGTAGCAGTCGATCGCCTTGTCGAGATCTTCGATCTCGGTGGCGTACGTGGCTGCCATCTGGCTCCAGAGGTCGATCTTCTTCGGGCGATCGATCGTCGCGTTGATGTGGCGATCGAGCGCATTGATGAGATCGTGCCACTGGCGGCGCTGCCGGTAGCAGCGCTCGAGGGCCTCGTAGGCGGGCTCGTAGTTCGGGTCGATCTCGACCACCTGCTCGAGGCGGACGGCGGCGACCTCGGGCTTGACGAAGAGCTCCTCTTGGATGCGAGCGATCTTCATCAAGACCTCGATGCGCTCACGCTCCGTCGCGACGACGTCGAGCTGCATCTCGAGGATCGCCACCAGCTCCGTCCACTGCGAAAGCTGCTGGTAGATCCGCTCGAGGCCCTTCATCGCCGCGAGGTTGCCGGAGTCGACCTCGAGGATCTCGCGGTAGACCTTGGCAGCACGCTCGGCTTGCGAGAGCGTGGACTCGTAGAGCCCCGCAGCCCGCAGCTTGGTGGCGACGATCTTGTCGGGCTCGGTGAGGCCCTTTGCCTTGGCGTTGAGGACGTCGACGAGCTCGGTGTTCTGTCCGCGCTCCGTGTGGATGCGCTCGAGGTACTCGAGCGCAGGCACGTGGTACGGGTCGATCTCGAGCGCGCGCTTGTAATAGACGATGCCCTGATCGGCCTGCCCCATGTTGATGTGGAGCACTTCGCCGATCTCGGTGAGCGTCTCCTTGCGGTCGACGTCGGTGAGGGCGTTGTTGTACGCCTGCTGGAGCATCTGGCCCTGCTCCTGGTGGCGGCCGCTCTTCTTGTAGAAGGTGGCCATCTGCCGGAGCACGGCGACGTTGTTCGGATCGAGCGCGTGGACCTGCTGGTAGTACGGCTGTGCGTACTCGGGCCGGTTCAGGTCGTCGGCGTACCACTTGGCGAGGCGCAGGCAGAGCTGGATCTTGCGCTTCGCCTCCTTCTCGCCCTGCAGCCACCCGTTGACCGTCTGCAGCAGCTCCGGCCACTTGTTGGTCTGGTTGGTGATCCGCTCGAGGTACGCGGTGGTGTTGTTGTCGCCGACATCGAGCTCGAGCGCGGTGACGAGGGCGTCGAACGCCTGCGCCTTGTCGTCGAGGTCCTCTTCGAAGACCTTGGCGACCTTGCGGAGGATGTCGGTCTTCTCGTGGACGTCGTCGCGCGTATCGAGTCGCGCGAGGTAGAGCTCGATGAGCGGCTCGGCGCGCTTCGCGGCGGCGTGGAGCTTCTCGAGCGCGAAGAACGCGCGGTCGTGCGTGGGGTCGATCTCGAGGACGGCCTCGTAGGCCTGGGTGCCCTTGTCCGCATCCTGGACGCGGTGCTCCCAGAGCTCGGCAACCTCGAGGTACTCGCGGATCTTCTCCTCGGGCTCGGCGAACGCCTTGGCCCGGCCCATCTTCACGCCGATGACGTCTTCCCACGCCTCGGTCGCGCGGAGCAGACCTTCGAGGTTCTGCATCGCGTCGAAGTCGTTCGGGTCGACCGCGAGCAGCCTGCGCCACGCGTCGATCGCCTCGTCCGGCTCGCCGATCGTGTTCTGGTAGAGGAGCGCGAGCTCTCGGTAGAGAGCGACGAGCTGCTCGGGCTGCACCTTCTCACCGGCACGGGTGATCGTGTTGTGCAGGGCTTGAGCGAGCTCGCGCGGGTCGGTGCGCCGCCGCCAGATGGCCGCGATCGCGTAGAGCGCGTCGACGTTGTCGTATTGGAACTCGAGGGCGCGGTGGTAGTCCTCGAGCGCCTCGTCGTCTCGCTGGAGCTGCGTCTCGAAGAGGCGCGCGCGACGGAGGAGGACGGCGACGCGATCGTCGTCTTCGACTGCGATGTCGTAGTGCCGGCCGAGCACCTCGGTCAGCTCGGCCCACTGCTCGCTCCCCTCGTAGAGGTTGGCCAAGCCGTGGAGCGCTTCGGGATCGTCGCCGCGTAGATCGAGCACGCGCTTCCACGTCTCGATCGCACCCGGCACGTCGCCGAGGCGACCCGAGAGGAGGTTCGCCATCTTGGCGCGGATATCCGCCTCTTCGGCGTCGCCGGTGGCGTGCTCGAGCTGCCGCTCGAGGACCACCTTGAGCTGCTGCCAATCGGCCTTCTGCCCGTAGATGCGCTCGAGCGCGCTCGAGGTGGGCTCGTTCGGCGGGTCGAGCTCGTCGAAGACCTTGCGATAGATGCGGATCGCGTCGTCGAGCTGCCCTACCCCGGCCTCATCGATGAGCTTCTGCTCGTAGACCTCGCCGAGGCGGAGGTGAAGCTCGACCAGCTCGAGGTTGTCCTTGGTGGCGAGCAGGCGCTGCTCGAGGACCTGAGCGAGCTCGGCATGCTGCTCGAGGCTCGTGTAGATCCGATCGAGCTGCGCGAGCGCCTCGACGTCGAGGGGCTCGACGCCGAGCACGTAGCGGTAGGTCTTCTCGGCGTTCGAGATGTCGCCGAGCGACTCCTCGAAGACGCGCGCCAGACGCTTGCCGATCGCGGCCTGGATCGCCTTGTCGTTGTGGAGCTCGAGGACGTCGGCGTACGCGTTCGCGAGCGCCTCCCATCCTCCGTCGACGGACTCGGCCAGCCGCTCCACGTCTTCGAGCGTCTTTTCGTCGGTCGGGTACTCCTTGAGAGACCGGACGAAGACTTCGAGCGCGCCCTCGAGGTTGATGAGGCGCTCCTCGTGGAGCTCGGCGATGCGGTAGTACATCGCAAGGCGATCTTCGCGCTCCTTCTTCTGCGCGAGGACGGCTTCGAGGACGCTCGACAGCTTCTCCCACTCGCCGGCGGTCTGGTAGAGCGGCTCGAGGATCTCGCCGATCTCCAGCTGGTGCAGCCCTTGGGCGAAGAGGCCCTCGAGCGCTTCGAGCGTCTGGGTGTGCTCGGGCGCGGCGGCGAGCACCTCGCGGTAGCTCTGGATCGCCGAGGGCAGGTCCTTGAGGTGCTGCTGGTGGACCAGACCCAAGCGGTACTTGAAGTTGAGGATGTCGTCCGGCGTCTGGCCGATCTCGGATTCGCGCGCGAGAACCCCGACGAGGTCGCTCCAGCGCTCGGTCATCACGAGGAGCCGGTCGAGGGAGCTGATGGCCTGCCAGTTCTCGGGATCGACCTCGAGCACGAGGCGGTATCGATGAATCGCGCTGTCGATGTCCTCGAGCTGCGTCTCGAAGATCTGCGCGAGCCGCAGGCCGAGCTCGACGAAGCGCTCGGGCTGCTCCTCACGGAGCTTGGCGAGCTCGACGTCGTAGAGCGACGCGACCTCTGCCCAGCGACCCACGGCCATCGCGAGGCGCTCGAAGCTCGAGAGCGACTCTTCGTTGGTCACGTCGAGCGAGACGGCACGAGCATAGACCTGGAAGGCCGCAGAGAAGTCGCCGACCATCTCTTCCTCGAGCCGCGCGATGCGGTGGAGGAGCTCGATCTTGGAGTATGCGTCCTCGGCGTGCTTGACCTGGACCTCGAGCACGCTGACGAGGCGCTTCCACTCCCCTGTCGCGTCATAGATCGGCTCGAGCACCTGAGACGCTGCGAGCGCCTCGCGGTCGCCGCGCTTGATGCCCTCGAGGGCCTCGAGGGTCGGCGCGTGATCGGGCATCTGCTGCAAGAGCTCGCGGTAGAGCTCGATCGCGCGTGCGAGGTCGTCGAGCTTCTTCTCGTAGAGCTCGGCGATTCGGTACTGGTAGCTGATGCCTTCGGCCGGATCGCCGGCGAGCTCGGCCTCGTGCTGGAGGATGGTGAGAAGCTCGGTCCAGTTCTCGGCCTGTTGGTAGAGGACGTCGAGACGCGAGAGCGCCTGGAGGTCGTCCGGGTCGAGCTCGAGGATCCGGCTGTAGGTGTCGATCGCCTGCGGGACGTCGCGGAGCTCGCGCTCGTAGACCGCGCCGACCTGGTAGTAGATGTTCTTCTTCTCTTCGTGGTCGCCGACCAGATCGGCCTTCTGGGTGTAGACCCCGAGCAGCTCCGCCCAGCGCGAGTGCGCGAGGTAGAGCTTGATGAGCGAATCGATCGCCCGCAGGTCCTCACCGTCGAGGTCGAGGATCTTGCGGTACATCCCGATCGCCGACTCCGGGCGCTCGAGGACGTCCTCTTCGATCGACGCGGCCTGGAAGAGCGACGCCTTCTTGTCGGGGAGGTTCTCGAGGATCTCTGCCTTCTTGGCGAGGGCCTCGCTGAGCTCGGCGTACCGCTCTGCCGTGCGGAAGATCCGCTCGAGCGACTCGGCCGCGAACAGGTTCATCGGGTCGATGACCAGGACGCGGCGATAGTGCGCCACGGAGCTGTCGACGGCGCCGAGATCCTCTTCGTAGACGCGCGCGGCCATCGTGAAGAGGTCGACGGCCACCGTGGGATCGCCGCTGACGGCTGTTGCGTCCGGGTCGTCGCCGGCGCTTCCCGCGAGCACCGCGGCAGCGCGATCTTCGTAGACCTTGGCGAGCTCGGCGAACCTTCCTGTGGCGCGCGCCAGGCGATCGAGACCCTCTTTCGTCGCGTCGGACGTCGGGTCCTCGCCTAAAGCTCGCGCGAAGGTGGTGAACGCCGAATCGAGATCGCCGCCCGCGTCCTCATAGAGCGACGAGACCTGGTGCAGGAGCTCGACGCGGCGATTGGGATCGTCGCTGCGGCGGACCTGCACCTCGTAGACGCCGATGAGGCGCTGCCAATCGCCTGCCTGGCGATAGAGCGGCTCGAGGATGTCGGCGATCGTGAGCTCGTGCTCGGCGACCTGACCGAGGCGCTCGAGCGAGCTCAGCGCGGCCTCGTTCTCAGGCTCGCGGTCGAGCACCTGGCGGTAGATGTCGATCGCCGTCTCGACCTGGTTCATCTTCGTCTCGCGCAGATCGGCGAGGCGAAGCATGAGCCTTGTCTGGGCCTCTTCGGTCTCGGCGAGGCCGAGCTGGGACTCCAGGTTCTCGGCGAGCTCTTCCCACTTGCCTTGGCGGGTGAAGAGACCGTCGAGCGCGCCGAGCGCGAGCATGCTCGTCGGCTCGATCGCGAGCACCTCACGATACGCCGCGATGGCGTCGTCGGGCCGGCCGAGCCGCTCCTCGTAGACCGAGGCCATCTGGCCGTAGAGCGCCTCACGCTGCGAGGTCTCTTCTGCCAGATCGATGCGACGCCGGAAGACGCCGATCAGATCCTCCCAACGCTCGGTGCGGCGGTAGAGCGTATCCATCGCGGCGAGCGCGCCGGCGTCTGCCGGGTCGATCCCGAGGACGCGCTGGTACCCCTGCGCTGCCTCGTCGACCTTGCCGAGCCGCTCGTCGATGCTCGCGAGGCGCATCCAGTACTCGCGCGCGAGCTGCGGGTCCTCGAGACCGTCGGCGATCTGCGAGAACATGTGATCGAGCTTGTCCCAAGCGTTCGCCTGGGCGGCGAAGGCTTCGAGCTCGCTCCGCGCGTCGGCGTTCGCCGGATCTTCCTTGAGGGCGCGTGCCTGCGCATCCATCGCGCGCGGGAGATCCTCGAGGTTCTCTGCGCAGACGCGCGCCACCTTGCGGAGGAGCGCAACCCTGCGGCCGGAGTCGGCCTCGGCCTCGGCCAGGATCTCGAGGGCTCCGACGAGCTTCGACCAGTCGCCACGCGACTCGTAGATCTCTTGCAAGATGCCGGCGGTCTCGGCGCGAAGATCCTTGTTCTCGAGGAGGTTCTCGAGCGCGATGCGCGCCGGATCGTTGGCCGGATCGAGGAAGAGGATCTCGCGGTAGTTCTCGAGCGCGCCCTGCGAATCCGACAGGTGCTTCTCGAGGGTCGTGCCGAGCCGATATTTGAGGTCGATGAGCTCGGCCTCGGGGTTGTCGATCTCGATCCGAGCACGGAGGATCTCGACGTAGGGCTCCCAGTCCTCGAGCTCGCGGTAGAGCCGGTCGAGGGCCGAGAGCGCGGCTGGATCGCGATCGCTCTCTTCGAGCACCTGACGATAGGTATCGATGGCCGAGCGCGGGTTCTTGAGCTCGGTCTCGTAGAGCGACGCGATCGCAAAGAGAATCGCGCGGCGCTCTTCGGGATCGGACGCGAGATCGCGCTTCTTCTCGTAGATGCCGAGGAGCTCGGCGTGGCGGTTGGTCTCGCGGTAGAGCCGCTCCAGCGCCGAGATCGCGGTCGCGTTCTCGCCGTCGCTCTCGTAGACGGCGCGGAACTGCTCGAGGGCGTCGTCGACGCGCTGCACCTCATCCACGAGCACGCGACCGAGGCGCAGCCTGAGCGCCGCCACGAGCTCGGAGTCGCCGTTCTGCTCGGACGCGGCGATCGAGGTCTTGTACGAAGCGACGAGCGCTTCCCAGCCGCCGGTCGCGCGCGCCGCGCGCTCGACGTCGTCCACGCACCGCGGATCTTGCGGGTAGAGCTCGAAGGCGCCGAGATAGCGCTCGAACGCGCGCTGCGGCTCCTTGAGGCGAGACTCGTAGAGCGCGGCGACCTCACGGAAGAGCGCGAGACGCTCCTCGGGCTCGACGTCGTGCTTGAGCTTCACCTCGATGGCCGAGGCGAGCCCCTTGGGGTTGTTCGACTGCTGGTAGATCGGGATCAGCGACTCGGCGGCGCCGAGGTGCTGCGGATCGATCGCGAGCACCTTTTCATAGGCGCGCGCGGCGCGATCGAGCTTGCCCTTCTGGGTGACCCAGAGCTGCGCCGTCTTGACGAGGAGCGAGATCTTCGCCTTCTCGTCGGTCTCTTTGCTCTCTTGCGCCTCGAGCAGGCGGATGAACTCGTCCCACTTGCCGCTCTCGGCGTAGAAGACTTCGAGGTCGTCCCACTGACCGAGCGCGATGTACTTCTTCTTGAGCGCTTCCTGGGCGGTGCGCTCGCCCGGGTTCATCGCGAGCAGCTTGCGCCAGGCCTCGACGGCCTTCTGATCGTCGCCGAGCCGGTCGCCGTAGAGCTGACCGAGCTTCTTGTACGTCGCCTCTTCCGGCGCGACGTCGGCTTGGCGCTCGAGCACCTCGGCGAGCTTGTTCCACTCCTTGGAGCGCTCGTAGAGACCGGCGAGCGCGCCGAGGGCTTCGGCGTTCTCGGGATCCGACTCGATCACCTCGCTCCAAAGGTCGATGCAGACCTCGGGCTTCTTCACGCGCTCGGTCGCGAGCCGCGCGATCTCGAGGAACTTCGAGCTGCGCTCGCCGCCGTACGGAAGGCCCTGCGCCTCGCGGCGCATGAGACCGATGAGCTTCTCCCAGTCGCGGCGCTTCTCGTAGGTCGCGCGCAGGTGCTCCATCGCGAGCTGGTTGTTCTCGTCGATGCCGAGGACGGCTTCGAAGCATTTGACGGCTTCGGCCGCGTTCGGGAACTTCGTCGTGTAGAGGTCCGCTGCCTCGAGGTAGAGCGCGACCTTTTCGTCCGCGTCGTCGACGGCGTCGGCGAGCTCTACGAGCGTCTTGACGTACTCCGTCATCCGCTTCGCGGCTTGAAGCTTCTCGAGCTTCTGGCGGAGCTCGGCAACACGACCCGGATCGGACGCTACCACCGGCGGCGGGGCTGCCACCGGCGGCGGCGCCGGGGCTGCCACCGGCGCAGGCGGCGGCTCCGAAGCGGGCGGCGGAGGCGGAGGCGGCTCCGCTTCTGCGACAGGCTCGGGCTCGGGCTCCGGGGCGGCGGCCGGCTCGGGCTCCGGAGCCGGTGCGACGGCGAGGGGGTTCTCCTCTTCGACCGGTTCGTTCATCGAGCGGGCCGGCGGCACGGCCGACGGCAGCGGCACGACGAGAGAATCGCTCTCGCCGGTTCCGACCGGCTCGCCGATCTGCTGCTCGAACAGCGCGACCGCCGGGTGCCCCGGCGCAGCGGCGTTGAGCTTCGCGAACCACGTGCGCGCGCGCATGAGGTTGCCGAGCTGGCGCCAGGCGATGAGACCTGCCTGCGCGATCGCAAACGGCGATGCGTTCGCCGTCCCCGCCGCCTTCTCGGCGACGCCGAGAGCACGGTCCCAGTTCGAATCACGAACGCCGAACAGATCCCTCAAGAACGCGAGCGCCGCGTCGAGCTGAGGATCGTTCGAGAGCGCGTCCTCGAGGAACTTCGCGCCCGACTCGAGGTTCTGGTGGCGCATCGCCCAGCGCGCGCCGAAGCGGAACGCCGCCGCGGACCGCCCCCGAGAGGTGAGGCTCTCGAGGTACTGCAGCTGGATGTTCTCGAGCGCGGACGCGCGGTCACCGGCGAGCAGTCCCTCGTAGAGGGCGGCCGCCTGTCGATCGAGGGGATCGGCGTCGTACGCCTTGGCAAAGAGCGACTCTGCTTCGTCGGAGCCGAAGCGGCGAGCGGTGCGGGCCGCGCGCAGGTACGTGCGGCATGCCTCGCGGCCCTCTTGGGCCGCTGCCTGGGACACGAGCTCTGCGACGTGCGAAGCCCACGAGGTCTCGTCGACCTGCGCGTCGACGAGACCTCCACGGGCCTCGTCGCTCTGGCCGTTCGACACTGCGAGCGCACGCGCGTAGGTAGCGGTCGCGCGCTCGAGGTCACCTGCGTCGAGGAGCACGTCGCCGAGCTCGACCAGAAGGGCGACCGCTTCCGGCCCCTCGCTCACGGACCGGAGCTCGATGTCGAGCAGCTTCTGGACCATCGGCGTCTTGCCGAGCTCCCAGTAGATGCCGCGGGCGCGAGAGAGCGCTTCGACCATCGACGGGCTGAGCTTGTACGCGTCCTGGAAATGCTTGAGGGCCTTGACCCCCTGCAGGAAGCGCTCGTCGAGGACGCGTCCGAGCTTGAGGTGGTGGGACGCTTTGACGGTCGCGTCGGGCTCGGAGGCGAGCGCCTTGTCGAGCTCCTCGGCGAGCGTTTGCCAATCGTGAACTGATTCGAGAAGACTCAGCCGCTCAGCTAGATCCATGTTTCCTCGGCCCTCGACCATCGGAGAGCGTCAACCAGGAGGAGAAAAGTTCGAGACTGCGAGATCACTTCACTCTGCAATGTCCACTCACTGAAGCGTGCCGCCGAGCGCGACGACGCGCGTCTTGGCGACCTCACACTCGTTGACGAAGTCCTTCGCCTTCGCGCCACGACAAGCGCGGAGGTAGAAGCCCTTGAGGAGCTCCTTCGCCTCTTGGGTGCGGTTCAGCTCGGCGTACACGCCGCCCAAGCTGTAGAGGATGAGGATCGACTCCGGCCCTTCGCCCGTGGGAATGGCCTTGGCCGCCTCGAGCTCGGTGACGGCGCCCTGCATGTCGCCGCGATCCATGAGCACCTCGGCCATGCGGACGTGCACGCCCCAGAGAAGCTTGTCGTTCGGAGCCGCTTGGCTCTTCGCCTCTTTGAGGACCTGCTCCGCCTCTTTCACGTAGCCGAGGGCGAGGTAGAGGTCCGCGAGCGGCGCGTAGTAGCGAAGCTCCTTCGGGTCGTGCTCGATCGCCTTCGTGTAGTACTCGAGCGATTTCTGCTCGTCGTCCGTCCACAGGTAGACGTTGCCGAGCTGGTGGTAGCAATCGCCGTAGTTTGCATCGACCTCGATGCACTTGAGGTACGGCGCCTTGGCGTCCTCGTACTTCGCCCTGTCCTTCTTGGCCTGCTGCTCGATCGCGTAGCCGCGCTCGGCGTAGTAGGTGGCCCAAGTGCCGTCGTCCTTGCTCTTCTCGTCGGCGGCGATCGCGTTGCCCAGGGCCTCGGCCATCTTCGGCCAGTCTTCCTTTTCGCGGTAGACGGCCGAAAGCTTGTACCAAATGTGGTGGTTGCTCGGGTCGAGCCGCGTCGCTTCCTCGAGCTTCGCGATCGCGCCTTCACGATCGGCCTTACGCATCTTGTCCGCTTCGTTCGCGCGCAGGATCGCGTCTTGGCGATTGCGGTTGCACCCGAGGGCCAGCATCGCGACAGCGCAGAGCGGCAACAGGACCTTGGAAAGCTTCATCGAGAACGCTCTCTCTTTCGATTGAATGGGAGCACTGCGATGCGAGCGCCGACGTCGCCGTTAACGAAGCGCCACCGGGCAAAGCGTAAGACCGCTCGAGAAAAGTCGAGTAAGGCCCGGCGAGAATAGGAGGCTTTCGCCAAGCAAGTCCAGCGTTGTGCTCGCTGTCTCGAGGCAGATTTCCCCGATGGTCGCGTCGGCGCCGGTTCCCCGGCGCGTTGCGCCGGTTGAAGGTGCGCTTCGCGCGCTGCCTTCGGTAGTGCACCGGGGAATCTGCTTTTTGATTCATCCCCTGACGGGGATGAAATGCGGAAACGCCCGAGTCGCATGAGCGACCCGGGCGTCCGCCGCGATCCTTGTTGCCCCGAAGCGTCAGCTGCCGGGCGCGAACATGATCGGGTAGCTGACCTTGACGACGCCGCCTTCAGGCTGCGGGAACGAGAGGCCGTAGAAGGCCTTGGTCACGCACCCGACGACGCCCGAATCCGGCAAGTCGCCGCCACCGCTCACGCTACCCACCGAACCGTCGCGGCCGATGACGAAGCTGACCGAGACACGTCCCGTTAGGTTCGGGTTGTTTCGGAGGCCGTTCTCGTAGCAGAGGCGGAAGCGACCGAAGTTCTGCCGAACGATACGCTGGATGACCTCGGGCGGGAGACGACCGCTCACGCTCGTGGCACCCATGCGGACGCTCGGCGGCTTGGTCCGGTGGGAGCCGCCGAGGCGACCCGAGCCCGAGCCGAAGCCCTGACCCGTACCGGTACCGGCGCCGTGGCCGAGCGTACCGATCGAGCCGAGGCCGATGCCTTCACCGCGACCGCCGCCGCCTTCGCCGATACCGGAGAGGCCGAGGCCGCCGGCGCCGAAGGAGTCACCGATCGAGTCGCCCCACATGTTGCCGCGGGCCGAGAGCGAGTCCGTGCCGAGCGAGTCGTCACGACCCCAGGGTGCGGTCGGCGCGTCGGGATCGCCACCGGCGCCCGAGTTGAGCAGACCGATCATGCCGAACTCCATCGCGTCGCGGAGAGCCGCCTGGCGAGCGATGTGCGGATCCGGGTTGTCTGCCGGCCCCTTCACGCCGTAGCGCATACCGGTCGCCTTGGTGTTGGGGTTACCCATCGAACCCTCTTCACCCTTGGCGCGCGTTCCGGTGCCGCCCTCTTTGTTGTCGGCGTTCTCTTCCTGAACGACCTCGGTCTCCTTTTCTTCCTGCTCCTTCTCGGCAGCCGCCTGGAGCATCTGCGCGAGGAGCTTGGCTTGATCGGAGTCCATGTCGCCCTCGTCGGTGCCACCGAGCGAAGGCATGAAGAAGAACATCGCAGCGAGGAGGCCGCCGTGGACCAGGGCCGAGAGACCCCAGAACGCGATCGGCGCGCCCTCGACCTTGACGTGACCCGCGACGACGCGGCCCGCGTTCACGGTCTGGACCTGGAACGTGAGACCGTTGTCGAGGATGATCTTCGCCTTACCGCCCGAGGGCAGCGGCATCTGGTGGGCGCCGGAGAGCTCTGCGCACGGCTGCGTGCGGCCCGAGGCCACCGCATCCTGGAGCGACATCGTCTGGCCACCGATTTCGATCGTGCCGGTCGCACGCGGGAGCAGAACGACGTTCACCGAGTTTGCGTCCGCCAGGACGATCGGTGCGCGCGTGGTTCCGAGCTTCTCGGCAGGGACGAAGTAGTCGCAGCCGATCGAGCGGCCCTCTTCTTCGCCGACGTAGAACGAGCGCGGCGGCGTGAGGTGCGCGACGTGGAGGACCGACTGGTCCCACAGCACCATGACCTCGACGCTCGTCGCGGCGCTCTCCACCTCGTCCGAGGGGACGGGCGGCGCAGCCTTGATCATCTGGTAGGTGTAGCTGCCCTCGGGAGCGTCCGCGGGGACCTCGTCGACGACGGGAGCAGCAGCGAACGGGCTCGACACGCCACCGAACGGATCCGCCGCAGCAGCGAACGGATTCGCAGCGGGCGCACCGAACGGGTTCGCATCGCCGAACGGGCTCGCCGCGGGTGCAGCGGCAGCCGGAGCGCCGAACGGGTTCGCGCCGCCGAAGGGAGACGCTCCCATCGCGGGCGCAGCGGCCGCGGCGACAGGAGGCTGCGACGGAGCAGCGGCCGCGACGGCCACCGGCTCTGCGCGCTCGAGCACGATCTTCGTTCCGCCGATCTGGATCTGATCGCCGACACCGATCTTGCACTTGTTGACGCGCGCGCCGTTGACCAGCGTGCCCGGCTCGTTGCCGAGATCGATCAACGTGATGTCTTCGGGGCTCGCGACCTCGATGACCGCGTGCATGCGCGAAGCGAGCTCATCCTCGACACGGAGGTGGCTCTTCGCGTCCTTGCCGACCTTGACGATGTCCTGTGTCACCGTCTCGCGACGAATGAGGGCATCGTTCTGATAAAGCCCGAACGTGAGCGCCGTCTTCTGCTTCCCTTCCATCTTCCTAGCCTTTCCCGACTGGAGTCACCTGCGTAAGTCTCGGGACTCCGTCAGGACTTCCGCCTTTTCACAGCAGAGCGTCCTGATTCCTGCCCGGGCGGCCCTTGTGGCACGCGCTTCGAGCACGCGCCACACGGCGACCTGGAGTCCATTTGAGCTCGCGTCGATCGTTCGCTCCAACAAATCTTCGATTGCTGGGGCGACGACCTTCACGAGCTCGGGCAAGCTAGAGGTTTTCGACCGACTTGAGCATTTCCGGAACGAACGACGTTCGCGGCCGAATGAGGGTCGTCCTCACCGGGCCGGGACGAACGCGGATCGTCGCGTCGTTGGGACCAAATCCACCCGCGTTCAGCGGGTCATCAGAGAACTCGTACCCGTAGCCACCTTCGGAATCGGAGGACTTGACGTCCTGCGCGAAGGCCGTCGTGCTGATGAGAACACCCGCGCCCACGACGAGCGCTGACAGACACAGCCGGGTCGACTTCTTCATTTGCCCTTAACCTCCAGGCACCAGGATCCAGATCCAGTGGGATTGTACGGCCGGGGTTTGAACCCCGTCAACGAACCTGAACACCGTCGATGCTGATGATGCGTCTCGATGATGTGCAGGAAACTCTCGAAGGCTTTCCGAAAACCCTCGAGCCCGGCCGACTTATCGACCCAACGGAGAGGTCAGACAGCCGGTCGGGCCAAAGGTTCCCGAAAACTTCCGTGACTGAACAGAAGCTTACTTCTTCTCTTCCTCGGCGCCCGCGCTCGCCTCTTCCATGGCGGCCCGGTTCTTCGCCTCTTCTTCCATCTTCTTCTGCTCAGCCGCGGTTTGCTTGTTGAATTCGATGATCTCCTTGATGTCGAAGATCCGGCCGCGCTTGCAGCCCTTGTCGTTCTTGGCCTTGGCGCCCAGGCACTGGTTGTCCGGCTTGCTCGGCACCGCGGTCACGTCCTCGACGGCCTCGGCGAAGTCCGCCTTGCCCTGAGCCTTCTTCGCAAACTCCTCGAAGAGCTTGATCGAAGCCTCGAGCGCGGCGTTCGCGTCCTTGCCGCCCTTGGCCTTGTACTCCTGGGTCAAGATGGCGTGGTTGAAGAAGGCCTCGGGCCGTGCGGCGTCGAGGGTCTTCGCCTTCTCGAGGAGCTGCTCGGCCTCGGCCATCTTCTTCGCGCCGTCGGGCGCGGAGTCGATCTGGCCGCGGAGAGCGAGCGCGAGACCGAGGTTCGCGTCGTAGTCGTTCGGCTTGAGCTTGATGGCGGCGCGGTACGCCTCCTCTGCTTGGCCGAAGCCGCGGAACATCATGTTCACGGCGGCGTAGTTCATGTGCGCTTCGAAGAACTGCGGATCCGCCTGGCGGGCGGTGCCGAACGACTTCACGGCGCGGTTCAAGTCGCCTGCTTCGACCGAAACGAGGCCGGCGGTGTTGTGGATCGGCGCGTAGCCCGGGTTCTTGCGGGTCGCTTGCGAGGCGACGAGGAGCGCGAGATCGAGGGCCTGCGAATCGACCTTCTGCTTGTCGGCGCCGCGAGCGAACGTCGTGCGCTTCTTGCCGACGTTCTGCTTCGCGCGCTCGAGGTAGTAGATCGCGAGCTGGTTGAAGGCGGGCATGTACCCGTCGTCGACGGCAAGCGCACGCTGGAGGTTCTTCTTCGCGCGCTCGAAGTCGTTCGCGCCCTCTTTGTCGGCGGCGTTGTTGTTCCGCTTCATCTGCAGGCGCGCGATCTCGACGAGCGCCTCGACGTTTTGGAACTCGCTGTCGGCGACCGCGCGTTCGAACTCGGCCATCGCCTTGTCGACAGCCGCGTCATTCGACGCGGCGAGGTCGAGGCGGGCGAGCTGGACGCGAGAGCGGTGGTGCTTCTGATCCTTCTCGAGCACCTGCGTGTAGTACTTCCGCGCCTCTTCGATCTTGCCGCAGCGGTGGTAGGCGACGCCGGCGTTGTAGATGGCGGGCGCGAAGAACTTGTCTTGCTTGTCCGCCGAGTCGAGGAAGATCTGCGCGACGGCCGCGCAGTTGGCTTCGTTCCAACTGCCGGCCTTGTCGTGCTTCTCCATCTCGGCAAGGCCCTGCGAGTACTTGTCCGCAGCTTCCTTGTTGACGACGTTGCCCTTGTCGTCCTTGGGACCGCCCTTGCCGCCGGGGCCGCCCGGGCCGTCGGTAGCGCTGGAGCAGGCTGCCGCGAAGAGTGCGACTGCGAGGAGGCTGGACTTGAGGATTGTCTTCATGGTGCGGCTCCTCACTTCTTCTTCGCCTTGCTGAGAGCGTCGTCTTCTTTGCTTCCGCCGGAGGGCGCGGCCGCCTTGGCGGGCGGCGCACCCTTGGTGTCGGCGGGCTTCTTGTCGCCCGGCTTGTCGGTCGACGAGGTCGCAGGCTTGTCCGCGGGCTTCTCCGGCGCCGGCTTGGCCGACTCCGGAACCCACGTCGTGCCGTCCATGTTGACCGGCACGGCCCGCTCGGTCAGCCCCGAGCCGAGACGGTTCGGCGCGCTGCGGAATTCGTCGATGAGGTGGTACTCGGCCGGATAGGTCTTCGAGAGCCACTGCTCGCAGCTGCGAGAGAACTCGTCGAAGTATTGCTGCTGGACCGAGAGGTCGAGGCACTTCTTGTAGGCGGCCTTGGCAGCCTGCTTGTCGGGCTCGCTCGCTTCATCGAGCGCCGAGTAGTAGGCGCCGCGGATTTCCTCCCAGAGGAGGTCGCCGAAGGGGCTGGGCCCGTTCTGCTTCCAGTCCTTCGGGATGGGTGCGGCGCGGAACTCGGCGACGAACTTGCCCTTCATCTGACCGACGCGAGCACCGGCCGCGATGACCCACTTCGGCGGCGGCACGGGCTGGAGGCCCAGGATCTTCTGGTACTCGCGGTCCGCGTCCTCGATCGCCGCGCGCTTCTTCTTCTGCCAGTCGGCGACCTTCTCCTTGACGAACTTCTGGACCTCGGCGCGCTCGCCGGAGCCCTTGTACTCGGGGAAGGCGATCTTATCGACCGCGATCTTCTTCTCCTCGGCGAAGAAGAAGTACGCCTCGCCGACGGCCTCGAGCACCTTGCCGAGGCGGCGGAGCTTCTGCGCTTCCGTCTCGCCCTCGCCGCCCGCGGCCTCGACCGCCTTCACACCCGCGGCCGGGTCCTTCCAGGCGTTACGGACCTTGTCGTACTCGCCGCGCGCTTGGGTGCGAGACCCGAGCTGGTTGTAGACGCGAGCCAGGAGCGCGTGCGCCTGGATCTTCACGTCCGCCGTCGCGTTGCGGTCGATCTGACCGATGGCGCCGGAGAGACGCTTTCGCGCGTTGCCCCAGTCGCCGCGATCGGTGTAGTGCGCACCGATCGCGAAGGCGATCTGCGCCGCCTGCTGGGCGCGGTTCGAGAAGTTCTTACGGAAGAGGTCCTCGTCCTTGATCGCCTGATCCTCTTGGCCGAGGCCGAGACGGAGGACGATGGCGTCCGAGAGGGCCTGCGGGGCCTTCTCGTCCTTGGGCGACTCTTGTGCGAACCGCTCGTACCAGGCCGCCGCTTCGTCGTAGACGGCGATGGCTTGGTAGTTGCCGCCGATTTCGTAGACGGACTTCTTCGCGAGGGCCGTCTCGTGGAGGTTGTACTTCGGGTTGATCAGGATCTTGCGGACCGCGATGCTCTTCGCGAGGAGGCGCGCTGCCTGGAACGCCTTGGCGGCGTTGTAGAGCACCTCTTCATTGCGCGCGCACGCGTCCTTCTGGTTCTTCTCGCACGGCTCCTTGCCGTACTTCTCCCAGAGGTCGAGGTAGGCCTGGGCTGCGTTGCGGTACTTCTCGAGCGCGTTGGCGCCGCCCGCATCGCCTTCCTTGACCAACGTCTCTGCGCGTAGACGCTCGACGTCGCGCTGCACGCGGAAGAAGACGCCGCACTGCTCTTCGTTGGCGCTCTTCTTGTTGCCTTCGCAGTAGAGCTTGATGAACTGCGGGGTGTCCTTCGCGATGTCCGTGATGCACGCCGAGTTCGGCGGATCGACACGGGTGCCGATGATGTTCGCCGCTTCGAGGTAGAGGTTCGCCGCGAAGACGCCCACTTCCTTGTCGGAGTGGTTGATCGCGACGTCGCGGAAGCCGAGGGCCGCCTCTTCCCAGTGACGCGCCTCGAACTGGGTACGCGCGCGCGCGTACTTGACCTCGACGAACTGATCCATCGCCTCTTTGTTCGAGGCTTCGGGCTTGATGTAGCAGAGGTACCGATTGAACGCGGTGAGCATGCCCTTCTGCTCGGCCGTGTACTCCTTGGGCTTGAAGACCGAGGCGTCGACCGGCTTCGCCTTCGGGTCTTTCTTCTTGCCGTCGTCCTGACCCGGGAGGTTGCCGGTGCCCTTCTTGTCCTCACCGCCCTTGTGACGCTCGGTGTAGATGTTCTGGTAGCAGAGGACGGCGGCGAACGCGGCCTCGGGCGCCTGCGCACCCTTGGGATCTTCGGCGACGACGGAGTCGAACGCCGGACCGCAGCGCTCCCAGTCCTGCTGGAAGTAGAGCAAGTCCGCCATCGCGTACTTGATCTTCATGATGTCGGGCCAGTCCTCCTTCACGATGCGCGGGAAGGTGAACTTGGCGAAGTCCTCTTGCTTGAAGTTGCCGGTGACCTTCTCGTAGAGGTCGGCGGCGAGCTTCATCGTCTTCTTGTCGCCGGTGCCGCGGACACCACCCGAGCCGACGGCCTCGAGGTGCCACGCCATCGCGGTCTCCGAGGTGGTTCCGGCGGTGATGTTGCCGCACTTGACCTTGGCGTCGGCCGGCGAGCTGCCGCCGAGGAACTCCTTGTAGACGTCCATCTGACGGCTGAGGACCTTGACGATTTCGTCCTTGTTGCCGGACTTCTTCGCCATCGTCGCCTCGGCGATGTGGCCGTGGTACTCGCACCACTTCGCGCCTTTGTCGCGACCCATCAGGTCGGTGTAGAGCGCGATGCCTTCGTCGTAGTGGCCGGTATCGAGGTAGTTGATACCGAGCTCGTCCATCATCTTGTACGTCTTGTCGTTGTCGCCGCCGCTGTCGCCGCTGATCGGCTTGAAGAAGTTGTACGCCTTACGCGGGTCGCCCCAGAGCGCGTACACGGGGATGATGTCGCGGCGGGCCGACGTGGCGAGCTGCGTGGAGTTCGGCAGGTTCGAGAACTTCACGCCGTAGTCGATGACCTTCTTGAAGGCGTCGACGGCCTTCTCGTACTCGCCCTGGTTCCAGTGCACGTACCCGAGCTTGTAGAGCGCGTAGCCGTACAGCTTGTTGTCCGGCGGCGGGTACTTGGTGACCTCTTCGTAGGACTGCTGCGCGAAGCCCCACTTCGACGGGTCGCTCTGCGCTTCCTGGAAGAAGAGCTCGCCGAAGGCGAGGTACGCGTTCGGGCGGTACTTCGACGTCTTCCAGTTGTCGACGAGCTCGAAGTAGACCTTGCGCGCGTTGTCGAGATCCTTCGCCTGCTCGTACTCGTAGGCGAGGTAGTAGAGCACCTCGTCGCCGCAGCCCTGCGCCTTGCTCGGGTCCTGCGGGTTCGGCTGGAGACACCACTTGGCGTAGTTGTTCTTCAGGAACGAGTAGTACTTGATGGCGCTCTTGCGCGCCGTGTTGACGACGGCCTTCGCCTTGGCGGCCTTGTCGGCCTCTGCCTTGGCGCCCTTGTCGTTCTTCTTGCGCTTGAGGTCCGAAGCGCGAATCTCGCCCTCGGTCTGATCGCGGAACGCCGCAGCCTCGAGCTCGACGTAGCCTTCTGCGAGGCGGCGCGCGAGCTTCGGACGGTCGGGCGAGTTCTTCTTCGTCGACGCGAAGAGGCTCTCGAGGTTCTGCAGCTCGGTGACGAGCAGCTGCCTCGACTTCTTCTGCATCTTCGCCTTGCGCTCGTCACGCTGAGCGGCGGCGGCGATGTCTTTGGGGTTCTCTGGCTTGAGCTTGTCGTCCCGTTTCTTCAAGCTCACCGACTGCGGGGTGGACTTGAAGCTCACTTGGGGTTTCTTGCCGGACGACGCCTTGAGGGTGCCCGCGGGGCAATCCGTCATGGCCGCTTGGGCCTGGGCAGAGATGCACTGGTCGGCCGCGCTTGCGCTGCCGATGGCACCCGCACCCAAACCTACCGTGGCGACCGCGGCCACACTGGCCGCGGCACGGAGCATCCGAGTCGCGAACTTCGGTTGATTCATCCTTCGTCTCCGTCCCCTCAGACGCGCACGATGCGCGAAGCCTTGGATCAAACCACTCTACGGCAGGGCAGGTATTTGCCCGCGGCGTCGAGCCCAGAGCGGCGATCGGGGCGGATCGCCGCGCTGGCTCGACTCTCAGACGTCACTTCTTGCACTTCGACACGACGACTTGGCGGTAGAATCCGAGCTCGTCGCGCCAGTACTCGCCGTCAAACGGCCAGAGAACGTGCTCTTCGTCCGGTGAGACGATGCCGAGCACGTCCGTCTCTTCTTTGGACATCTTGTCCTTGATGACGGCTTCCTCGAGGCGACCACGCTCGGCGTTGACGACGTCGATGACGATCTTCTGCGCGTTGCGGAGGTGCTCGTTGAGCTCGTCGAGGTAGCGCTGGTAGCGATCGCGGGCGAGCGTACCTGCGTTGCGGACCGCGATCTCTTTCGCGAGATCGAGCGAGTCGGTGATGTCGGCGCCCAGGTCCGAGCTCTGGAAACCCGGCGGCATCTTCTTGAAGAGCTCCGCCTCCTTGTCGAGGACGCGGACGTATTCGATGTTGCGGAGGAGCTGGCGATCGGAGAGGGCGTTCTCGACGATCGGCTTGATGTTGGGCTTGAGGTTCGCCTTGCCGTCACGCACGTCCTTGAGGAACGTGAAGAACTTCTGCCCGCTCTCGTCATCCTTGTACTGGTTCAGGATGGCTTCGAGCTCCTTCTGGATCGGCTCGTACTTCTGCTTCATGCGAGCGACGACCGTGAGCGCGTCCTGGTACTGGCAGACGGTGAAGTAGATGACGCTCGTGATGACCTGCGCCTCGGGATAGAACGAGTTCGGGAAGTACGGCGACTCGATCGTGTGGATGTTGCCGAGCGCGTGCGGGTAGTCGCCGGCCATGAAGTAGGCCCACGACTGCTCGAAGAGCGCGTCGAGCCAGTACTCGCTCGCGACGTCGACGCGGTTCCAGTACTTGACCGCGGCCGACAGCTTCTTCGGATCGATCTTCGGCACGTTCGACTCGTCGAGGCGAACCGATGCCGAGTAGAAGGTGCGGGCCATCGACAGGTTCGCGAGGTCCTTCATGCGGGCCTCGTCCTCGACGCCTTCGACGCCGGCGTCGATCGCGTCGATGATCGACTGGAACGACTTGACGGCGGGCACCGACTGACGGCGCTGCACGTACGAGATGCCTTCGAAGAACTTCGCCTGGACGAAGTAGGGGCTCTTCTTGTCGACCTTCTCGAACAGCTGGATCGCCTCGTCGTAGCTGCGCGCGCGGTACTTGTAGCGACCGAGCAGGTAGTTGAGCTGCCAGTAGAGGTTCTCTTGCTGGGGGTTCTTGAACCGCTCGATCTGATCCTGGTCGTACTTGCCGACGCGCTCGACGATGTCGGCAGGCTCGGGGAGCTGCGTCGCGAGACGCGCGAGCCAGAGCAGCGTCTCGTTGAACTTCAGGTGATTCGGCTTCTCGGCGATCTGGCTGAAGATGCCGTAGCTCGCCTGATAGAACTTGAGGTTGTAGAGCGCGATCGCGAGGTGGTACTGCGCGATCTGCTTGTTGCCTTCGTCGTCGCCGGTCTCACCGGCGGTGACCTTCTTCAGAGCGAGCGCGGCCTCTTGCCACTTGCCACCGTCGAAGAGGCGCTTCGCTTGCGCCGCTTCTTCGGTCATCTCGCCGGCTGAGACCGGTCCTTCGTCTTCGGCGGCCTTCTTGCCGCCTTTGCCTTTGGGATCGGCAGGCTCTTCCTCGTCATCGAGGTCGATTACCTCTCCCTTCTTGTCGCCCTTCTTGTCCTTCTGCCCCTTCCCTTGCGCGATCGCGTCGGTGACCGGCGCAGCGATGACTGCTCCGGTGAGTGCTGCCACGAGGCCCAGTCGAGCCAGAACATTCGCAAAGCGCATGCGCATCGTCATTCCTCGCTTTTGTTGCGCGCCATCGCGCGAACAGAAACACGGGTCCAGCGGGTGTGTGGGGGGCAGAAGCTGTGGCTATGACTCAGGATCCGACGGTAGCGTGGGCCGAGAAGTCGACCCGGTGATGCGAGGGGGCTACAACCGCGGAAAGACAAGCGAATTCGACATAGGGCCGAAGCGACGGGTGATGGTACTCATCGGGCGGGGCTTCCGTCAACGCCGATTGTCCGCGAGACGTGCGAGGATCGAGGCGCGTCACATCGGCTGCAAGCGACCCTTGACCCTCCTGCTGCGAATTGAGTAGTGTCGCCGGCATCCTGCGCCCACCAATGGCATCGATGCCTTACTTCCTGCCGTGGGCTCAGCGCTTCTTTATCATCGAGCTTAGCGCGTTGTTTCCGCTGTTTGCCGTGTCTGCCTGCCCGCCCGCGTCCCGGCTCACGAGCCGTGCTCGCGGATCGAAGGAGCTCGCCTCACGATGACTCGTCGCATCCTCCAGAGCGTCCTCGCCATTTCCTCCGTCGCCGGCCTCGCACTCATTCCCTCCTGCCAAACGGGTGGAATCGGCGATCCCTGCACGCCGGAGGACGAGTTCAACGCCGGCTTCAGCGGCTTCAAGGTCACCCAAGAGAACATCGAATCGCGCTCGTTCCAGTGCGAGAGCCGCATCTGCTTGGTGAACCACTTCCAGGGCCGCATCAGCTGCCCCCTCGGTCAGTCCGAGCGCACCGCCTGCGATCCCGGCGGCACGTGCGCCGGCGAGGGCGAAGAGTGCAAGCGCGCCGGCACGTTCGCGCCCGACTGTGACGAGAACGGCGACGCGCGCTGCTCCGGTCTCGCGGGCACATGCAACAAGAAGGGCAAGTTCTGCGAGTGCGATCCGTCGTCGTCGGCGGGCTGCCCCACGGGCTACGTCTGCGATCCCGAGTCGCTGCAGTGCAGCCAGTACGTCTGCCACAAGCCCGGCAACTGCCAGGACGAGAACGCCGACGCCGCGTCGAACGAGGGCAAGGCCTGCTGCGTTCCCGGCACCGACACCCCGGTCGCGGCCGAGGTCTGCGGCCAGTGTGAAGAGGCGGGAGGCCGCTCCGGCAAGCGCTCGGTCTACTGCTCGTGCCGCTGCGGCGTCGCCGAAGGTCAGGAGCAGGACGACAACTTCAACTTCTGCTCGTGCCCCGACGGCTTCGTCTGCGCCGAGGTTCGGCCGGACGTCGGCATCGGCGACCCGCAGCTCGCAGGCAAGTACTGCGTCAAGCAGGACGACGAGATCCTCAAGGGCAACTGCACGCAGGAGCCCAGCGACGACTGCAAGGTCGACGTCGCCCAGGCCGAGCTGAAGTGCGGCAAGGTCGTCGGCGCGTTCGACAGCAACAATTGTTCTGGTTCTTTCTGAACCCTTTCGCTCGGGGCCCCAACCCCGAGCGAAGAGCGTGAGCAACGAAGGCGACGCAAGACACGTCCTCGGTCGAAAGGCCGAGGACGTTGCCGTTTGTCGGCTCCTCGATGACGGCTACGTCATCCTGGGGCGGAACGTTCGGGTGAGCCGGCTGGAGATCGACGTGATCGCCCGGCTGGGTCCGGTGGTCGTGGTCGTCGAGGTGCGCACGCGCGGCGAAGGCTCGTGGGTGAAGCCGCTCGACACGCTCGACTGGAAGAAGAAGCAGCGGCTACGCCGCGCGGGCGAGTTCTTGTGGCGCAAGCGCTTCAAGGAGGACGCCACCATCGAGCGCATGCGCTTCGACGTGATGAGCGTGACCTTCGACGAGCGCGGCGACGCGCACGTCGAGCACATACAAGCGGCTTTCTGACGTCGCCGCCGACGTCAGGGCTCGAGCCGCGCCTGCATCTCGTTGCGGAGCGCCTTGAGCTCGGCGATGCCGTCGCCCTTCTTGTCGCGATAGCCCTCGCTGGACTCGAGCCGCTCGAGGATCTTGTCGATCTTGTCGATCTCTTCTTGCTGGTGCGTACGCAGCGTCTCGACCATCTGCTCGAACACCTCGAAGAAGTGGACGAGCTCGTCGCCCTTGCGAAGGCGCTCGCGCACGACGAGCTTGCCCTCACCCACCTGGCGGAGCAGCCGCTTCATCTTGAAGATCGGACCGGCGATCTTGTGGGTGAACACGATGCCGGCGATGCCGATGCCGAGCACCAGCACGACGAGCGCGAGGAGCAGCGCCATCCCGAGCTTCGCCTGGCGGTTCTCGAGGTCGGTCTTCTGCTGGAGGAGCGAGGCCGCTCGATTCTTGAGAAACTGCGCGTCGTCCTCGAGCTTCTGCTGCTCTTGCTTGAGGCGCTCCTGATCCTTGCCTGCGTCCTTGCGGAACGACTCGAGCAGCTCGGGGCTGTCCGCGTAGCAGGTCTCCATCGTCGAGGTGACGACCTGGTTCACCTTGTCGGACTGGACGATGACCTCTTTGCCGCGCTCGATCGTCTTCTGGCCTTGCTCGACCGTCTCGGCGCCTTGCTGAACGGCGACCTGGCTCTGCTCGCCGAGCTCCTTTCCGGCACGCCACAAGAGCACGCCCAGCCCCGCCGAGAGGACGATCGCGATGCCGACGAGCAGCCCCGTGTACTTGAGCTGAAAATGCGGATCGAGAAGGTAGTTCTTGAAGCTCCGCTTGTAGCGCGGCCTCGTCTGCGGCTTCTCGTCGCTCATCGTCGGCCTGTCATTTCTAGGGTCGCCCCATCGTAGGAAGTCTCATCGTAAGAGCCCGTCATCAGCGACGCAAACTTGCGTCAGAGAGACGCGGCCACCTTCAAGAACGACTCTACGGCCGTCTCGCTCGCCATCCCCACGAGCACGTTCTCGCTCGCCTTGTCCTCGCTCGGCGTCTGCTCCTGCGTCAGCTTCGGCCCAAACTCCGCTTTGAGCGCCTTGTCGGGGTAGGTCCACATCGTGACCTTGAGCTGGACGGTGAGGTTTCCGCCCTTGTAGGCGAACGGCTCGAGCGAGGCGATGAGCAGGTAGCCCTTGAGGTTCCTGTTCTTGGTGATCTCCTTGCCTTGCGCCGCGGTCTCCGACCGAGGCGCGACCGCGCAAGCCGGGTTCGCGAGACACTTGGCTTGCATCGCTTTGCGAACGAGACCTTCGGCCTCGATCGCGCCGCGCTTGGTTTTGTTCGTGACCTGAATTGCCAGGTAGTACTTGGCCGACGACCGCGGCGGCGGCGGGTCGCCGCCGAGCACGATCTTCTCGAGCGCCTTGTCGATCGCGGCGATCGCAGCGCTGTCCTTCTCGCTGCCCTTCGCCGTCCTCAGGCACGAGGAGCCCTCGTCGAAGCCGAGCTTGCCGAGCCCGGCGATGACAGACAGCTTCACCGAGCTGTTCGAGTCACCGAGCGCACCGCACAGCGGCTTGACGGCAGCCTTGTCATACGAGGCGCCGAGACCCAGCGCGGCTTGCGTTCGCACGCGCCAGTCGTCGCTCTTCAGCTGCTTCGCGAGATCGTCGATCCTGCCGGCGAACGCAGGGCGAACGAAGCCGATGGCGACGAAGAAGAAGGCGAGACCCAGAAGCCACACACGCACGCGCGCCGACCCTCCTGGCATCCTTTTCACCATACACGAATCAAGAAGTAGGACGTCGCCTCGAAGCGACGCTTCAGCGCGTCGCCCAAGTTCGGTCGCCTCTTTCATTACCTGGGTCTGACCTCCTCGCAGCCCTCCCGCGGAGGGCTCGTGTGCGCTACGGTCTCATCGCTCGTGACCAGGCTCCTGCGCGCTCTCTTCCTGCTCGTCGCCCTCGGGGTTTTCCTCGTTGCGAGCACGGCGCACGCGGTGAAGGTGCGAGTGCGTGGCGGTAGCTCGGTGAAGCTCGTCGCGCTCGAGGGCAATGGCGAGGTGACGATTCGAGGTCAGGTTTCGGACGATGCCGGCGCGTCGATGGGGCGCGTCGGGATCCGGATCGAAGCGCTCGGCCCGGGCGACAAGCTCGAGCGGATGGGGGCGCCCAAGGCGTGCCCGGGCGATCAAGCCTTCGGCCAGGTTCGGTCGGACGGCGACGCCTACGTCGTAACGACCGACGAGCGCGGCGCATTCTGTGTGCGCAAACCCGGCTCGGCCGCGGGCCTCAGGTTTCGCGCGAAGTTCGTGGGCAACAACCTCTTCGAGGGGACCGATCTCGCGATCGACCCGACGCCCGAAGGCGAGCAGCGCGCCGAGACGTCGCTCAAGTACGACGCCGCCCCGTCGACGATCGATCTCGACCGACCGAGCTCGACGGTGAGCGTGACGCTCCGAATCGATCGCGAGGACGCATCTCGGCTCCTCTCGGCCGTGCGGCGTGACGGTCACGAGATCGTCCTGAAAGACGAGCGCGGTGAGGTCATCGGGAAAGCTGCGACGGGCGGCGACGGGCGGGCACGCTTCGACGTGCAGAACGCTTCGCTGGCAGGGCCGGGCAATGGCGAGCTCGTCGCAGAGTTCGGCGGCTCGACCGAGCTCGCGCCCTCTCGAGCTTCCGCGACCGTCACGCGCGTCGCCGCGACGCGGCTCGAAGCTCCGGACTCGGTGACCGGCGATCCCGACAGCGGCGTGGAGATCGAGACGGACGTGAAGTGGCACAGCGGCGACGTCGACGGCGGGATCGTCGAAGCCGTCCTCGCGGGAGCGAGCGTGGGCGCAGGAAAGGTCGAAAAGGGTCGGGCCCGCGTCGTGGTGTCGTTCGCGGGCGGCGCCGCGACGAAGGTGCCGATCACGCTCCGCTACGTTCCCGCGTCCCCGTACTACTTGAGCGGCCCGACGGCGACGGTCGACGTACGCGTCCAGGGCCCGAGCGCATGGCGCCAGGCAATCCTCGCCGCCGTCGGCCTCGCCCTCGCAGCGTGGATCGTGCTCAAGTGGCGGCGCGCGCCGAAGTCCGAACGAACCGACTCGGTTTTGCCGCCGCCTCCGTCGGGCAGGCCCGAGATCCTCGTCCTCGATCGACCGTCGGGTCTGAAGGGCTGGCGCGGTGTGGTCACCGACGCTCACGATGGCTTTCCCATCGCGCACGCAGACCTTCGAATCGTCGTCCCGACGTTCACCGGTCGCGGCGTGCTCGCCGAGACGAAGACCGACGCCGAAGGCACGTTCTCGCTGGACGTCGAAGCGCCGCGCGACGCGCGCCTCATCGTCGAGGGCGAGCTCCACGCGACCTACGAGCAGCCCCTGCCCTCGCCTTCGGTGCTCCGCGTGGCCCTCGTCACGCGGCGTCGTGCGCTGCTCGATCGCTTGGTCCGGTGGGCTCGCGGCCGGGGAATGCCTTACGACTCCTCGAAAGAGCCGACCCCCGGCCACGTACGGCGCGTCGCAGCCCGGACGGGCTCCCCGCAGGTCGAGGCCTGGGCGACCAAGATCGAGCGCGTGGCCTTCGGTCCCGAGGCGGTAACACGCGACACCGAGGACGAGGTGGCGGCTGCCGAGCCCACCGCCAAGCCCCGGCAGGAGAACGAAGGGGCCCGGGCTCGTTGATTGTCACCTTGGCGATCCATATAGTCGGCCGGACGAAGGAGCCCTCGTGGACCCCATTCTGATCGTCGTCATCGCGTTGGTCGCCCTCGGGGCGGTCTGGTTCTTCTTCCTCCGGAAGAAGGAAGAGCCCGCGCTGCCGGAAGGCGAAAAGCAGCGCCAGCTGCCCAAGGCCGAGACGAAGCCCGCAGCGCAGCCCAAGAAAGAGGAGCGGCGCGCCACCGAGCGCGCCCCCGAGCCCGAGCCCTCCACTTCGGCAAAGGCGAAGCCCGCTGCGCCGCCCCCCTCCGAGGAAGAAGAAGAAGAGGAGGAGGTCGAGGAGCCGAAGCCACCTGCCGCGGGGCGTGCTCCGGCCCCGCTCGCCAAGCGAGCGAAGGATGTCGCCGGTCTTCGGAAGGGTCTGACGCGGGCTCGCGAAGCCGAAGGTTTCTTCGGACGGCTCAAGGCCGTCTTCGCCGGCAAGAAGGAGATCGATCCCGAGCTGGTCGATCAGATCGAAGAGGTCCTTCTCACGAGCGACGTCGGCGTCAAGACGACCGGCGAGCTCGTCGCGGCGATCAAAGACTCGCTCTCCAAGGGCGAGCTCAAAGACGAAGAGCGCGTATGGGAAGCGCTCCGGACCAAGGCGCGTGAGGTCGTCGACATCGGTGGCGGCGGCATCGCACTGTCCGCCAAGCCCACCGTGGTGATGGTCGTCGGCGTGAACGGCAGCGGAAAGACGACGACGATCGGCAAGCTCGCAACGCGCCTCACCGGCCAGGGAAAGAAGGTCGTCTTGGCCGCCGGCGACACGTTCCGCGCGGCGGCGGTGCAGCAGCTCGTCGCGTGGGGCAAGCGCGCCGGGTGTGAGGTCGTGACCGGAGCCGACGGCGCAAACGCCGGGGCGGTCCTCTTCGACGCCGTCCAGAAGGCGAAGGAGATCGGCGCCGACGTGGTCCTCGCGGACACCGCGGGCCGCCTCCACACGAAGACCAACCTCATGGACGAGCTGAAAAAGATCGCGAAGACGATGGGCAAGGCGCTCGACGGTGCGCCGCACGAGACCCTGCTCGTCCTCGACGCGACGAACGGACAGAACGCGACCCAGCAGGCCGCGCTCTTCAAAGAGGCGCTCCCCCTGTCCGGAATCGTGCTGACCAAGCTCGATGGAACGGCCAAAGGCGGCGTGGTGCTCGGCATCTGCGCAGAGCACGAGGTGCCGGTGCGCTACGTCGGCGTCGGGGAGCGGCCCGACGACCTTCGTGACTTCAACGCGGAAGAGTTCGTCGAAGCCCTGCTCGGCAGCGGCGGCGAAGCCGAAGAAAAAGCCGCGTGAGAATCCAAGCCGTGAGGTCCCACGCAGAAGAGACAAGCACCCTGAAAAGTTCGCTGTTGATTCGACAAATGTCTGCGTGATATAGTCCGAGCGACTTTCAGCTTGACCGAAATCAGCTGGAAATTCGATAACTTAGCTCAGCAGTCGGCAACACCTCCCCCAGCGAGCTCCGCGGACTTCCGTAAGGCTCGAGATGTCGAGGGGAACCAGGCTCGCAGTACCGCGATGAACGGGCGCGAATAGGCGGAAAGCTCGCAATTTTGCGGAAGGTATGGCGATGAACCAGGCTCGCGTGGGGCTCCTCGTTGCGGCCGCGCTGATGATGGTGCCGCTAACAGCGGCAGCCCAGCCGAAGAAGGCCGACGACAAGCCCGCGGACACGAAGGCTGCCGGCGACAAAGCCGCTGGCGACAAAGCCGCCGGCGACAAAGCTGCTGGCGACAAAGCTGCGGGCGAAGGCGAGCCCGGCGGTGAGGGCGAAAAGCCCGAAGGCGAAGGCGAAGGCGAAGGCGAAGGCGAAAAGCCCGAAGGTGAAGGCGAAGGCACGCCGGCCGGCGGCGGTCTCGAAGAGCTCTGTGCGATCGATCCCGACGCATGCAAGGCCATCGACCTGCCCAAGGCGGCGGCCCGCGAGCTCGACATCGAGATCTACGCCGTGCAGCAGATCTATGCGCTGCGCCGCCTCCGGTTCGAGCTGAACCCGTACGTCGGTTTGACGATGAACGACCAGTTCGTCAGCCACACCGCGATCGGGCTTCAGACGAACTTCTACATCACGAACGTCATCGGCGTCGGTCTGAACGGCAACTACTATTTCAACAGCCCGTCGGACTTCAACACGCAGACGAGCCGCGCGGCCCGTATCGGCCAGTCGATCACCGAGTACCAGTGGAACGCGAACGCGAACTTCCTGTACGTGCCGGCCTACGGCAAGTTCGCAGGGTTCAGCGACTTCATCTTCCACTACGACCTCTACTTGCTCGGCGGCGTCGGCGCGATCTCGACGCGTCCGATCGCGGTCGTCGACCCCGACAATCGCACCTTCGACTGGAAGCCCAAGGTCACGTTCAACGTCGGCCTCGGCCTCCGCATCTTCTTCAACCGCTGGTTCGCGTTCACCGCCGAGCTGCGCGACTACATCTTCTTCGACGAGTTGGAGAACCAGACGATCGCAGACGGCGTCGGCGCGGACGGTCGGCCCAACGCGCAGAATCCGGATACGTGGCTCAGTGAAGACTTGAGCTTCACGAACAACGTCCAGGGTCAACTCGGCCTCTCCTTCTTCCTCCCGCCCACGTGGGAGTATCGGCTTCCCAAGTGAGGATGACGGCGATGCTTGGAGAGAACAGCAAGCTGATGCGATCCCTACTCACCACGCTGGCGATCACGACCGCCGCAACCACGGCCTTCTTCGCAGGCGAAGAAGACGCGAGCGCGCAGGAGATCCAGCTGACCGGTCCGCTCGCCGGCGCCCCCGCCGTGCGCAAGCTCCGCCTGCACCGCGACGGCCGGTTCGAGGTCACCCCGAACGTGTCGTTCACGCTGCTCGACGAGTACCAGCGCACGTACATGCCTGGTCTTCGTCTGCAGTACCACTTCCTCGACTGGCTCGGCCTGGCGGTCTGGGGCGGCTACGGCTTCCAGGTCACCACGGGCCTGGCCGAGCAGCTTCAAGAGAAGGCGATCGACGAGCGTAACTGTGCCGGCAACCCGAACAAGAAGGAGTGCCGCCTCACCGCCGTCAACCTGACGCGTGGCAATCTGGCGGACGACCAGCTCGCGCGGCTCCAGTGGGTCGCCGCGCCCGAGCTCCACTTCATCCCGTTCCGCGGCAAGATCGCGCTCTTCAGCGCGCTCTTCGTCGACACCGACGTCAACATCTTCCTGGGTCCGGCGGTCGTCGGCCTCCAGGAGCGCGCCGAGTGCGGCAAGAACACGGACGGCGAGCGGCTCGACCCGTGCTCAGGCAACTACGCGCTCGAGAGCCGCGTGACCGTGGCGCCGACGTTCGGCCTCGGTCTGAACTTCTACCCGACGTCGATCTTCGGCTTCGGCGCAGAGTTCCGCGGTCTGCCTTACGAATGGAACACCTCGGGCTTCGACAACGCCGGCGGCGATCCCGACGGCGAATTCCCGGATGACGCAGTCAACGGCGCCGACCGAGAGTTCAAGTTCAACAGCATGATCACGGTGAACCTGATCTTCCGGTTCCCGGACCTGCAGGTTTCGGAATAAGCAGTCGCGCTCGAGCAGCTGCTTGATCGAGGCCTCGGCGAAAGCCGGGGCCTCGAGCATTTCGGCAACGCAAATCGCGGACGATCCAGCCGAAGTCCGCGATTCGCCCGTCGCACCGCTTGCGGTTTTTGGTAGCCAGCACCATGCTGGCGCCGCCGTATGGGCCTCTTCGATTTTCTCAAGCGCGGTTCGACGCCCCCGCCCGCGGGTGGAACGTCGCCGCAGAAGCCGACCAATCGCAAGATCGCGAGCTTGGCCAAGCTGGTCGCCGACAAGCGTGCGCAGACCTATGACCGCGCCGACGCGATCCGAGAGCTGGCCGGGATGAAGTCGGCCGAGGCGGCCGAGGTGCTGATCAAGCGCTTCACGTTCTCGATCGATCCTTCGATCACCGATCAGGAAGAGAAAGAGGCCGCGTTCGACGCGATCGTCGCCGCCGGCAAGCCGATGGTCGAGCCGGTCCGGGCCTTCTGCGCCAAGGCGGAGGTGCTGACTTGGCCGCTCCGGATCCTGCACGCCATCCTCGACGACGAGGAGTACAAGCAGGAGCTCCTCAGCCTGGCAGAGTCGTTCGACACCGAGTACGCGCGCAACGTCGAGCCGAAGCTCCAGGTCGTCGCAGCGCTCGCCGACGTAAAGGGTGACGAGATCCATACGGCGCTCGAGCGGTTCCTCGACGACGTCAACGAGACGGTGCGCTTCCACGCCGTCCAGTCGACGTTTTCGCAATCCCGACCTGAGTCCATCGACCCCCTGCTAAAGCTCCTCTCGGTCGAGGAGTCGGTGCGCATCAAGAACAAGATCTGCGAGGGCTTCATCCTCAAAGGTTGGAAGGTGCCGGAGGCTTCGCTCGGCCAGGTGAAGAAGGCGATGAGCGACCTGGACGACTTCGACCTCGGAGCCGACGGGGCGTTCGCCCGCGCCTGATCGCCTACCGGACAAACCGACCCGCGCCGGTTGATTGACCCGGCCCCCGAAAGTCGCGACCATCGGCCCCGCCGATGACAAAGGCCATCGTCCTGCCCTGCGTCCTCGCGGTGTGCGCGCTGGCGCGCCCGGCGTACGCGGTGGACGTCGAGCTGAGCTCGACGACCGCCGGGCAGAGCTACGACGTAGCGAGCCCGTGGGGCTACCAGATCGAGCGCCGTCGCCTGCTGCAGACCGTGGGGTTCAGCCTCTACCACCTGCAAGGCGAGCTCGAGCCCAACAAGCCTGACTACAACGTCAGGCTCATGGCCCGCGTCGACGCCGACTTCGGCATCGGCAACCATCTCTCTTCCGACTTGGCCGACGCCGAGACGCGCTTCGACGTCGCGAACGGCACCCGCTACGTCCCCGGCCTCACGGTCGCGCGGTTCGATCTGATGTACGGCTACATCGAGGGGAAGAACCTCGCCGACGGTTGGCTGGGCTTTCGCGCCGGCAGGCAGTACGTCACAGACGCGCTCGGCTGGTGGTCGTTCGACGGCGGGCTCATCCGCTTGTCGACGCCGTTCTTCGTGGACGTCGAGTTCTACGGTGGGCTCGAGCAACGCGGCGGCTTGCCTCTCTCGACGAGCCGCTACGAGTCGCAGGGCGTGTGGCGCGGCGCTCGCGCCGGCCTCGACGAGCCCGACGGCGGCGTCTCGAGCGACTACCCCTCGTATCAGTTCGCGAGCCAAGCGCCCGCGTTCGGCGCCGCGCTCGAGAGCGCCGGACCGAACTGGCTCCACGCTCGCCTCACCTACCGCCGCGTGTACAACACGGGCGAAGCGTTCACCGGGCAGTTCCCCACGCCCGGTGGCGGCTATACGACCGTCGACGGTCTGCGCCTCTCGAGCGAGAGGATCGGCTGGGCGGGCTACGTGAACAAGACCGATCTCGGCGGCCTCAAGGGCGGCTTCTCGTACGACTTCTACAACCAGGTGTTCGCCACGGCGTACGGCGGTCTCGAGGTCTACGCAGGCGACAAGATCACGATCGGCGCCGACGCCGATCACTATCGGCCGACCTTCGACGCCGACTCGATCTTCAACTTCTTCACGCACGACCCGTCGACGACGGCGACGGCGCGGATCGCCGCCAAGATCATCCCCGAGATCCAGATCAGCGGCTCCGGCGGCGCTCGGCTCTGGTCGACCGACGGCAACCCCGAAGACTTCGCGTCCAAGGAGTGCGCCGCGCTCGCCCTTCGCCCCGCCGATTGTCGTTACGTCGATCCGACCGAGCCGAAGAACCCGGGCTCGACACAGACGGATGCGGCGCCGGAGACCGCGTCGCGCAACGAGGACAACCGCGAGACGCACTATTCGGCCGACGGCATCGGCCAGCTCGCAGGCAGGTACCAGAGCACCCAAGGCAACATCGAGCTCCGCTCCATGGTGCAAGCCGGCGAGCGGGGACATCGAGCCGGCGGCGACATCGGCGGCGAGAAGTACTTCGACGGCGGCCGCTACGCGCTCGGCGGTCGCGTCTCGCTCTTCGATTTCACCGATCCGAGAAACGACGACAACCACACGACGAGCTTCGGATACGTCGTTGGCGCCGGATACAAGCCGATCGACATCACGCGGATCGGCGCCGAGTGGGAGCACGACATCAACGAACGCGTCGGGCAGCGCTTCCGCGTCCTGGCGCGCCTCGACCTCTATTGGGTGCGGTGATGGTGACGAAGACGCATCCCGCTTCTTCTTCTTCTCGACCCTCCGCGCGGGGCCCCACCCCCGCTGCTTCTCTCCGACCCTCCGCGCGGGGCCCCACCCCCGCTGCTTCTCTCCGACCCTCCGCGCGGGGCCCCACCCCCGCTTGGATCTTTGCTTTCGCCCTCGCGATGGCGTTCGCCGTGGCCCTCGGGCTCACCGCGCCGATGGCCGACGCCGACGTGGCGCCCACGCCGGCGCGCCCCGCCGCCGCCAAGTACACCTCGGGGCTCGCGCCGCTTCCCGACGACCATCCGGTGCCGCTCGAGTGGATGCCGCCTGGCTCGAAGCAGAGCCCCGTGCCGAGCGACGAGATCTTCCCGCCGCAGACGCTGACGATCCGCTTCAACCACAAGAAGCACGTCAAAGACCTCAAGATCTCCTGCAAGAGCTGCCACGGCGCGGCCTTCCAGAGCACCGCGTCCTCCGATCGCTTGCTCCCCTCGCCCACCAAGACCTGCGACGGTTGTCACGACGTCAGCCACGCGGATCTCAACCGCGTCGTCGCGGGCAAAGAGGAGAACGGCCAGTGCACGTTCTGCCACCTCGGCGAAGGCGCCGGCGTGGGCGGCCAGGTCGCCCGCTTCGTCCTCCCGGCGCCGAACCTTCGCTTTCCGCACAAGAACCACCTCGATCGCAACATCGGGTGCGCGCAGTGCCACGGTCGGGTCGAAGAGCTCGAGCTGGCCACACGCGAGCAGCTCCCGCGCATGGCCGGCTGCTTCGAGTGCCACGCCATGCCCGGACCGGCGCAGGGCGAGGCGCGCGGCGAGTGTACGACCTGCCACCTGACGGATCCGTCAGGCAAGATGACGGTCGAGTTCGCGACCGGGCAGCTGCTTCCGCCGCAGTGGCTCCACATGTCCGATCACACGCCGGACTGGATCGAGCGCCACAAGTCGGTCGCCGGGAGCGACAGCCGCTTCTGCGGCAGCTGCCACGAAGAAGAGGACTGCGCGGCGTGCCACGACGGCCGCATCCGCAACCGCAAGGTCCACCCCAACGACTGGATCACGATGCACCAAGCGGCGGCGCGCCTGGACAACCCGCGCTGCACGAGCTGCCACCAAGAGACGCAGTTCTGCGGTGACTGTCACCGCCGCGTGGGCGTCGCGCGCGACGGGCCCGCCGGGAACCGCCCGACCGGCGCGCGCTTCCACCCGCCTCCGGCGACATGGACCTACGCCCCCCGCGGAGCCGAGCACCACGCGTGGGAGGCGCAGCGGAACCTGAACGCGTGTGTCTCCTGCCATGCCGAGCGCGACTGCGCGACCTGCCACGCGACCAAGGCGATTTCCGGCGGCGGCGGGGTCAACCCGCATCCGACGGGCTTCGCCGACAAGTGCAGCCAGCCGTTCTCCCGCAACCCTCGACCGTGCCTGGTGTGCCATGGGCCGGGCGACGGAAACCTCGAGCGTTGCCGATGAACGCCAAGAACCGTCCTCGAAGGAAGAACAATTCCTTGCCTCTCCAGGGGCTGGCGCCGTATAGCCTTAGCCGGCCCTGTCCGAAGGAGAACAAGCGTGAAGGAGCTGGTGCGGTACCTCCTCGAGAACATGTACCTGGACTTTCAGGGCGAGATTTCGCTCGATACAGTCCGTGGTTTTCTCCGGGAGGACGACGGGAAAGAGGCGCGGCAGCTCCTGGCGAAGCTCATCGAGGACAAGGGCGTCGACGAGATGCTCATCACGCTGGCCGACTGTCTGAAGGATCACATCTCGAGCGGCGTGAGCGACAAGGTCGTCAAAGAGCAGCTGATGCTCTACGCCGAATCCTGACAGCGGCGCTGGCCCTCCCCTCAGGGCTGGCAATCGCTGCATGTGACGTCGACTCGCCCGAGCCGAGCTTTCAGGGACCTCCCCTCCACCTCGTCTCGGTGCGCATTTCGACGCCCGAGCCGACCCCGGCGATGGGCGACGGCGGCGCTGGCGGCAGCGAAGACGGCATCGGCGGTGGATACGTGTCGGGTGAGGTCGCGCCGGATGGTTCGACCGTCGCGATCGCGAACACCAAGATCGAGCTCGTGTTCGATCGGTACCTCGATCCGCGCACGGTGCAGCGCGCGTCGGTGTGCTTGCGGAGCAACGCTGCGCCCGTGGAGGGCTTCCAACAGTGCTCCGGCGGCGTGCTGCTCAACGCCGCGTACGATCCGGCCGGCCGCGTGGTCACCTACTACGTCGATCCGGGCCAGACGCCGCAGCTCTTGCCTGCGACGACGCACTTTCTGACGTTGCACCTGGGTGATGAGCCTGGCGAGGCAGGGTTTCGCGCGTACGACGGCGCGCCGCTCGCGCAGAAGTACGAGGTCTTCTTCAACGTGACCGACCCGGGCGGCCTCACGCCGCAGGGTCCGCCGACGTTCAACGAGTGCGGCGAGGTACGGGGGTTCCTCGAGTCGAGCTGCGGCGGCTGCCACGCTGCAGAGAGCGACGAGAACCCCGACGGCGCGCCCGAGAACCTGATCTTCAAGCCCTTCAACGGCTTCAGCCAGCGCGCCCAGGTCGTCGCCCACGGCGCGAGCCTCGGCGGGACCGGCAACCAGGGAGCGCTCCGCCCCGACCGCTTCGGAGCCGGGATGAACGTCGTGACCGCGAACGACCCGGGCAACAGCTACATCCTCTACAAGCTCCTCGCCGGCCTCCCCGTCGATCCGGCCACGATCCATCCCGACGAGACCGCACGGATTCGCTCGGAGCTGATCACCGGGACGCCGATGCCGCCGAACAACGCGCAAAACACCCAGGCGTCCGAGAGCGACATCCGTCTCCTCTCGCGTTGGATCGCCGCCGGCGCGCCCAACTGCGACCTCTGAGCGGGGCCAGGGCGGCGGCCCCAGGACCGCCACCGTCGTTGCCAACCCTGCAAGATCGGCTCTAATGCAGCTGTGTCCCCGCTGCCTCCTTCGTTGGCAATCGCGGCCGCGTCAGCCGGCGCCACGGCAGAGGTGTTCCGCGCTTCTTGCGAGGGCGCCGACGTCGCGCTGAAGGTCGGCCGCGACAGCACCGTGGCCCCGATCCTGGCAGGCGAGCTCGAGGCGCTCATCCTCGCCGCGGGGCCCCTGCTTCCTCGACCCCGGGCCGCCGGCTGGGTCGTGATCGATGGCGACGTCGCTCGCGGCGTCGCCGCCGACGCTCCCGGGGCGCGCCCCGCGATCGCGGTCGAGTGGGTGCCCGGCACCCCGCTCGTCGAGCGGGAGCGCAGTGCCGACGCTTCGCTCGCGCTGATCGTCGCTCGCGACGTCGGCGCCGCGCTCGGCGCGCTTCACCTCGCCGACCTCGCGCACGGCGACCTCTCGGCGTCGAACGTCCTCGTCGAGGCCGCTCGTCACGCCCGGATCGTCGACCTCGGTCTCACCACCTCTCGGTACGAGACCCACGTCCGCGGTGGAACACCTCGCTACCTCGCGCGCGGCGACGCCGACCTGGGCACCGCCGAACAGCGCGATCTGCTCGCCCTCGGCCTGCTCCTCGCCGAGATCGCCGAGCCGTCGCTCCGCGACGCCGGCGACCTCGTCACCCGCGCGCGAAGCGCCAACCTCCCCCACCCGCTCGGCGAAATCTGCACCGCCTTGCTCGCGCCTCGACCCACCGCGCGCCCGAGCGCGCGGTGGGTCGCGGCGCGAGCCCGTTCGGCGCTCGCCGCAGCGCAGCGCAGCGCGATGCATATCAATGACGAACCCGTCATCGAAAACGCTCCGCTCGTGCGGTCGGCGTACGCGAGGTTGCGACGCGGCGTCCTGCGGAGCGGAGGCACGGCGCCGGCCGATGCGGCGCCCTGGCTCGCAGAGCTCGCCGCCTGGGCCGACACGCTCGCGGCGCTCGATCCTGCGCGCGCTCGAGCATCGGGCCGCTTGGGGCTGGATCGGGTGCGGGGCGGCGCCGCGCTTCCCCTGCTCGCGCCTGCCGATCTCGTGCGGTGGGTCGTGGCGCTCGTGGGTCCCAGTGCTGCTGGCTGGCCGCACGCAGCGATCGCTCGTGCCGGCGAAGCCCGCCTCGCGAGCGCGCTCACGACGCTCGCAGCCGGCATGAGGCCCGCGGCGTGGGTGTATCGAGACCTCGACGCGGCGCTCTCGGCCGCAGAAGGCGCGACGAGGTCCACGCGTACCGACACCGCCCGGGTCGTCTCGCTCCGCCGACCCTCCGCGGATCGCGTCGCCGACATCGCCGGACGCGCGCTCGCACTCGCCGCACAGCCGCCCGACGACACGGCGATCGAGCTCGTCGAAGCCGACGACGATTCGCCGCCATCGCTCGTCGCCGTGGCGGCTCGAGCGCTCGTCACCCGCGGCGAAACAGGTCGCGCGCTCGCGCTCGCGCTTCGAAGGCCGCTCGGCGGCGCGGGAGGGCTCGCTCTCCTCGCGGAGATCAAGCGGCGAGCGGGCGACGCCGCGGGCGCCAAGGCTGCGGCCGACGCGGCGCTCGCGCTCGGCGATGAGGGCGATGGGTCTGCAAGCGCGGCGCGCGCCACCCTGGCAAGAATGTTGTTCGACGCGGGCGACGCCGCGGCGGCGCTCGCGCGCGCAGAGCCGCTCGACGGTCCTCTTTCGTGTGCGGTCGGCGCGCTGGCAAACGCCGCGTTGGGGGATCGGCCGTCGTCGCTCGTTTGCCTCGAGCGTGGGAGCGCCCTCGCGGCCGACGCCGCGTCACGTGCGCTGCTCCTCGGCGTGCGCGGATACATCAGCGCGGCCGACGATCCCGGCGATGCGCGCACGGCGTTCCGTGCGGCGGTCGACGAAGCAGCACGCGCTGGGGCGGTCGTCGAAGAGGCGACCTATCTCACCGGGGCGGCGGCCGCGGCGGTCGACGAGGGGCACCTCGAAGAGGCGACGTTGCTCGGTGAGCGCGCGTCGCTGATGTGGGAAGCCCTCGGGAGGCCGGCACAGGCCGCGCGCGCGCTGCTCGCTCGTGCTGCAGCGTTCTCGACGGCGCGGATGAAGGACGAGGCGCGCGCCGCCGCGCTTCGCGCCCTCGAGGCCGCAGAGGACGCTCGCGATCCGCGCGCGGCCACGTATGCGCTCCTCGCGGCGATCGATGTAGCCCCTCCGGAAGAGGTCGCCGGCCTGATAGAAGGCGCGCAGACGAAGCTCGCGACCGCTGCCGGCGACGTTCGCGCCGATTCCCTGCGTCTCGCGGCCCGCGCGCTCGAGCAAGGCCTGCTCGGAGGAGCCGAAGTCGCGCGCTACGACGACCTGGCCGGTTCGAACGAGCTCCAGGCGGCGGCGCGGCTCGAGTGGTGGGGGGCGCGCGCGCGCGCCGACGAGTCCCTGCGTCATACCGCGCGACGCGAGGAGGTGGTCCGCGCCCTCGTCACGCTCGCCGAGGCCCGCGCCGAGGTTTCGGCTCGAGGACCGGCGCTCGCGGCAGGTGCGAGGCTCGCTGCGGCGCTCGGGCTCGGGGACGCGGCAATGCGCTTGAGGAGCGCCGTGCGCAAGACGAGCACGGCGCTCGTCGAGGCGAGCGGTGCGCTCATGCCCGCGGTGCTGGCGCTCGAGTGGCTCGATCGCGGCAGCGACGGCGGCGCGGGGAGCGGCGCCCTCGAGCGAGAGCAGGTAGCTCGGCTCGAGCACCTGGTGCGATCGCTCGCGGGCAACGACGATCTCGACGACCTGCTCCGTCAGGTCGTCGACGCGCTCGTCGCGTGGACCGGCGTCGAGCGAGGGCTGCTCTTGATGATGCGCGGGGGCGTCCTCGTGCCGCGAGCTGCGCGCAACCTCGCGCAGCGCGATCTGGACCGCGAGCAGCTCGCTCTCTCGCGATCGCTGGCGGGACGAGCGCTCGAGCGCCGTGAGCCGGTGGTCGCGGTCGACGCCGCCGGCGAGCTGCCCGACGTCCATCGCAGCGTCCACGCGCTGCGGCTGCGCAGCGTGCTCGCGGTGCCGCTGCTCGCGCGCGGCGAGCCGCTCGGGGTCGTCTACCTCGACGATCGGGTGCGACGAGGCGCCTTCGGCGAGCGCGAGCTCGCTTGGGTGCGGACGCTCGCATCGCTGGCAGCCGGCATGATCGCGGCGGCGATGGGCGAGGCCGAAGCGGAGCGGGACGCGCGGCGCGCCGAGCGCGCACGTCGCGTCCTCGAGCGAACCGTCGCTGAACGCGACGTCCGCGTGCAGGTGCTGGAGAGCGAGCTCGGCAGGGTGTCGCGTTCGCGCGCCTTGCGTTCGGCGTTCGACGGCATCATCGGCGAGAGTGAGTCGTTCGTGCGAGCGCTGCGAGTCGCGGATCGCGTCTCTACGGCGCACATCCCGGTGCTCCTCGTCGGCGAGTCGGGCAGCGGCAAAGAGCTCTTCGCGCGGGCGATCCATGAGGCGAGCCCGCGGAGCGCGGCGCCGTTCGTCTCCGAGAACTGCGGCGCGATCCCGGAGACGCTCCTCGAGTCGACCCTGTTCGGACACGTGCGCGGCGCGTTCACCGGCGCAGACCGCACGAGGATCGGGCTCTTCGAGGCCGCCGACACCGGGACGCTGTTCCTGGACGAGGTGGGGGAAATGAGCCTCGCAATGCAGGCGAAGCTCCTCAGGATCCTGGAAGAGGGCGTGGTGCGTCCGCTCGGCACCGAGCGGACGCGCAAGGTCGACGTCCGCCTCATCGCCGCCACGCACCGCGACCTCGAGGCGATGGTCGCGCGCCGCGAGTTCCGAGAGGACCTCTACTACCGAATGAGCATCGTCACCCTCAAGCTCCCGCCGCTGCGCGAGCGGGTCGAAGACATCCCGGTGCTCGTGAAGCTGTTCGTCGAGAAGCACGCGTCGGGCCGGCCGATCGTCGTCACCAAGGAAGCGCTGCGCGCGCTCACGAGCTTCGCCTGGCCGGGCAACGTCCGGCAGCTCGAGAACGAGGTGCGGCGGGCGATCGTGCTCGGAGACGGCACAATCGATCTCGAGCACCTCTCACCCGAGATCGCGGCACCAGCCCGCGCCGCGCCCGTGGATCTCGGCCTCGACGTGAAGCGGCGGGTCGACCGCCTCGAGTCGGATCTCGTTCGCGAGGCGCTCGGCAGGACCCACAACAACCAGACCAAGGCGGCGCAGCTGCTCGGCCTGAGCCGCTTCGGGCTTCAGAAGATGATGAAGCGGCTCGCGATCAAAGCGAGCTGACCGATCACTTGGCGCGGGCCAGCTCTTTCGCGCGCGCGGTGAGCTTGCCGAGGCCCACGTCGTCCGCGTCGTAGACGCCGACGACGTGCATCCGGCGGTCGACGAGCACCATCTTCTCGGCGTGGTCGATGTTGGCATCGCTCACCTTGCGGACGGCCATCTTGAAGCCTTTGATGACGGTGTCGCGAACGTGATCCGGCTCGCCGGTCAGAAAGAGCCAGCGCTCGGGATCGGCTCCGTAGCGCGAGCCGTAGGCGGCGAGCTTCTCCGGCGTGTCGTTCTCGGGATCGACGGTGATCGAGACCATGCGCACGTCCGCCTCGCCTGCCAGCGACTTGTCGACGCCGCTCATGCTCTGGGTGAGCCGCGGACAGACGGTCGGGCACGTCGTGAAGATGAAATCGACGACGAGCACCTTGCCGGTCAGGTCGGCGCGCGACACCTTGCGTCCCTTTTGGTCGACCATCGAAAAGTCGGGGATCGCGAAGTCGTAGACGACCGGCTCGGCCGAAACGAACGCGGCCGGCCGGGACGAGGGATCGCCGGCGTTGGCCGAGTCGCAGTCAACGGCCCCCGCGGCGAGCGCGCCGAGGACGATGAGCCGCTTCCCACAACGCATGACAGAACCGTCAGCTACCCATCGTCAGGGCGACGAAGATGCCCGTGAGGTAGACCATCGACGACAGGAAGAGGGCGCGCGCCCAGCGGCGCCCGGCAGTGTGCTTGAGGCCCCAGGCGCCGATGCCGAAGAACCCAGCGCCGAGGACGAGCGCGGCGATCATGTAGAGGTCGCCGCCGATGCCGTACGGCACGAGCAGGAGGCTCGCGAGCACGAGCGCCGCCGAGTACCGAACGACGTGGTGGCGGGTCACCCGCTCGCCGTGCACGACCGGCGTCACCTTGAGGCCGGCGGCGGCGTAGTCGGCCTTGCGATAGGTGGCGATCGCCAAGAAGTGCGGCACCTGCCACAGAAACATGATGAAAAAGAGGATCAGCGCCGGCCCGTCGACCGAGCCGCGCACCGCGGACCAGCCGAGGAGCGGCGGGATCGCACCCGGCACCGCGCCGACGAGGAGCGCCGCGGGCGACTTGCGCTTCATCGGCGTGTAGATGCCGACGTAGCTGCCGAGGGCGATCGCGGCGAAGAGCGCCGTGACGGGGTGCACCCCGAACGTCAGCCAGGGGATCGAGACGGCGCTGCAGAAGACGCCGAGCGCGAGCGCCACGTCTGCGCCGAGGCGGCCGGTCGGGAGCGGCCGGTTGCGCGTCCGCTCCATGAAGCCGTCCGAATCGCGCTCGAGGTACATGTTGAGCGCGTTGGCGCCGGAGACGACGAGCCCCGTCCCCGCGATGAGCGGAATGAGGACGGAGATGTCGAGCTCGACGCCGAAGGTCTTGCACGCCAGCCAGTACCCGCCGAACGCCGTAAAGAGCACCATCGAGGTGATGCGCGGCTTGGTGAGCGCGACGACGTCACGCGCGATGGTCCAGAGAGAGCGCGAGGGGTGGATGGTGCGGGCGGAAGACGACATGGGCTCGCAGGTGGCGCGGGGTCCTCGAGAGCGACCTCTAGGGTCGAAGAGCTTCCGCAGCCAGGCCGGGCAGTTAGCCCAGCTCGGTCAGCGCGGCAAGGAGGCCTCCGAGTCCGACGGAGGCGCGCTGGAAACGCCGTCGTTCGACCCCGACGAAGCGGCCAGAGGCTCCAACTTGCGCGTGTGATCGGCTTCGGCGACCGCAGCGGATACCCCATGAGGATCGGCGGCATAGAGGCCGAGGAAGAGGCCACCGCACGCCAGTCCAAGGCCCAAAATCGGGATGTCGGCGGAGCTCCCGGCAAGCACCGCCAGGCCCACTGCAGCGGCGAGCCTCGACGGCGCGTGCCGCTGCAGGAGCGCCGCGAGCGACACCAGAGGAGTCGCGATGGTGATCCCCATGACCAACGCCTCAGGAACGAGCGGCGGGGGCCGCGTGAGGAGGTGCTGCACCGTGCGACGCAGCACCACGAAGCCGATCGGCTCGAGGTCGTCGGGCGCCGCGACCGCCAGCTTGGCGCCAATCGCCGACGCGAGGAGTATCAGGCCGACGACGACGGCGCCGGATCGCATCGACCGCTTGATCATCCAGGCGCAGGCAATTCCCATCGCCCCGACCGCGAGCACGAGCGATACCGTCGCGAGGACAGTCGCCGAGCGGTAGGCCGAGACGATCGATTCGGTGTCGGCGCCGATCTCAAGGGCGCGATCCGAGACCACCGCGCCTGCGCCGCGAATCAGCGATGCAGCGCCGACCAGGACCGGAGCGAGGCCGACGAAGCCTATCTCCGGGCGACGGAAGGCGCTGATTCCCATCAGGATGGCGATCGCGCTGCTCGCGATGAGGAGAAACACCATCAGCGTGGTCGGCGTGCGGAGGCTCACGAGGGGACCGACGGTGCTGAAGCAGAGCGTCGCGCAGAGGAGGATCGACGTGACTCGGGTCGCGATCGCCATGCGGCTCTTGACCAGCCCATACGTCGAGGTCGCTGAGGTCCCGAGCAGGTAGTACGCCGTGAGGAAGGCCGCGACGCCGAGCATCGAGTCTGCGTCGTCGATCGCCGAGCTGATGCCGACGACTGCGCCGCGCACCCCGGGGAGGATGCCGCGCGAGGCGAGCGATACGCAGACCACCCAGACCCCGAGGATGACCGGCCATTTCACCATGAACGCCGCCACGACGCGCCGGACCTGAGCGAAGATGGGCGAGGGCCGACCGCCGCCGCTCGCCTCGGTGCCGCTGCTCTCGTGAGTCGCTGCGCCAGGCGGAGCGCTAAGGGCCACGCTCTACTTCTTTCGGAGCGGGATGATCGGGCCGGAGGGCTGCGGGGCCTCGTCACCGGCGCCCTTCTTGGTCTTCTTGCGCTTCTTCAGCGTCACGTTCGGCTTCGGCGGGTTCTTGTCGTTGATCAAGAACGGGTGCGCGTTGCGCGTCGAGCATGCATCGACGAGGTTTCGGTGAAACTCCCAGTGGAGGTAGACGAAGCCGTTCTTCGACACCACCGCGTCGGGTGCTTTGCCGAACGGGCCGGCACGCTCTACCGCGTCGAGCGCGGCGCCGTCGAAGACGGTCGACCCGCTGTTCCTCGTGATGCCACGGCGTACGACCTTGCCATCTGCTTTCGCGAGGACGATCTCGACGTGCGCGACGAGCGTCGTGTCGCGAAGCGGATGCCCGAGCGGCAAGCTCTCGAGGCTGTCGAGGAACTCGTCCGCGAAGATCGGATGAATGCGGTTATGGATGTCGTGCAGGTACTTCGCGAACGCGCTCGCCGCCGCGTTGAGCGACGTCTGGTTGCCGATCTTGACCGACGGATCGTAGTTCTCGATGTCCGGCAGGAAGCGCGCGAACTTCGACGTATCGAAGCGACCCTTGTGCTGCGCGCGGATCGAGGCGCCGATCGCTTCGCGCTCTTTGCGCAATTGCTCTTCGCCCACGGCCGCCTCGAGCCCGGACCACGCGAGGTTCTGCGGCCCGCCCGGCGTGCCGGGCATGCCGAGCCCTTGCGACCACGGACCGAATGGAATCGAGCCGGGCTTGCTGAGCGTCGGCTTGCCCTTCGAACCGCTCGTCCCCTTCCCGCCCGGAGCGGAGGGGTTGATCGTCCAGCCGCCGTTCTCGGCCTCGTGCGCTTCGGGCGAAGCGGGCCCCTGACCGCCGGGCAGTCCGGGGACCGCCGGCGACGGTTGCGAGATCTCTTTGCCGCCGCCGCCCGGGCTCTGGTTGTCGCCGGGCGAGCCGCCGCTCCGCAGCTGGTCCGCTTTGGACGGCGGCGCGGGCTTGGAGTGCTGGCTGTCGCTGCTCGTCGGCGACGACTCGCCGGGGGCGCGCGTCGGATCGCCGGGGCGATCCTCGATCGAGCCGACCTTGTCCTGCTCCGAGTTGCCCTCTTGATCCGCAGGGCCGCGCTGGTTCGAGCCCGGCGAGGGATCGGCCGACTTGTGGTCGTGCGATCGGTGCTTCGCCTGCGTCTCCTCGTCGACCGTGTTGGCGGCGGCGGCGAGGCGCTGCGCGTCGGGGTTGTCCTTGTTGTCGGCGTTCTTGGCGACCTGATCGATGGCGATGCGCTTGTCCTTGATGATGCGCGCGTCGATCGCCTTTTCCTTCTTCTCTTCCTTCGGCGGCTCGGGCTCGGCCGGCTTCGCCTTCTCTTGTTCTTGCTTCGCGATCTCGGCCGGGTCGTCGGGCGTGGGGAGCGCCTGCTTCTCGGGCTCAGGCTCCGGCTCGGGCTCCTTGGGCTGAAGGAGCATGCTGGCGATCCACGCCTTCCACGGATCCATCTCGCCCGCTTCTTCGGGCAGGACGTCTTCGGGGGCGTCCTCGGCCGTGAGGAGGCGCATCGTGAACGCCAGGAGCGACTCGTCGTCCTCACCGTCCGTCGGCTCGGGCTCGGCGATATCCTCGGCCGCGGCGGCGTCGATCTCCATCTCGATGACGCCGAGCTCGCGCCGGACCTCCCACACCATCTCCCGGATGTGGGCGCGCTCCTCGGCCTTCTTTTCTTCGACCATCGTCACGCCGACGACGCCCGAGCCGCCGAGCAGATGGACGACGAACCCGGCGCAAACCCAGAGGAGGAGGGGGACGTGAAGCTCGCGGCTCATCGGAAACAAGACCCGCACCGGTCCGGCGCCACCTCTGTGTGCGCTCGGGCCGCGCTGATCGCGCCCCAAGGGCGCAAATCGAGCAGGCTTCTCACGCTATCACCCGACCCCGGGTCCAGCAACGCAGCGCGAAGCACTTCGACTGCGTGCCAACCCGATTCTCGGGTTGGTGCACTCCGTCGGACCTTCCTGGACTCCGGCCGCTCGGGGACCACCTCGGCGGTCTGGTGCGGCTCTCGTGCCAACCCCTCGCCCGGCTCAGCCCTTGATGATCGCGTCCCAGCTCTCGGCGATTTCCTGAGCCGTCCAGGGGCCGTCGCCCTCTTTGAACCGGCCCGCCGTTTGAACAACTTTGAAGGCGTACATTTGCGCCCCAGAAACGGCGAGCACCACGCCGGCGCGCTCACCTGCGAGCGGAGACGCGAGGAAGAGAGCGGCGGGGGCCACGTGCTCGGGTGTGACGCCGCTGAGGTGCTGAAACATCGGCAGGTCTTCGGTCATGCGCGTCTTGGCGATCGGCGCGAGAGCGTTCACGAAGATCCTGTGCTTCATGAGCTCGATCGCGCTCGTTCTGGTGAGGCCGTAGATCCCCGCCTTCGCCGCGGCGTAGTTCGCCTGACCGAAGTTGCCCATCATCCCCGAGACGCTCGTGGTGTTCACGATGCGACCGCCGCCGCCCTGCGCGACCATCCGCTTCGCCGCGGCCTGCGTGCACAAGAACGTGCCGGTGAGGTGGACGTCGAGCACCGCGCGCCAGTCATCGACCTCGAGCTTGAGGAGCGTCTTGTCGCGGAGGATGCCTGCGTTGTTGACGAGGATGTCGACGCGCCCGAACGCGTCGACGGCCGTCTGAACGATCGACGCTGCCCCCTCGGGCGTGTGCACCGGCGCGACGCTGACCGCCGCTTCCCCGCCGGCCGCGACGATCTCGTCGGCGACGGCCCGCGCCGTCTCTTGCCCCTCGCCCTCGCCGTCGCGGCGAACGCCGACGTCGTTGACGACGACCCTCGCTCCCTCTTTCGCGAAGAGGAGCGCCTCGGCGCGGCCGATGCCGCCGCCTGCACCCGTGACGATCGCTACCTTCCCGTCGAGCAGGCCCATCGCTCGCCTCCCCTCAATGAACGCGCTGTCCGGGTCGTGCGCCGCTGTCCGGCGACAGGACGTACGCCTCCCCCTCGGCGCCGGCTGCGAGGACCATGCCCTCGCTCAGGCCGAACTTCATCTGCCTGGGCGCGAGGTTCGCGCAGATGATCACCAAGCGGCCGACGAGGTCCTCGGGCTTGTAGTAGGCCTTGATGCCGGCGAACACGGTGCGGCGCTCCTCGCCGCCTAACGAGACTGTCAGTTTGAGGAGCTTCTTCGCTTCCGGGACTGCGTCGGCCGCGACGATGCGGGCGACGCGGAGATCGACCTTGGTGAAGTCGTCGATCGTGCACGTCTCTGCGATCGGCTCCTTGGCGAGGGCCTCGGGGCCGTCGGCCGCCCCGGCCGGGACGGACCGCTGGGTGGCTGCACCTTGCGGCGCGTCGGCGGAACTTTCGGGTTTGCTCTCGTCGATCATCTTCTGAACCTTCTCGGGCTCCACACGCTTCATCAGATGTTGGTAGGTGCCGACCGGGGTCCCGGTGAGGGGCGTCTTCGCGACCTCGAACCGATCGAGCTGCGAGCCGAGGAGCGCCGCGCTGTCTTCGGCGAGCTTCGGCAGGACGGGCGCGAGGTACGTCACGATCTGCCGGAACAGGTTGAGCGCGATCGAGCACGCCGCCTGTACCTCTGCCTCTTTGCCCGGCGTCTTGGCGAGCGCCCAGGGCTGCGCCTTGTCGACGAACTCGTTCGCCCGATCGGCGAGCGCCATCGCGATGCGCGTGACCTTCGCGAAGTCCCAGCCGGCGTACGCTTCGACGATCTCGTCGTGGGCTCGCGCGCCTTCGGCGAAGAGGCCGCCGTCCTCCGGATAGGTGGCGGAGAAGCCGGTCTTGGCGAGGAAGCGCGACGAGCGGCTCGCCAGGTTGACGACCTTGTTCACGAGCTCGCCGTTCACGCGGAGCACGAGCTCCTCGAGGTTCAAGTCGATGTCGTCGACCTTCGGCCCCAGCTTGCTCGCGTAGTAGTAGCGGAGGTACGAGGGATCGAGGTGCTCGAGGTACTTCGACCCGAGCACGAACGTGCCCTTGGATTTGGACATCTTCTCGCCGTTCACGGTGAGAAAGCCGTGCACCTGCACCCGCGACGGAAGGTTGAAGCCGCTCACCTTGAGCATGACCGGCCAGAAGAGCGTGTGGAACTTGACGATGTCCTTGCCGATGACGTGCACGATCTCGGTGTCGTTCGAGCGCCACCATTCGTCGAACTTGCGGTTCGTCCTCTTGGTCCACTGCTCGGTCGACGCGATGTACCCGATGGGCGCATCGAACCACACGTAGAAGAAATGGCCGGGGGCGTCCGGGATCGGAAAGCCGAAGTAGGGCGCGGGCCGCGAGACGTCCCAATCGAGGAGCGGCTTGTCGAGGAAGAAGCCCATCAAGTAGTTGGCGATCTCCTTCGGCATGCGGCCGTCGACCTGCGTCCACTCGGTGAGCCAAGGCCGCTCGGGCTCGATGCTCACGAGGTGGTGCTCGGACTCGCCGAGCTCGGGCGTCGCGCCCGAGAGCGTGCTCTTCGGATCCTTGAGCGCCGTCGCGTCGTAGGTCGATCCGCATTTGTCGCAGTTGTCGCCGTACTGCTCGGGCGAGTTGCAGACCGGGCAGGTCCCCTTCACGAAGCGGTCGGCGAGGAAGATCTTCTCGATCGGATCGAAGAGCTGCTTGACCTTCTCGGTGTGGATGAGCCCGCGCTCGCGAAACGCCTTCCAGATCTCGCCTGCGAAGCGCTGGTTCTCGGGCGAGTGGGTGCTGCCGTAGTGGTCGAACCGGATCTGGAAGGCGGCGAAGTCGCGCTGGTGCGCCTCACTCATCTCGGCGATGACCGCGTCTTCGCTTCGGCCCTCTTGGCGCGCGCGCATCATGATCGCGGTGCCGTGGGTGTCGTCGGCGCAGATGTACGCGACCTCTCTCCCGCGCATCCGCCACGCGCGCACGAAGATGTCCGTCTGCGTGTATTCGACCAGGTGGCCGAGATGAAGGTGCCCATTTGCGTAGGGCAGCGCGGCGGTGACGAGGAGGCGCTTCATCGAATCCTGGGCTTTTGCCACAGGTCGACCGCGCTGTCCTCCTCGTCAGGCCGAGGGGGCGCCGATCAGCAGCTGTAGCCGCAGATCGAAGCCACGTGCGAGACGCAGACGTCGTCCCAATCGTTGTTGCAACAGTAGTCGTCGTAGTTGCAGATGGCGTCGACGCACGCGGAGCAGCTCTGGACGAGCGCTTGGCCCTGCACGCATTCGTCGTGCGCGCAGCTCGATTGGTTGCCGCCGCCGTCGCACGACTGGCCGCAGTACTGTGCGACCTCGCTGACGCAGACGTCATCCCAGGCGGTGTTGCAGCAGTAGGGATCCATCGCGCAGACGTCGGCCTCGCAGGAGCCGCAGCTCGCATCGAGCGCGCCGCCCTGGTCGCACACGTCGTGCGAGCACGTGCCGCCGCCGCCTCCTCCACCACCGCCCTCGCCGACCCCGCACTCGTAGATGAGGCCCGGGCACGGGACGCAGGCGCCGTAACCGCCCGCGACGGGCTGGCAGAACATGTTGATCTCGTGCTCGTTGGGGCCGAACACCTGGTCGAGCAGGAACGCCGCCGCGATGCTGCCGATCGGGCCGAACGCGTCGAGCGCGAACTGATCGATGTCGATGTCCTGGCAGTCCGAGTCGACCTGGCACGGGACGCAGACGCCGCAGCTCGTGTCGCCGATGCTGACGGCCGCGCACGTGTTCATCGGGTACGAGATGTTCGCGTCGCCGATGTCGTCGATGCCCGTCAGATCGCGGAGCATCTCGCCGACGTTGATCGTCACGCCGACGCCGGCGCAGTCGCCGTCGTTCGAGCAGAGGTTGGTCACCTGGTCGTAGGGCTCGGGGAGCACCGCGACGTTCGAGCCGAGGTCCGAGCAGCCAGCGGCCGCCGGACCGCACTGGCCGGTGCTGGAGCCGAACGGGATGTGGCACTCGGTGGCGTCGACGCCGCAGCCGCCGCATTGCGAGTCCGCGGTGCACGAGCCGACGCCGTCGCTGCCGCACTGCGGAGCGCAGACGCCCTGGGGCGAGCAGACCTCGCCGTTCGGGCACGGCACCGTCGGCGAGCACTCGGCGCACTGGTGCTGGTTGCACGCGTGGGCCTCGTAGCCGGGCCCGCCGCACGAGGCGCAGTCCGCGTCCGAGTTGCAGGCCGAGGGGCAGTCGGCGGCGCAAGCGTTGTCGATGCATTGATCCGTCGACTGGCAGGCGCTCGTGTCGCTCGTGGTGCAGGCCACGCACGAGCCGCTCGCGGCGTCGCAGACCTGGTGCATCGGATCGCACGCGAGACAGTCGGCGTTCGTCGAGCAGCTGATGGTCGGCGTGCCGTGGCTGTCCGTCGGGCAGGTGAGCCCGTCGGGAACGCAGTTCCCCCAGCTGGAGCAGTACTCGCCGTCGGGGCAGCCCGTGCCGGTGTCGGCGTTGCAGGCCACGCAGCGCTTCTCTTCGACGAGGCAGGTGTTGCGACCGTCGGAGCAGCCGCCGCAGTGATCGTCCTCGGTGCAGTTGTGGAGGAGGCAGATCTGGCTCTCGGATTCGGTGTCCGAGTCGTCATCGGGTCCTGCGACGCCCGGGATCGGATCGCTCGTCGCGCACCCGAAGAGGACGGCGGGGATGGCAACCACGACGAGGGAAGCGAGAAGGCTTCGCATGATGGGAAACCTGCATAAGCACTTGGGATGCCAATGTAGGACAATGGGCGAGAGCGCCGTTTTTCACAGATTTACCGTCTGGCTGCGCGAGAGGTGGGGTTGAACCCCTGGTGACGGAATGATCCAGCGAGACCACGCCTCCGGACCGTTTCATTCCGCTCCCTCCGGCTTCAACTTCGTGCCAACCAGCTGCGCTGGTTGGTGCACTCCGTCGGACCTTCCTGGACTCCGTCCAGCAAGCTGGACTCCGTCCACACGGTTCGCCGTCGGTCGGTGCCTACCTCGGTCTCGGTGCTCGCTAGCTCACACCTCGCCCTTCGGTTTCTTTTCCCGAGAACGCCCCCTTTGGTACCCACCGGACATGCTGCTCCCCGGCAAGATCGAGCTTTGGACCCTGGGCGACGTGCTCGGAAAGCTCCTCCGGTCCGGCGTGACGGGCACCCTCTCGCTCGTCGAAGCGCGAGGCCAGCGGGCGGGCATCGCGCATCACGTCCAGCTCGTCGACGGCAGCCCGCGCGCTGTGCTCTCGGATGGGCCGCGCCTCGGTGAGGTGCTCGCCGAGACCGGCAGCGCCGAGCCGCGCGCGATCGCGGCGGCGATGAAGCGTCAGGGTGACGGCGACTCGCGGCTCGTCGGCGAGCTCTTGAGCGAGGTCGCGGCGTCGCCTCGGCAGACGATCCTCGACGGCTTGCGCACGCAGACGAGGACACGGATCGATCGGCTCTTCGGTCTCGGAGAAGCGCGCATCATGTTCCGCGCGAACGCGCTCGGCGACGCTGCGCTCGCGTCGCTGGTCCGCGCCGCCAAGACCGCCGTGCCGCTGCATCCGGCCGAGTTCCTCCATGGCAGGCCGCGCGCGAGAGCCGGTGCACCGCGCGAGCGCGAAGCGAGAGAGCGCGACCTCGAGCTCTTCGGCCTCTCGACACGCGCGTCGCGCGAAGAGATCCGGCAAGCGTTTCGACGATTGGCGCATCGCCACCACCCGGATCGCGCGACCGACGAGCATGACCGCACCGAACGCAACGCGATCCTCGCCAGGCTCGCCGCCGCTTACTCGCGACTCACGCAGCGCGCCTGATCGACCCCCCTTCAACCCGGCGTTGCAATTTTTCACGTCCGGTTCACCCTTGCCGACCACCCGGCACGGGCGATACGCCGGACGCATGTCAAAGAGCCCGTATTACGACGTGTGGGGGGTACCGCTCTTGGCGTACGCGCACGCCTTTCGTCAGTACCCGACGATCATGGAGAAGTACTTCCACAAACTGGGGATGGCAGGCAGCCTCGATCCCGAATCCCTGAAGACCGAGTACGTGCCGATGGACGCGTGGATCAAGAGCACGCACGACATCGTCGCGGAGGTGGGCGCGAGCACCGTCTACACGATCGGGAAGAAGATCACCGACACCGCGCCGCTCCCTCCCGGGGTGGACGACATCAAGGCGTGCCTCATGAGCATCGACGCCTCGTACCACGTCCACCACCGCAAGGACGGGGTTGTCATGTTCGACATGGAGAAGGGCACGATGCTCGACGGCATCGGGCACTACGCGTGCGAGATCCAGCCGGGCGGCAGCAGCGCGCACGTGACGTGCGACAACCCCTACCCGTGCGATCTCGACCGCGGGATCATCGCCGGCTTCGCCGCGCGTTTCGAGCCGGCCGTTGCGGTCTCCCACGCGACGCCGGCGTGCCGCAGCAAAGGCGACCGCGCCTGCGTCTACCTCGTGGAGTGGTGAGACGAGGGCTCAGCCGCCGCAAAAGCCTGGCAGCGCGTCCTGACAGGGCTCTTTGCAGCCCTGGCAGTACATGCAGTCGAGGAGCTTGTAGAGCGCGTCGACTGCTTCCTGGCCGTATGCCGAGTCGCAACCCTCGCAACACGCGGCGTCGGAGAAGCACTTGGTGATGCAGTCGCTCAGCTGGGTGCAGCCGGGCATGTCGAAGCATTCGTTCAAGAGGGGCTGGCACTGGCTCTGGCTCACGTCTTCGATGCACGACGAGCACGGACCGCTGAACTCGCCGAGCGCGCAGAGCTGAGGACCTCCGGTCGTCACGACGCTCGTGACGCCGGAGCTCGGCGTCGTGGATCCCGACGAGGACGACTTGCCCGTAGGACCGCCCGCCGTCGAGCTCTGGCTGGAGCTCGAGGTGCCCCCGCTCCCGTCGTCGTCCTCGACGAAGACGACCTGGCCGCCGCACGCGGCGATCGAGAGTGCGGCGGCCGAAATCACGACCGAAGCCAGGAGAAGGCGGCTCATGACGCGAAGCTTGGCACGACTCCGCCGAGCGCCGCCAGATCAGCGCTCGTCGGCGCGCGGCGCGCGCTTCAGGCTGCGCGCCAGCACCTCTGTCACGACGTAGGCGGCGACCTGGCTCGGGATCGTCCCCGGCCCGAACCCGGCGTCGAAGCCGAGCGCGCGCGCGAGCTTGTTGTCGATGCGCGGGCCGCCGAGGAGCAGGATGACCTTGTCGCGCCAGCCCTGCTTCTCGAGCAGATCGACGAGCGCGCGCGCGTTCTCCTTGTGGCAGTCGCGCTGCGTGATCACCTGCGAGACCAAGATCGCGTCGGCGCCGAGCGCCTTGGCGCGCTCGGCGAGCTCGTCGTTCTCGACCTGGGCGCCGAGGTTGTGCGCGTCGAACACCTTGTAGCTCTCGAGACCCTTGTCGCCCCGGTAGCCCTTGTAGTTGATGACGGCGTCGATCCCGACGGTGTGCGCGTCGCTGCCGGTGCAAGCGCCGACGACGACGATCTTGCGACCGAGGTCGTAGGCTGCGTGCTCGATCTCTTCACGCTCCATCGGGCGCGCGCCGAGCTCTTCGACATGGATCGTCGATAGATCCACCGAGTGAACCGAGTGGCCGTACACGACGAAGTAGGTGTGCTCGGGCGACGCCTGCTCCATCGCCACGACGAGCGGGCTCTTCAGGCCGTGCGCCTCGGCGAAGCGCTTGGCCGCTTCACGCGCGCGGTCGCCGGGGAGCGTCGCGAGGGTGAACGACATCTGGACCATGCCGTCGCCTTCGCGATCGCCGTACGCACGGAGGAGCTTTCCGGCGGTCATGTCGCCTTCCCTTCCAGCGCCGAGAGGAGCGGGTTCTGGTAGTGCGGCTCGCGGAGGACGACGCCTTTGTATCCTTTGCCTCCGGTGCGGGTGCGCTTCACATCGGCGAAGACGCCGTGACCGATCGCCTCCCAGATGCCCTGCTTCTCCACGTCGACGAGGAGATCGTGCGCCTCTTGGAGCACTTGCTTCGCGCGGTTGGCGATCTTGCCGCCTTGCTTGAACTCGATCTCGTCGCCGAGGTGCTTGGCCGCGCCGAAGATGTACTTCGCGCTCTTGAGCGAGAGGTAGCGGTCCATGAGGAGCGGCGTGTGGATCGCCTCGCTGAACATGCCGAGGAGCTCGATCGACTGGTTGGTCATGACGCCGACCATGTTGAACATCGCGTCGTGCACGTGGCTGTGAAGGATGTCGCCGGTCTTGAACTTGGTCGGCGGCATCCACTTGATCGGGTGGCGATCGAAGATCTGGCGGACGAGCTGCGCCTGCGCGAGCTCGAGGAGGAAGCTGTCCTCGAGCCACGGGTCGATCTCGTACGCGTGGCCGAGCCCCATCTGCTCTTCGCGGAGCCCGGCGCGTAGCGCGAACGCTTCGTTGATGAGCTGCGACGCGAGCACGGTATGGGCGCGCTCCACGGCGTCGGCCGTGGTGAGGTAGTTGTCCTCTCCCGTGTTGATGACGATGCCGCTCCTCGCGATGATGCGGCGCGAGAAGTACTGGTCCACGAAGGTGCGGACCATGTTGATGTCGCGGAAGAGGATCCCGTACATCGCGTCGTTGAGCAGCATGTCGAGCCGCTCGACCGCCGCCATCCAGGCGATCTCGCTCATGCAGAGCCCGCTCGAGTAGTTGGTCTGCGCGGTGTAGCGCCCGCTCTCCTTGGCGCTCTCGTCGAGCGCCGAGCGGATGATCCGGAAGTTTGCCTGCGTGGCGTAGGTGCCGCCGTAGCCTTCGGTCGTCGGGCCCTCGGGCACGTAGTCGAGGAGCGACTGCGCGGTCGCGCGAATGACGGCGACGATGTCGGCTCCCGCGAACGAAGCGGCCTTCGCCTGCACCGCGTCGTCGTGGATGTTGCCGGTCGCGACGATGACGTACTTGAGCGGGATCTCGCCCACCGTCGCCTTGGCCTTGTTCGCCTCGCGCTCGTCGCGCGCGTCGTCGATCCGCTTCAGCGCCGCTTCGGTGTGCGGGCGAAGAGCGCGCTCCGCAACGGCGAGCGCTTCGCCCGTCGGGACCGCGAGCTCGCCGTCGCCGTAGGCGAGCCGTTCGGCGGCGGCTTGAATGCCGGCCGCACCCGCTGCGATCGCAGCGCCCAAGAAGGTTGCGACGCCGTGGCCGGTGCGCCCCTCTCTATGGATTCGATCGACGAGAGCGTTCGCGAGCGGCGTGCCCTCGGGATCTGCGCCGCCGACGCCGTAGGCCCGAGCCACGGTTCGTTCGAGCCCGACGGTCGTGTGCTTGTCGATGGTCGCCTGCACGTCGTCCGCGATCGCGCCGGCGAGCTCGCGGCACCGCGCCACGACCGATGCGTCGATGATGAGGCGTGCCATGCCGCTCTCCTACCACGAAGACAGCGACTCTTGTCGTCCCGCAGCCGGGCGCGCTCAGGGGTTGGCGGGTGGAGCCTTGGTGCTCGGTGCCGGCGGTGCCGAACCGCTGGGCGCGGGCGGCGCCGAGCCGCTCGGAGCCGGCTCGGCCGAAGCTGCGGCGCTCGCCGAAGCCGCAGGGGACGGCGCGGCGGGCGGCACGAAGGGCAGGTCCTTGCCGATCACCTTCTGCTGAAAGCCGGGCATGCCCCAAGCGGCTTCGTGGCAGTGCTTGCACTTGAGCTTGGAGCCGTCTTTGAGGACGAAGTCGTTCGTCATGGTGGTGGTCATCCACTCGACCGACCACCCGATGTCGCGCGGAGTCCCGAGGAATTTGGCCGCCGGCTTTCGGCTTTTGTCGAGGTGGCAGTGCTTGCACTCCATCTCTTTGCCGTCGGCTCGCTTCAGCCCCGAAAAGAACGTCTTGTGCATCCAGAGCGCGGCGAGCTTCTTCTCGGTCATCGCCGGGTACTCGAAGCTCTTGGTCCCCTCTTTCGGCACGTGGCAGTAGCCGCACTCGACGTTCAGGTGCTGGGCGATCGACGCCATCCGGCTGAACTGCTCCTGCTCGCAGCGAACGCCGGCGAGCGGACCGTCGTACTCCCTCCACGGAGGCTTCGAGCCCTCGCACACGTCCACGGTCGGCGTCGGCGCGGCCTTCTTCTTGTCGGGCGGCGCAGTCGTCGCACCGCCACACGCCGCGGCGATCGACAACGCAACCATCAACGTTGCCGCTGCTCCCCCCTCACGCAGGGAGGGGGGACGGGGGGGTGATTGGGCAGCCATGAGCCTTCAGCTTGCCGCGACGGTATCAGCTATTTCGAGACGTCCGAACAATCACGTCGATCGTTCCCTTCGCGACCCGCAGCTCGAGCTCGTCGTCGGGCGCGACATCGGAAGGGGCACGCACGAGCTTGCCCTCGCGGGTGACCGCGAGTGCGTAGCCGCGGGAGAGCACCGCGAGCGGCGACAGCGCGTCGAGCTTGGC
>JBGTSH010000010.1:0-69621 GCA_041940405.1 Polyangiaceae bacterium
ATGAAGGATCGGCAATCAAGACGTTGAGGCTCTATCACACCGCCCAGGTAACTTATCAGTCGAGCTTTGGTTCCGGGATCTATGCCGGTGACAGCGCCGCACGCCAGCTGATCCTGGCCCAGCACGGGCTGTCCGAAGTGACCCAGGCCGACCGCCAGCACGACCGAGAGGAGGGTGAGCAGGTTCAGCGTGAAGCCGAAGATCTGCATGAGGAAGATCGCGCCGATGAGCGACAGGGGGATCGCGACGACCGGCACGATGACCGTACGCAGCGACCCGAGGAACAGGAAGATGACGACGATGACGATCAGGATCGTCTCGACCAGCGTCTCGACGACCTCATCGATCGCGTCTTCGATGTACTTGGTCGAGTCGAAGGCGATCTGGGCGTTCATGCCCGTCGGGAGCTCGTCCTGGATGATCTTCATCTCGTCGCGGACGCGCGCGATGACGTCGAGCGAGTTCGCGTTCGGGAGCACCCAGACGCCCATGAAGACGGCGCGGTCGCCGTTCATCCGTACGTCCTGATCGTAGGTCTCGGCCCCGAGCACGACCTCGGCCACGTCCTCGAGCCGCACGAGCGTGTCACCCTCTTGCCGGACGACGAGCTTCTTGAACTCGTCCACGCTGCGCAGATCGGTGTCGGCGGTGAGGTTGACCTGGACCAGCGCGCCCTTGGTCTGCCCGACGGCCGACAGGTAGTTGTTCGTCGCGAGCGCCTGACGCACCTGGGTCGGCGTCACGTTGAGCGCCGCCATGCGCTCCGGCTTGAGCCACGCGCGGATGGCGAACGCGCGGCCGCCGAGGATCTCGGCTCGCTGCACGCCCTCGATCGCAGAGAGCCGTGGCTGGACGATGCGTATCAGGTAGTCGGTGACCTGGTTGTCCTCGAGGATCGTCGAGCCGAAGCTGAGGTACATCGCGGCGACCTGCGCGTCGGATGGCTCGATCGCGATGGCCGGGATTTCTGCTTCGGGCGGAAGATCGGCGCGAACCTGGTTCACGCGCGCGGTGATGTCCGCCAGCGCCGACGCCGAGTCGAAGTTGAGCTTGAGCCGCGCGTTGATCGTCGACAGGCCCTGCGTGCTTTGCGACTCGATGTAGTCGATGCCGTCGGCAGCCGCGATGGCCCGCTCGAGCGGCGTGGTGATGAAGCCGCGCACCAGATCGGCGTTCGCGCCGACGTAGGCGGTGCGCACGCTGATCGTCGCGCTCTCGATCTTCGGGTACTGCCGGACGTTGAGCGACCGGATCGCTTGAAGTCCCGCCACGATGATGACGAGGTTCACCACCAGCGCCAGCACCGGCCGGCGAATGAAGATGTCGGTGAGCTTCATTTTTCGCTCCCTCCGGCTGCTTTCTCAGCGGTTCTCGGGTTTGGGGGCGAGCGAGGGCTGCGCGATGGCCACGTCGGTCAGGTAGATCGGCGCACCGTTTCGCAGCTTGAACGCACCGGTCGTCACGATCTCCTGCCCGGCCTCGACCCCGTCGAGCAGCGCGACGTAGTCACCGCGCTGCGGGCCGGTACGTACGAACTGCTGGCGCGCGACCTTGACCGGCTTGCCGTCCGGCGTCTCGCGCGTGCCGGGCGCGTCCTCTTTCTTGTCCTCGACGACGAACACCGAGTCGCCGTAGGGAGCGCGCACGAGCGCCGTGATCGGCACCACGACGTAGCTCTTCTTTTCAGGCATCACGACCTCGACGTCGACGAACATGCCGGGGCGGAGCTTGTCCGCCTGGTTCGGGACGGCCGCGCGCAGCTTGATGCTGCGCGTGCTCGCGTCGATGCTGGGATCGATCGCGGCGATCGTCCCCTCGAGAGGAGCGCCCTCGAGCGACTCCACGCGCATCCGCACCGGCATGCCCGAGCGAACGTCCGCGAGACGCTGCTGCGGCAGGGTGAAGTCGACGTACACCGAGTCCACCGACTCGAGCGTGGTGATCGGCGTGCCTGGGTTCAAAAACTGTCCGAGGTTGACGCTCCGCATGCCGAGCTTTCCGGCGAACGGAGCGCGGATCGTCTTCTTGGCGATCTGTGCCTGAAGCGTGACGATGTCGGCGGAGCTCGACTTCAGCTGCGACTCGTCGTTGTCCAGGGTGGCCGCGGCGACGACGCCTGCACCTGCGAGCGCGCGGGTTCGCTTCACGTTGGTCGCGGCCAGATCCTTTCGAACGAGCGCCGCGGCGAGCTGCGCCTGCTCGACGGTCGCGTCGAGCTGCACGAGCACCTGACCGGCCTTGACGACGTCGCCGGACTCGAAGTGGATCTTGAGCACGGTGCCGGGGACCTCGGTCGCTATCGCTACGCCTTTGGCCGATGCGACGCTTCCGATCGCATCGAGCGAGGCTTCCCACGACTGCTGCTCGGCGCGGTGGCTACCGACGGGCTCCGGGGGAGGGCCGGCCTTTTCCATCGCTGCCCCCATGCCGATGAGGGAGCCGATCTGTGACGCTTTGATGGCGACGAGGCCGCCGATGACGGCGAGAACGCCCAGGATGGTCAAGATATAGCGCACAAGGTCCTCGCTCTCGGGATCGAGCTCGACGTGACGCGGTGGGCGGAATCTGTAACCTCCGACGGACGATTTCGCAAAGCCTGACCATCGCTTTGTCGGAACTCCAACCGGATGGCGGCCGATCTCTGTCCTCGATCACCGCGAAACCGCGCCGAAACCGCGGTGTGCCCGCGCGCTCTACCCTCGCGCGCTCAACCCTCGGGGTTGATCTGCACGTCGCTGCCGCCGGACTGGATGCGAATCTCGCCCGTGGTGAGCTTGATGCAAGAGTTCTTCACCTTGAGCTCGATCGTCGTGTCGCACTCGAACTTGATCGCGCCCTTGGCGTAGATCCCGAGGGAGCCGACCTTCGACTCGAAGGTGATGGCGAGCTTCGCCTCTTGCTTGAGCTGCTTGCCGATCACCTCTTTGCGGTCGCGTTCGACGCGCGCCGTGCAGTCGCCGGTGACCGTGGTCTCTTGCTCCTCGCCGATCTCGATGTACTGGTTTCCGCGGACGGCGAGAAGATCGTCGGTGCCGATCCGGGCCGTCCGGTGGTTGCCGACGACGGTCTTCCAGTCGTTGTAGACGATCATGTGAAGGTCCTTGTTCGCCTGGATGTAGACGTTCTCGGCCCCGCTCATGTCGTCGAGCTTGAAGCCGCTGCCCTTCCAGGCATGGTTGGTTCCGGTGGGCGACTGCGCTTGGAAGGGACCCGATTGGGTGACGGTGTTGTGGATGTCCTGGCTCGACATCGGCGTGCCGCCGAAGTGGCCGGCGGTCGCACCGCCCGCGCCGCCGCCGGACGACCCCATGACCATGCGCGGCGTCGACTCGCTGAAGATGCCCGAGACGTGCTTGTACTTGGGCAGCGGATCGGGCACCGGGTTCGACTCCGTGTAGACGCGTCCGATGACCACCGGACGATCCGGGTCGCCTCCGAGGAAGGAGACGAGCACCTCTTGACCGATTCGGGGCAGGTTGATCGCGCCGAAGCCCTTGCCGGCCCAAGGCTGGTTCGTCGGGAGCCAGCACGAGCTCTCTTCGTTCCGTCGGCTCTCGCGATCCCAGTGGAAGTGCACGCGCACGCGAGCCCACTCGTCGGTGTGGATCTCTTCGCCGCCCGGACCCACGACCGTGGCGCTCTCGAGGCCGAAGACCTCGGGCTTGGGCGTGATCCGGCTCGGACGGTACGGAGAGGTCGTTTGGACCGACTCGACCGAGACGCGCCAATCGCTGTCGTGCGTGCCTTCGAGGTCGGCATGGGTGATGAGGAGCGTCTCGGAGAGCGCTCGGTGCGGATGCCGCGCGACGCTCGCAATGGTGCCGGGCGCGAGCTCGAGGACGCTCGAGTCGAAGCTCACCGCCTTGAACCCGTTGCGGCGGTCGTGGAGGCGATTCTTCGTCTTGCGAGCTGCCTCGGCGTCGTCGGTGCGCGATGCGCCGCGATCGTCCGCTGACGGCGACGAGCCATCGCCCGCCCCGTTGTAAAGGAACGCGCCGGGCTCGTGGTCGTACTGCTCGAGGCGCGCCTCTTGGGGGAGGCCGCCGCTGGAGGTGGCGACCGGCTGCGCCGTAGGTTCGAGCCGATAGTCGACGTCGCTGACCCGCACCGCGCCCGGACGGAGCTTCGTCCGCACGGCGACATGCGTGACGTAGCGATCGACCTTCGGTCCGGGCTCGTCGAAGAACGGGATCTGAGGGTGCGACACCTGCCGAGACTGAGGCTCGTCGTCGAGCACCATCTTGGTCCCGTCCTCGGAGGGCTCGAAGTAGTAGTTGATGCCTGCGTCCTCCATCATGCGGCTGATGAAGTTGAAGTCGCTCTCGTCGTACTGGACGCGGAACTTTCGCTTTCCATGCGCGCCCGATTGGACGCGGGCCTCGTTTACGATGCCCCACTCGCCGAGGATTTGGCGAACGATCTCGAGCTCCGACTTGAACTGGAAGATGCGGTAGTTCTTGCGCTGGGTGAGGAGCCACACCTTGGGCACGATCGACACTCGGTAGGTCGCGAGACCGGTCGCCTCGACCCGCTGCTGCTCGATTTCTTCGCAGACCCCGGTCCACCCGACTTCGGAGCCGGTCCTGGAGATGCCGAAGCTCGCTTCGCTTCCGATGACCTGATCGAAGTCGATGTCGAGGCTCTCGGACACGACCGTGAGATCGATCGAAAACAGCTCGTTGATTGCTTGGCGGACCGAGAAGCTCCGAACGTCGAGCCCGTCTCCCGAAGCGATCTGTGCGTGGACGTCCTTTTGAAAAGACATGATCCGCTCCTCAGGAATCCGGGTTGAGGTCGACCTTTGCCGACTGAAGCGTGATGTTCGGGCCCGTGATGGTGATCTTCGAATCGCCGACCTTGAAGAGGATGCCTTCTTTGGCCTCACAGATGATCGACTTGGGGGCCTTGTACTCGATGGGGCCTTCGCAATAGACAGTCGCGTCCGAAAGGACCGAGAGCACGAGCTTCTTGTCGATCTTTTCCTCGCGTAGCTCACCCACACGGCACTCTTGGTTCTGGTTGATGCGCAGGACCTGGTTCTCGCCGACCTCGATCTTCTGCTTGTTGCGGACCTTGAGCTTGTCGTCGTGGCCGACGAAGCAAGCGCGGAAGTTGCCGACCACTGTCTTCCAGTTGTTCTTGATGACCCAGTTCATGTCCTTCTTGGCTTGAAGGAACGTGATGTCTTCACCCTGGGCATCTCCCATGACGAAAGCGTTATCGTCCATGTATGGTGACATCGGCTTTGGCGGCTGCGCCTTGAACGGGCCGAAGGACGTGTCGCGCGCGAACATGTCCTGGAATGCGTAGCCGGTCATCGGCTCTGCGGCGCCCATGACCATTGCGGGCGACGTCTTGCCGATGATGCCGGTGATCTTCATCCCCTCGGGCATCGGGTAGTTCGGCGGGTTGGGTTTGGTGAAGACGCGCCCGACGACCTGGGGCCGATCCGGGTCGCCGCCGAGGAAGTCGACGAGCACCTCTTGCCCGATGCGTACGAGCGAGATGCCGCCGAAGCTCGCCCCGGACCAGGGCTGGTTGACCGGAAGCCAGCAGGAGCTCTTTTCGTCGCGCTTGCTCTCGCGATCCCAGTGGAAGTGAACGCGCGCCCGCCCGTACTCGTCGGTGTGAATCTCCTCGCTGCCCGGGCCCACGGCCGTGGCGCTCTCGAGGCCGCGCACCTTCGGTCGATGCGTGACGTGCTCGGGCCGGAACGGGGTGTCGATGCCGACGCTCTCGAGCTCGACGCGCCAGTCGTCGTCCTGGTCGCCTTCGATCGAGGCGCTGGTGACGAGGAGCGGGGCGTCGGGGCTCACCACGGCATGCGGGTGACCGCTGACGGATAGAATCACTCCCGGCCGGAGCGAGAGCACGTTCGACTCGAGGCCGACGCGCATCGCGTCCTGGCGCCTGCCGAGGAGTCTGTTCTTTGTCTTCTTGCCGCCGGTCCCTTCATCCGTTCGTGACGCGCCGCGATCGTCGGCGAACGGCGTGTTGCCGCCCCCGGAGCCTTGATAGAGGAAGGCGCCCGGCTCGTAATCGAACTGCTCGAGCTGGGCCTCTTGGCCGAGGCCGCCGGCGTTCGAGAGCCGAGGTTGCGAGGTGCTGCCTTTGCGGTAGTCCAGATCGCCGATGGTGTTTTTGCCGGGGCGCGTGCGTTGGGCGACGGCCACGCGGGTCACGAACTGTGTCTTGGCGACCTCGGGCGTATCGTAAAACTGCAGGTTCGGATACCCGACGTCCTGCGTCTGAGGCTCGTCGTCGAGGACCATGACGGTGCCGTTCTCGCCTTCCTCGAAGTAGTAGCTGATGCCGGCGTCCTCGAGCATGCGAGAGATGAAGTCGAAGTCGCTCTCGCCGTATTGGACGCGGAACTTTCGAGGAGGGTGCGACGCCTTGTCGACCTTGATTCGATGCTGGACGCCCCATTCGCCGAGCATCTGGCTGACGATGTCGATCTCGCTCTTGAACTGGAAGATGCGGTAGTTCTTTCGCTCGGTGAGCAGGTACGCCGTGGGGCTGATCACGATCGTGTAGGTCGCGAGGTCTCCCGCCTCGACCCGGATCTGATCCATCTCGACGCAGATGCCCGTCCACGTTTGGCTCGAGCTCACCGCCGACAGGGAAAAGGTCGCGGCCTTCCCGATGATCTGATCGAAATCGATGTCCGGATTCGACGAGACGGCCGAGAGCTCGATGCGGAAGAGCCGGCTCATCGCTTGCGTGACCTGGAAGCCGCGCACGTCGAGCGCGTCGCCGCTGGCGACGCTCACATTGGCTTGGTTCACCATGGCAGGTACCCCGAATCTTGGAGGGCGCCGCCAACGGTGTCCTTGACCTGGTCCTTGGCCGCGCCGGTGATCTCGTCCTTGACCGTGTCGACTACGCCCGAGCCCAAACCCTTCCAGACGCTCGTCCCTTTGACGGCCGCCTCGATGCCGCCCTTCTTCATGTTGTTGTAGAGGCTGAGGACCAAGAGCACGCGTTCGAGCGTCTGGTGCGGGTTGTAGTCGGTGGGCGGACCGCCGATTCCGACGTTCTTCGACGCGGTGCAGATGTGGCCCCTCGTCGTCATGTCATCGAGGCGTGCCGCGGGCAGCTTGTTGATGCTCACCCATTCGCTGCCCTGCTGTACCTTTTGACCGCAGCAGGCGTCGTCCTTCTGACCGCCGCCGCGCGCGTTGTTGAGCTTGTTGGTGAAGACGTTCGGTGAGCCAGGCTTGATCTCCGGGTGGCCTGCCGACTTCTTCTCGACCAGCTTTGCGACGCCGTACTCGATCGCCTCGCTCACCGCCCAATCGACGACGAAGCTGAGCGCGAGGGCACCCCAACCGACGCCGGGAACGAACGCTGCCCCGACCTTGGCGATTCGATAGACCGTGTAGGCGGTCTTCGCTGCTTCCACCGCGGCGACGGCGATCTTTCCGACCGCCTGGGCTTTGACCTTTTCATGATTGGTGAGGTCGGTCCTTCGCGCTGCTCCCAGGACATCGCCCATGGCTATTCCTCCGCCTCGAGGGGTTGATAGGTCTGCAGGAAGCCTTCGGCGGCCTCGCGGCACATGGCCTCGTCGTCGAGCTTGCCGCGTGACCGAAACACCCAAACGACGTCGCCGATCGGCCAGAAAATGCTCATCTCGAAGATCGACATCTTCGCGCCCACCCTCATGCTGACGAGCTCGGCGCCCGGGGCGGGCTTGTCGATCTCGCGCCGTTCGACGAGCTCGTATGCCGGGACGGAGAGCCTGAACCTCTCGAGCGCCTCTTCCATTTTTGCTCGGTAGGTGTCGACTTTGGCGTACGGCCCGATCACGACGTTGATGCCATTCGCGTGGTATTGGTAGCCCGTGTCGTCGACCCAATCGTCTTCGACCTCGAACATGCACTCGGTGGCTTGAACGCTTCTCATCATCGCTTCCGGAATCGAACCGACTCGAGCGTCCTCTCGGCCCTTCTGTCGACATCTTCTCTGTCCGCCACCGGACCCGCGAACTGGAACGTCAACTCGAGGTCGTAGTAGTTGACGGTGACGAAACGGTAATACTCGCCGGTCGCGCCTTGCCGTGCGAAGACGCTCACGTCTTCTGCATCCAGAGGGCCGATCTGCCGCCATTCGTGCCGTACGACCTCACGCACGTCGTATGGCCCCATGGGCATCGCTTTGAGGATGTCTTCGACGGAGACCGGCCCGCCCTCCGGGACCTTCGAGCGCCCGACGAGGAACATCGTCCTCTCGTCGTTCTCGGGGCGGAACATGTTGAGGGTCCTCTCTTCCCAGGCGTCTCCGGGGAGCTCGAAGCTGAAGGCGGAGGTTGCGAACCAGGTCATTTGCCGCCCGGTAGGTCGATGTGATGCGCAGCCTCGCTCATCGCGCGGACGGCATTCGAGGCCGTCGCGACGATGAGCTGGGTCTTGGTCGTCCAGCGAAGGAGCGCCCGCACGATCTCGACGGCGCCTTCGTCTCCGAAGCCGAGCTCGGGCGCGTCGAAGAGGAGGACCGAGTCGACGATCGGCGCCTTGGAGACGTACATCGAGATCAGGAAGGCTTGGCGCTCCGAAGACGAGAGGGTGTGCCACGTGCGCTCGGCGCCGCTGTCCCGATTGCGGAGCGCCGGGACGAAGGTGATGCCCGAGCGCTTCAGCCCGACGATCTCCAGGTCGGGGAACAGCTCGGCGAGGCGCTTGTTCGCCAGGGTGCGCGCAGCTGCGTACTGCGGCTGGTCGAGCATGTCGTAGATCTCCGAGTACTTCGCGTTGCGGGTGGTGAGGCGCTCGGAGAAGGCCGTTTCGGCCGCGCCGTAGGTGAGCGGTCCGGCGAGCTCGCGGTTGTCCTGCAGGTAGTGCACCGAGCCGCGCTCGGCGTCGCTCTTTTGGCTGAGGAGCGCTTGCAGGAGCTTGGGGTGCTCCGGCGCCATATGGGCCTGGCCCAGGATCGCCTCGCCGCTGAGCAGGGTCTCGTTTGAGCCCGCACGGGTCCGCTCCGCCTCGCTCGGTTCCCAATCGATCCGGACCTTGGCCGAGCCGGTGCGCGACCCGACGAGCGCGCTCCAGCGCTGGTCGGGGTGGCCGTATTCGCCCACAGCCTCTTTTGCGGCCGCGATCGTATCGAGGAAGGCCGTCTTGCCGCGCGCGAAGCCGCCGTGCACGACCACCAAGTCGAGGTCCTTGTGGGGCAGCTCTTTCTGCAGGCCGTCGAGCCCTCGAACGCCCATGAAAGAGAAGAAGCGAATTCGCATGTCCGTGTTTCAGGCTCCCGCGCCTTTTTCGGGTTGGACCATCGTGCTCGTCGCCTGGACCTTGATCGAAGACTTGTCGATGACGATCGTCGACGAGCCCACGACGAGCTCGATGCGCTCTTCGCTCTCGACGACGAGCGCTTGGCTGTAGCCGCGCGTGGCGATGTTGATGGTTTCGTCGGTCGACTTGACCTGAATGCCGTCGCCGCCGACCTTTATCTCGAACTTTCCGCGAACGTCCTCGAGGCGATCGCCTTTGACCGTCAGCTTCTGCTTCTTGCCGATCTTGACCTTTTGGTTCTCGCGGATGTCGGTGTCCTGACGGTTGCCGACCTTGAGCTGATCGTCGGTCCCGACCATGCAGGCGCGGTCGTTCCTGACCATCGTGCGCTAGGTGTTGTTGACGACGAGGTTCAGGTCCTTCTGGGCTTGGAGATAGAAGATCTCGCGGCCGTAGTTGTCCTGCATCTTGATGCCGCTGCCTTGCCAGCTGTGGTTGATGCCGGTCGGCGAAGCAGCCTGGAACGGTCCGCTCTGCGTGACGGTGCTGTTCATTTCCGAGGACGACATCGGCGTGCCGCCGCCGAGCAGGCTGTCGCCGCCGCTCACGCCGCCCGCGTCGGCCGCGCCCATCACCATGCGCGGCGTGGACTCGCTGAAGAGGCCGGATACCTCTTTGTATTCGGGCAGCTTGTCCGGGGGTGGATTGGTCTCGGTGTAGACGCGTCCGATGACGACGGGGCGATCGGGATCGCCGCCGAGGAACTCGACCATGACCTCTTGGCCGATACGCGGGAGGTTGATTCCTCCGAACGCCGAGCCTGCCCACGGCTCACCGGTCGGGATCCAGCACGAGCTCGCCTCGTTGCGCTGGCTCTCGCGGTCCCAATGGAAGTGGACGCGGACCCGGCCGTATTCGTCGGTGTGGATCTCTTCGCCGGCCGGTCCGACGACGGTCGCGCTCTCGATGCCGCGGATCCGCGGCCTGGGCGTGACCTGCGCCGGGCGGTACGGCACCCCGGCGGAGACCGCCTCGACCCCGACGCGCCACGCAGTGTCCCAATTGCCAGCGAGGACCGTCGCTTTCACGAGCAAGCTCGAACCGGACCTCAGGACGCGGTGCGGGTGGCCGCTGATGCTCATGATCGAGCCCGGGGCGAGCCCGAGCACGTCGGATTCGAAGCGAACGACCTTCTCTCCTTGGCGACGCGCGAGGAGGCGACCATCGGTCTTCACGGCGCCCGCGGCGATGTCGGTGCGCGACGCGCCGCGGTCGTCGGCGGCCGGCGTGTTGCCGCCGCCTGCACCTTGGTAGAGGAACGCGCCGGGTTCGTAGTCGAACTGCTCGAGCCGAGCTTCCTGAGGGAGGCCGCCGGTGGCGCTGAGGGCCGGTTGATTCGTGCTCGGCTTGCGGTAGTCGAGATCTCCGATCCGCATCGCGCCCGGCCGCACGGCCTGCACGATCGAGACGCGCGTGACGAAGTCCTTGTCGCGCGAGCCGGCGTCGTCGTCGTACGTGATGAGCGGATAGCCCATGTCGCGCGATTGCGGCTCGTCGTCGAGGATCATCTTCGTGCCGTCATCGCCCGGCTCGAAGAAGAACGCGATGCCCGCGTCCTCGCACATGCGAGAGACGAAGGTCCAATCGGACTCGTCGTATTGGACGCGGTACTTGCGCGGGACGTGCTGGCGCGAGATGCGAGGCTCGATCGTGATGCCCCACTCGCCGAGCACCTTCTTGACGATGTCGAGCTCCGACATGAACTGGAAGATGCGGAAGTTCTTCCGCTGGGTGAGGAGCCACGCCTTCGGCGCGATCGCCAGCGTATAGGTCGCGAGGTTGTCGGCCTCTGCGCGGACTTGCTCCATCTCGATGCAGACGCCGGTGTAGCTGCGGCTCCAGCCGACGGCGTCGAGGTGGAAGGAGGCCTCTTTGCCGATGAGGTCCGAGAGCGCGACGCTCGTGTTCTCCGAAGCGACACGCAGGTCGATCCGGTCGAGCTCGTTCATGCGCTGCCGCACGGTGAAGTTGCGGACGTCCAGCGTATCGCCGCTCGCGACAATGGCGCGGATGGCCTTCTGCTTGATCAAGTCGATCATGTCTTCCATGTCTTCTTCCTCACGCAGCGGTTCGCTGTAGGGATCGCTCGACCAATCGAGCTTCGGCTTCGCGGCGGCGCTTCAGCCCCTCGGCGACCTTGGGGTCGCGGTCGTGATAGAGCTTCAGCGCGCGGATGCCGTCGGCGACGCCCTGGACGTTCTTCGCCGTGACAGCGGCGCGGATCTGCTCGTACGCCGCCTTCTTGAGGCGCTGGAACGGTTTGCCCGTGCCGCGGCCGCAATTGTAGATGACCGACACGAGCGCGCCGCGAACGTCGGGCTCCATCCGCTCGACGCCCGGAAACGCGATCTTCGTCTCGTCGATGTAGTGGGGTAGGCGGCGGATGCGGAAGACGGCGATTGCGTCTTCCCAAGGGATCGAGATGTCGCTCGTCGCGCGCGCCGCCGCCCGGCTGCCGCCCTTTCCGATGTATCCGGTGAGGCGCTTGTACGCGTCCTTTGGAGTCGGGAGGCGCTCGAGCCGGGTCTTCCAGTCGCCCTCGAACCACTTCTGCGCGAAGCGAAGGTCGTAGCCGATGCCGATCGTCAGACCCGACGCGGAGTTCCCCGGCCAGTGCGGGCGATGGTACGTGCGCTCATACGACGACCGGGAGCGCGACGGGTCTCCACCCGCGACCTCCCACGAGATGATGAGCTCGATCGACTCTTGGCTGATCTCCACCGATCACCTCACGAAGTTGGAAGACGGCTAGCAGAAAGAGAATCGCAGCGCGGTGAGCTGGTCAACACGGCTTTCGCGCGACGCCTTGGTCCAGTTTGGTCCAGGGTGCATCCGACATCCGCGCATCCGACGTCGCTGCATCCGACATCAGGCACCAGACTCTCGCGCGTCGAGGCACGGGCACCAAGCAACGCAAGGGCCACTGCCGCAGCGCCGAAAAATGCCGCTGCCCTTCGAGCCCTGTGCACACGATGGACCGTGGCTGCACTTCGCGATACCCGAGCTCGCGTACGGAGGGTCAAAGGGGACGCGAGAATCCCGACGACGCGGGTTGACGAACCGCGATAAAGGGGGAGAAGATGCCTGCGCATGCGATTAGCTCGACAGCGAAAAGCTCGCGGCGCGCGAGAGAGCAATCGCAAGCAAGACGAGCCCGTCGAGGAGGCGATCCCGCGGGCGGCGGACAGCGTCGGCGGCGTCGCCGTCGAGGATGCCGCCCGCAGCGCCCTCGAGCCGAAGCGCCCGAGGCGGAGCAAGTGGCTCCTTGGACTGACGGTATTGTCAGTCTTTGCGGCGATGCCGCTGGAGCCGCGGCTGCGCGAGCAGATGGCCGGCGTCGGGCGTGACGCTCGCGCGCGCATCCAGGGGCTCGTCGGCTCCCTGGGCGGGCGCGGTGCGTCGCCGACCGCCACGGCGGCCGCGGCTCCCGTGGCGAACGCATCTCAGCAAGCGCAGCCCGTTCCCGAGGCTCCGCGCTTCCGTCCCGGGCGCGGGCCGCTCGGCGGCGGCGTCTTCTCGCTGCCGACCGACCTTCGCGTGGCCGAGGACGGCACGGTCGATCTGCTCATCCACTTCCATGGGAACACCGAAATGGTTCTCGAGAGCGTCGACCACGCGAAGGTCGGCGCCGCCACGGTCGTCGTCAACCTCGGCGTCGGCTCCGGCCCGTACGAGGACCGCTTCGACAATCCGGTCAACTTCACCGATCTATTGACCAGGATCGAAGGTGCAATCGAGAAGCGCGGGGTCGAAAATGCCAAGCTGGGGCGGATCGCGCTTTCGTCTTGGAGCGCCGGCTACGGTGCCGTCCTCAGGATCCTCAAGAACCAGAACCTGGCTTCGAAGATCGACTCGGTAATTCTGCTCGACGGCTTGCACGTCGGGTATCTCGAGGACCGCTCGCTCAATTGGCAGAGCATCGAGCCTTTCGAAGCGTTCGCCGATCGGGCCGTCCGCGGCGAGACGATGTTCGTCGTCACGCACTCGAACATCGAGCCCGTCGATTACCTGGGCGTCAAAGAGACGAGCGATCACATCCTCGAGAGGCTCGGAATGACCCGGAGCGAAGTCACCGGCACGACCGTCCTCCCGCCGTTCGAGTCGTTCCGCGGCGTGCTCCCCAAAGCCGAGATGATCCCGCTCACCCCCGCGACCGAGGCGCGAAAGGGCGCTTTCGTCGTACGAGGCTTTCGCGGCAACGAGCCCCACACGCACATGGCTCACCTGATGCAAATGTCCGAGATCGGTCTGGCCGACCTCACGAGTCGCTGGCGCGCGGCCCCTCGACGCTGAGAACGTGAGCACCCGCGCCGCCATCCTCGCGACCCTCGTCGTCTTCGGCGGCTGCGCCGACGACGACGCACTGACCGGCAGCGGCGGCGCAGGGACGGGTGGCGGCGGCGCCGGCGTCACCACGACCGCCGCCACAGCACCGGCGACGACCGCGTCGACGGGCGGTGACGAGGGCGGCGGCGGCGCGTCGGATGACTGCCCGCGTGCGCGGATCGAGGTGCCGGGTGGCGAGACTCTCAACGTGCGCCCGGACCCATCCACGCAGAACCCGCCGGTGGGGACGCTGCCCAACGGGGCGATCGTCGACGTGGTCGCGCAGGTCGTCGGTGAAGTGGTCGACGGAAACGACGTCTGGTTCTCGATCCAGAGCGGCGCTCTCACCGGGTACATCTCGTCGGTGTTTGCGTCGTGCACGACCGACCTGCCGCCCGACCCTCCCGATGGGTACTACGCCCCGCTCCATTGCGGAGTGTCGGCGACGATCACGCAGGGCAACAACGGCGCCACCTCGCACAACGGCCCCACGAGCCAATATGCCTTCGACCTCGCCGTCGGACTGAACACCGAGATCGTGGCAATGGCTGACGGAACGGTCGCTTTCACGTACGACCTGACGGGTCCCGGCGACCCTTGCTACGACGGGGGTGGCGCCGAGTGCGTGGCGTACGCAAACTACGTCGTGCTGAGGCACGCCGACAATACGATGACGGCGTACAAGCACCTCAACCAGGTGCTCGTAGCGGTCGGTGACGTCGTCGCGCAGGGCGAAGTCATCGGTCTCAGCGGCACGACCGGCTGGTCGACGGGGCGCCACCTCCACGTCGTGCGAGAAGAGGACTGCGGGTCGGCGAGCTGCACCTCGATCCCGCTCTCTTTCGCCGACTTTCCATCGAACGGCGGCGTGCCGCAGACGGGCGATGTGCTCACGTCCGGCAACTGCCCCTGACCGGCGCGATTCGATCCATCAATCGAGCGCGAGGTCGCGCCAGTCACGCACGAGCTCGACCCGCTTCGGCAGTTTCTTGAGCGGCTCGGCCGGCAGGCCGGCTCCGCCGATGACGATGCGGGCTGCGGGCTGCGCGGCTTCTGCGATGGCGCGCGCATACTCGGAGACGAGCGCGGGAGCGGTCGCGCGGATGATCGACACGCACACGCAATCGTGCGGAGTCTGCGACAGCAGGCGGCAGAGATCTCGGGTCGGAACGTCCGCGCCCAGGTACGTGACGCGGCACCCGCGAAGCGAGAGGTGGACCGCGAGCGCGAGCAAACCGAGCTCGTGCTGCTCGCCGGGAAACGTCGCGCACACCACGCGTGGTCCGACGGCGCCACGCGTCCCCGCGCGCAGCAGCATGCTCACGAGCTGATCGCGGGCGAACGCGGTGGCGAAGTGCTCCTGAGCGACGGTCGCCTCACCCGTTTGCCAGAGGTCTCCGACCTTTCGCAGCAAAGGGAAGTAGACCTCCTCGATTGCGGCGAGGTACGGCACGTTCAAGATCCGCTCGATGACCCGCTCGGCTCGCGGTCGATCGAACGCGAGGAGCGCCTCTGCCAGGTCGTCTCGGACGACGCCGTAGGCCGAGCCATCGTTCATCGCCTCCTGTGTGGACGGCTTCGGTGTCGCTTGACCCGAGCGCACCATCTCGATCGCCTCGCTGATGCTGAGGCCGCGGGCCAGCGCGTCGCGAAGTCGCATCAGCGTCTCGACATCGCCTTCCGAGTACAGCCGGTAGCCGTTCGCGAGGCGCTCCGGCTCGGGCACGCCGTAGCGGCGTTCCCAGGCGACGAGCGTGTTCCTGGGAACGCCCGTCAGCTCGGACACTGTCTTCATGCGGTATCGCATGATCAGCCGGCTCTACGGCGCGCCCCCGCCGCGTGGAGGGTGAACGTCGCGGAGAAGCCGACGCGAAGCCAGACGGACAGGGCGAGCACGCACCAGAAGAGCTTGTACCAAAACGGCAGCACGGCGCGTCCACGAAATGGGTCGGCCCCGCGCCTGAGGATCTCGAGCCCGATGGCACGGTACAGGCGACTTGCCAGCAGCACGGCGAGCCGGGCTCGCGGCGGGAGGAATCGCAGGCCGCCGTCGGCGCTCTCGTACAGCGCGTCGGCTCGTGCAAGGAGGCCGGTGATCACGGTGCTCAGCGCTGCGCGCGGTGCCGACCCATCGATGATCTGCGCAGCCGTCAATCCTGCGGAGCGAAGGCGCGACTCGGGCAGGTAGACGCGCCCGTTGCGAGCGTCCTCGGCGACGTCGCGGCAGATGTTCGTGATCTGCATGGCCATGCCGAGCTCGGCTGCGTGCCTCGTGGCGCGGGAATCTTGCACCCCGAGGATCGGGCACATCATGACCCCGACGGTGCCCGCGACGAGATACGCGTAGTCGAGAAGCTCTGCGTCGTCCGCGATGCGGACGGTGCCCAGATCACGCCGCACGCCTGCGACGAGCCCGCGCGCGGCGTCGAGCGACACGCCGCGTTCGACGTGGAGCAGGGCGACCTCGCGTGCCACGGGAGCGCCACCGTCCGAGGTCAGTCCGAGCTCGAGGCTGTCGAGGGCTTGGTGTGCGGTCTGGGGATCATGCCCGTCGTCGGCGGCGTCGTCGGCTGCGCGGCAGAACGCATAGAGGACCGCAGCGTCATCGCGAGCGCGCGTCCCGAGCACGACGGAGGCGAGGCGGAAGGTCCGGGCGCGTCGCGCGAGAAGCTCGCGATAGCCGGTGAGGTCGGCAGCCGTGCTCATGATGCGACTGCCAGCGGCTGCTCCGCCGCCTCGGGCGCCGGAAGGACGCGCTCGAGCACCTTGGCGGAGCAGAGCACGCCGGGCACCCCGGCGCCCGGATGCGTCCCCGCACCGACGAAGTAGAGGCCGGCCACGTCCTCTGATTGGTTGTGATAGCGAAAGTACGCCGACTGCGTGAGGCGCGGCTCCGGTCCGAAAGCGGCGCCGGCATGGGACCGCATTTCGGTCTCGAAATAGCGGGGATCGACGGTGCGCCGGGTCACGATCGAGCCCTTCAATCCCGGCAGGCAACCGTCGTCGAGCGCATCCAGGATGCGATCGAAATACGGCTCGGCTTGGCTGCTCCAATCGATGCCGCTCTCTTGGTTGGGGACCGGCGACAGTACGTAGAACGCGTCGTGGCCGGCCGGCGCGAGGCGGGGATCCGTAGCGGTGGGCCGGTGGAGATAGAGCGAGAAGTCCTCGGCGAGGACTTTGCGCTCGAAGATGTCTTCGAGGAGAGCCTTGTATCGAGGACCGAGCACGATCGTGTGGTGCGCGACGTCTTCGTAGCGCCGGTTCGTGCCGAAGTAGCCGACGAAGAGGCTCATCGAGTGCTTCTTGCGCCGCACCGAAGCCTCACCGTGCTTACGAAGCTGCCTCGGGTCGATGAGCTTCGTGTAGACCGTCGACGGATCGGCGTTGGCCACCACCGAGCGGGCTGCGATGTGGCGGCCGTCGTCGAGCTCGACACCACGAACGTGTCCGTTTGCGACGTCGATGCGGCGAACGGGCGAGCTGGTTCGAACTTCGACGCCCATTTCGCGGAGCAACCGCGCGAGCGCGGCGACGATCGCCGTCGTGCCGCCCTTGGCAAAATGGACGCCCCACTTTCGCTCCAACCAATGGATCAATAGATAGATGGCCGGCGTTCGGAACGGGTTTCCGCCGACCAAGAGAGGTTGAAACGTGAACACCTGTCGCAGACGCTCGTCGCGCAGGTAGCTCGATACCAAGCCATAGACGGAACGGTAGGCGCCGAGCGAGATCAGGTCGGGCACGATACGCAGCATGTCGGAGAGTCGACTGAACGGGGCGTCGGCCAGCTGGGTGTAGCCGATGTCGAAGATCGCCTGAGCCCGGGCGAGCAGGCGGCGATACCCGTCGACGTCTCGCGGCTCGAAGCGCTCGATCTGGGCGAGCAGGCGCTCGTCGTCTCCGACGTAGTCGAAGCGATCGCCGTCATCGAAGCTGACCCGGTAAAACGGATCGACGGGCACGAGGTCGAAGTAGTCTCGCCGGTCGCGCCCGGCCGCCGCGAACAGCTCGTCGAACAGGTACGGCGCGGTGATGACCGTCGGGCCCGCGTCGAAGGTGAAGCCGTCCTGACGGAAGACCCGCGCACGCCCGCCGAGCTCGCTGCCCGCTTCGAGCAGGATGACCCGGTGACCCATGGCGCGAAGGCGAACCGCAGCGGAGAGGCCGCCGAAGCCGCCACCGAGAACGATGGTAGGGTCGGGCTTCACGCGACCCCCTCGAGCTCGAAGGAGGGCGTCGTGCAACGATCGGCGAGCCCGCGACTGAGCGATTGCAGACCGGGCTCGCTTGCGAGCGCGCTGATCGCTCGATCGATATGAGCCTGCATACGCGCCACGGCTCCGGTGACCGCGCCGCTCGCGCGAAACGCGTCGATGGCTCGGTGAACGCCGGCCGCCGGCGTCGTATCTCGCGACGCCGCGAGGAGCTCGATCAACCACGGTGCCGAAGCAGGTGCTCGACGACGAGCGCGCTCATCTTGCCTTCGTAGAGGTCGCTCCCGGGGGCCTCGCGTCCCTTGTCGCCGTAGAGATCCAAGACGTCGTCGTAGATCTGGAAGGCGATACCGAGGTCGACGAATGGCGCGGCGAGCCTCGCGGCGGCGTCGCGCGAACGACCGGCGAGCACGGCTGCGCCTGCGATGGGGAGCGCGAACATCGCACCGGTCTTGCCCGCCGACGCGCCGACGTAGCTTTCCCAATCCAATCGCCGGTCGCCGAGAAGGTCGAGCTCGTCGACCTGCCCGCTCACGGTTGCAATGGCGTAGTCCGCAAGCGTGAGGCACAAGTCGCCGCGATATTCGTCCGACACCTCGCGGAGCGCTCGAAATGGCAGCATCAGGAGGAAGTCGCCTGCATTGACGGCCTGCGCGACGCCGTGAACGGCCCAGAGGGCCGCGCGCCCGCGGCGCATTCGATCGCCGTCCTGAACGTCGTCATGGACCAACGTCGCGTTGTGAAGCAGCTCGACGGCGGCTGCCCAGGCCACCGCGTCCGGCTCGGCGGCGCCAAGCACGTTCGACGCTGCGAGCGCAAGCCGCGCGCGCAAGCGCTTCCCGCCTCCGGAGATCTGCTCCGCTCCCATGGTCGCCAGGCGCCCCCCCGGCGCATGGACGAGCCGCGACATCGCCGCCTCTACCGCGGCAAGCGAAGGGCTATCGAGCATGACGCGGATGCCCGACCGAGAAGGGCTCGCGGGTCGCCGGGGTTCGAGACGAGGTGGGCTCATGCAATCTCCTCTGGGATCAGGGCGCGCGTAAGGGTTGGGTAGTGATCGAGAACGACCCCGCCGATGCGCCTTCGAACGGACGGCTTCGCGCGAAGGAGCACCTGGGTCATGGCGGCGGCGGCGGCGGCTGGCGCGAGCTCTCCGCGCAGAAAGCCGAGCGAGGTAGCCGGGGGCAATGCGAAGAAGGCGCGCATGAAGCCTTGCAGACCTGCGTGATCGAAGGCGCACAGCGCTTCCATTCCGAACGCGTAGAGGGCCCAGGCCCGACGACGCCAAGCGGGCCAGCACGTCTCGTAGGCTCCGCGCACGGCGTCTCGCGGGGTAGGCCCGCGAACGAGCGCTTCGGCGACGGCGGGAGCCGCGGCCATGACGCGGGCGAGCTGATAGCCGGTCGCCGGGTGCACCATTGCGCCGGCGGCACCGAACGCGAAGACACGTTGGTGCGGCGACGGTAGATCGATACCGAGGGGGATCGCACAGCGTTCCCGGGCCAAGACATGCCCTCGGCGGATGCCCATTCGCGCGAGCCGCTCGCTCAACCGATGCTCGAGCAGCGCCATCGGTACGGGCTGGCGGGTGGCCAATACTGTCTCTTCGACGAAGACGCGGCCGTCGTGAAGCGGGAGGGCGTAGAGGAACGTGGGCGTTTCACCCCGCGGCCCGCGAAAGTCCATGAGCGACATCGCTACCGGCTCTGCAACCTCTACGAGCTCGCCATAGGCGAGCTGGCGCGCGGGGACCCTCGTTCCGGCGCGTTCGACGAGACGCGATGCCGGGCCCGTTGCGTCGACCGGCACGAACGCGCGAAGCGAGCGATCGCCATCGAGATGGACAGTGGAGCCACGCGCATCGTGCTCGATGCCGACCGCGCTGCCGCGAACGAACGCGACCGCAGAAGCGAAGCAGCGCTCGAGAAGGCTGCGCTGCAAGGCGCGCACGTCGAGTCGGACGTACCCGCCGGCGAGCTTCACCTCCTCTAGCTCGTCGATCCAGACGGCGGGGGCTTCCCACGACGCCTCGACGACCGCCGCCCGCTCGATTCCCAACCGTTCGAAAGCGGGGAGCTCCGAGGCCCAGACGCCGAAGCTCCGGTCCCATGGCGCGTCAGGCAGAGGCGAGACGCAGGCGACGCGCATCCCGCGCTCTGCACAAGCGAGCGCGAGCGCGAGACCAGCGGGCCCGCTTCCGAGCACCGCGACGTCGAACGACGACGCAAACATATTGCAAACTATATACAGACGGTTTAGGTTTGCAACATGTTTGCGTCGGGTGACCGATGATGCTGGGAATGGCGACGAACATCGCCCCGCCGAGCCTCCCCGAGCTGCCCCGGGGATTCGCCTGGTGGTACGTCGACATCGTCGGCGGCCCCGAGGAGGCGGTGGTGCTCCTCTGGTCGCGGCGTTTGCCCTTCGTGCCGATGCGACAGGATCCGAGCGGGCCTGGCTCGCTCGCGATCGCGCTCGCCGTCTACCGAGGAGGTCGCGAGCACTTCTACGCGCTAAAGTGCTCCGATGCAGGCGCCGCGCGCGAGGTCTCGAGCCGCGAGCTCCGCATCGGCAAGAGCCGCTTCCAGTTCGACCGCCGAGCAGGAGATGTCCGTCTTCGCGCGGATCTCGATCTGTCGCTCACGTCCAGTGGACGCGTCCAGGGCGTCGTGGAGATCGAGGGCGCCGAAGCGAAGGTTGCCGGCTCGCCCGGGCTGCTCGACTGGATGCCGGTCACTGCGGCTGCAGCGGGACGCGCCTCGCTCGACTGGGATCAAGGGTCGTTCGAGCTGCGCGGACCGGCGTACTTCGATGGCAATGCGGGCACGCGGCGCCTCGATGAGCTCGGTATCGACGACTGGCGCTGGGGTCGCATCGCCTTCTCGAACCGCGACCTCATCTACTTTCAGCTGACGCCAGACGGGGGCGCGCCTCCTTCGCCGGTCGTTCTCTCGGTGGATCGCAGAGGGCGCGTCCAAACCAGCACCGAGGTCGATCTCCGCTTCATCGATGGAGCGAGCGGATGGTTCGGCCTCCCGAGGGCCGAGCAGCTGATGCTCAGAGGCCGCGCCGCCGACCTGGATCTTCGCTTCACGCACCAGGTAGAGGACGGCTTTTTCTACCAACGGTACCTCGTGACGGCGCGCGCCGAGGACGGTGAGATCGGCCACGGGGTCGCCGAGCGCGTCGTCCCTCGGCGTCTCGCGGCCGCGTGGCACCGGCCGCTGGTCCGCATGCGGATCGATCATGCGGACCAGCGCCCGTCGATCTGGCATCCCTTGTTCAGCGGCTCGCGTCACGGCCGCTTCACGAGGCTGCTCCGGTCGTGGTGGGGCGCCGGCTCAGGGGTCAGGCCGTGAGCCTGGCTTCTTGGTCGGTCGCCGCGATCCCGCTCGCCGCTGCCGCGCTCACCGTGGTCAACGCCGCAACCTGGCGGCGCGGTAGACCGGGCGAAGAACATGGCGGAACTGTCAGCGTGCTCATCCCTGCCCGGAACGAGGCTGCGCGGCTGCCTGCTGCGCTCCGTGCGCTCGCCAAGAGCCGGCATGCGATCCACGAAATCGTCGTGTACGACGACGGATCGACGGACGAGACGCCGCGCGTCCTCGCGCAGCTCGCCGCCGAGATCCCGAACCTTCGCGTCTTGCGTGGTGATGGCCGGCTGCCCCCGGGATGGGTCGGCAAGCCGCATGCGTGCGAGCGGCTCGCCGAAGCGGCGACGGGCGATCTCCTCGTCTACCTCGACGCCGACGTGATCCTCGAGCCCGATGGGCTCGAACGAATCGTATCGATCCTGCGCACGGGCGCGGAGCTCGTGACCGCCGTTCCACGCCAGATCACCGGCTCGCTCGTCGAGCGCCTGGTCGTGCCGTTCCTCCTCCTCTCGTACGTATCGTGGCTTCCTCTCGAGCTCGTCTCGCGATCGAGAGATCCTCGAGTGGTCGCGGCGAACGGACAGGTGCTCGCCGTTCGCCGTGAGGCGCTCCGTCGCGTGGGGGGCTTCGGCGCCGTCCGAGACGAGATCGTCGACGACGTCTCCCTCTGCCGTGCAGCGAAGCGCGCCGGCGTCCGCGTTGCGTTCATCGACGGCACGTGGATCGCCTCGTGCCGCATGTATCGATCGGGGCGCTCCGTCTGGGAGGGGTTCTCCAAGAACATCCACGAAGGCGTCGGAGGCTCGGGCGGGCTCGCCTTCGTCGTGAGCCTCTACTTGGCAGCGTTCGTGGTCCCATGGTTCTCGCTCGGCGCGGCGGCCTTCGGAGAGCTGGACGCCTTGCCCGCCGCCGTGGCCGTAGGCGCCAACGTCGTGCAACGTCTGATCCTGACCGTGCGCTGGCGACAGTCCCCTGCGGGCATTCTGCACCACGCGATCGGCGCATTGGTCGTCATCGCCATCGCAATCAACTCTCTTCGATGGAGCCTGCGCGGCGACATCCGATGGGCCGGGCGCAGCTATGGCGCCAGGTCGGCCCGGAGGGGCCTCGCATGAGCGTCGAGACCGCACGTCGCCCGTGGTTTCTGCGGCTCGCGCGATGGTACGCGCGGCGAAGGCTCCGAGCCGCGTTCGATGGCGTGTTCGTCTCCGGTCTCGAACCGGCGCGCGACCGCGTGTGGCGGGCGCCGCTCGTCTTCGCAATGAACCACGTCTCCTGGTGGGACGCGTTCATCGTGGTCCTCATCGACGAGGCGCTCGGGGCGGAGAGCTATTGCCTGATGGACGCCGACAACCTCGATCGCCTCCCGTTCTTCGGTTGGATCGGCGCGGTGCCGCTTCATCCTTCGAGCCCGCGCACCGCGATCGCCGAGCTCCATCGCTACGCGAAGCTCGCCGACAGGCCGGGCAGGATTGCATGGATCTTTCCGCAAGGAGCGCAGCGGCCGCCCCATCTGAGGCCGCTCGGGCTCCACCGCGGCGTGAACGTCCTCGCCGCGGAGAGCGGTGCGGCTGTCGTGCCGGTGTCGCTCTCGTACGGCTTTCGCGAGGCACCGGAGCCCACGGCGGTCGTCTCGATCGGCGCGCCGTGCGAGCTCCAACGAAACGCCCCGCCTGCCGAGCTCGAGCAGCGCCTGATCGCCGGTCTCGAGAAGAACGATCGCTTCGTCCTTTCGGGCGACCGGGACTTCGATGCGCTGGTTGCACCGAAACGGCGCACGACGGTTCCGCTTCAAGGGCGGCTCTTGGCGCGCCTGGGAGGAGGAGAGCGTGGTTGACGCAATCGTGATTGGGGCGGGTGTCGGGGGTCTCGCTGCGGCCATTCATCTCGCGGCCGCGGGGAAGACCGTTCGCATCCTCGAGGCGGCTGCGCAGCCGGGCGGGAAGGCGGGCACCACCGTGCTCGACGGCATCGAGGTCGATACAGGGCCGAGCGTGCTCACGATGCCGTACGTCTTCGACGATCTCCTTCAATTGGCGGGAATGCGTCTGGCGGAGGAGGCACCGCTCCGCCGTCCCGAGCCTTTCATGCGCTACCTGTGGCCGGACGGGACCGTCCTCGACGTGGAATCGAGCTATTCGACGACGCGAGCGAACGTCGGCCGCGTCCTCGGTGAACGAGCGGCCGCGCAGCTCGACGGCTTCCTCGCATACGCAAAAGACATATGGAACGTCGCCCGCCGGCGGTTCGTCCTCGGTGACGCGCCGACGATGAGCGATTTCGTCCGCTCGGGGTACTCGGGCTTGAAAGAGGCGTCCCGGTTGGATGCGTGGGGGACGATGTACAAGAGCATCGAGAAGCGCGTCAGCTCGCCGCATCTGCGGGATCTGCTCGCCCGGTATGCGACCTACAACGGATCGGATCCTCGGCGCGCCCCCGCCACGCTGAATTGCATCGCGCACGTCGAGCTCGTCGACGGTGCATCCGGGGTGAGGGGCGGCACCTACGAGCTCGTGCGTGCGCTCCACCGTGCGGCGACGACCCTCGGTGTGGAGGTCGAGCTGGGGTGCCGAGTGAAGAGCATCGTCGTCGAGGCGGGCGCCGCGCGAGGGGTCATGCTCGAAACGGGGGAGGTCCTCGAGGCGGGCGCCGTCATCGCGAACGCCGATGTGGCTCACGTCGCTTCGTCGCTCCTGCCCGAGCGGCTGCGTCGCGCGCTCGCCGCGCCGAGCGAGCCGTCGACGTCCGGCTACTGTGCCATCGTTCGCGCGCGGAGAACCGAGGCGCCGCGACCGGCGCACACGGTCCTGTTTCCGGAGGTGTACCTCGACGAATTCGTCGATTTGTTCGATCGGGATCGACCGCCGATCTCTCCGACGGTCTACGTCTGCGCCCAGGAGCGTGCGCACGGGCGAGCCGGCTGGCCGGATCACGAGCCGCTCTTCGTCATGGCGAACGCGCCGGCAGAGCCGGCCTCTGGCGTGCGCGATCTGGCAGCGTGGCGGACGCTCGAGCGCAGCATGATGGACCGCCTTCGAGAGGCCGGAATCATCGCGACGGACGATGAAGTCCTCTGGCGGCGCACGCCCGCCGAGCTCGCACGACGGTTCCCCGGGAGCCGCGGCGCTCTCTATGGGGCGGCGAGCCATTCGTGGAACGCCGCGTTCAAGCGACCGGCGAACGTGGTCGGCGAGGTTCCGGGGCTCTACCTGGCCTCGGGTAGCGCGCATCCCGGCGGGGGGCTGCCGCTTTCGGCGCTTTCGGGACGGGCCGCAGCGCGGAGCATTCTCGGACAGCGGGGCTGAAGGACGGAGGGACATCGAATGGGTGCGAAACGAACACGGGCTTGCTTCCGCACGGCATGCGGCCTCGCAGTGGTTGCGGCTGCCTTGCCGCTGTCCACGAAGGCGAGCGCGGGCGCGTTCGACGGCCGGTGGGTTCTGGTGCAGCGCATGACGACATCGGCAAGCATTCCGGTCGTCGGAGATGTCGAAGCCACCACCACCGTCGTCAGTCTCCACGATCTCGTCGACGCCGACGGCAGGCTGAAGGGGAGAGGCTCGCTCTGCCGCATGACGCTCGACAGCGGCAGCAGTGTCGTTACGACGGTCCTGCCGAAGGCGTTTCGCCGCTCGATTCCGCGGCCTGTCTTGGACGCAGAGCTGGTCGTCGAGGAAGGAGTCGTCAAGATCAAGCAGCCCCGGCGGACGGTCGTCGTCGGCGCGAAGCTCGAGGCGCCGGAGACGGACGCTCTCCCTACGAAGAGCGACGACCCCCGTGTCTTCGATCAGGACCGCGACGACAAGCCGGGCGTGACCATCCGGGTGGAGGGGCTCGTCAATGGCTCGATGTACATCGTCCAGCGAAGCTGGACACGCTTCGACGGCGCGTTTCTCACCGACGGCACCTTCGGAGGGCGTCTGGCCTTCGGCACCGAGCAGGTGGTTCTGGGGTCGACATCGCCGTTCCTCGGCGAGCCGCCGAAGTCGAAGCCGGTCCCGGCGAAGAGCTGGTTTCGCATTGCACGTCTCGAACAGGACGCCACCTGCAAAGACGCGCGCCGCGTCGCCGAGGGATACTTGTGAGCACGCATCTTCCGTTGATTCGCAGGGTCGCTCGCTCGATCGCGCGCCCCATCGGGGCTTCGATCTCCGGCCGCCTCGGCGGCTATCGCCATCGATTCAACGTGGTCGACGATCGCGCGCCTCTGCGCCTGGAGCGTGCTTCGAGCGTTGCCGTGATCGGCGGAGGCCTTGCCGGGATCGCCGCCGCGTCCACGCTCGCCGGGCGTGGATTTGCGGTCACGATGCTCGAGAAGGCGCCGCGCATCGGCGGAAAGATCGGCGGCGAGCGCATCGAGGTGGACGGTGCGCCGTACGAGCTGGACCACGGGTTTCACGCGTTCTTCCGGCAGTACTACAACCTCAACACCTTCCTCGAGACGATTGGCGTCCGGAAAGAGCTCGTTCCGATCGCCGACTACACAATCGTCGATCGCGACGGGCGCCGCTGGAGCTTCGGCGACGTGCAGACGGTGCCGGGACTCAACCTCTTGGACCTCGCCGGAAAGGATCTCTACAAGATCGGCGACGTCGTCTTCGGTCCGGCGCGCGAGCGCATGAACGCCTTCTTGGAGTTCGATCGCGAGAAGACCTTCGCCGCATTGGACGACACGAGCTTCGCCGCCTTTGCCGAGGTCGCGCGCCTGCCCGACCGGCTCCGTCGCGTTTTTACGATCTTTGCGCGGGCGTTCTTCGCCGAGGACGACCGGCTCAGCGCAGCCGAGGTCGTGAAGGCATTCCACTTCTACTACCTCTCGCATGACCACGGTCTGCTCTACGATTACCCGGCGGCGTCGTACGCGGACGGCGTCATCGCTGCGATCGAGCGGCACCTCGCCTCGCTCGACGTGCGCGTGGTTACCGGCACCTCGGTCCAGACGATCGAAGCCGTAGGCTCAGGCTTCGCCGTCGATGGCGTCCGCTTCGACGACGTGGTGATCGCCACGCCTGCACGCGAAGCTCGCGCGTTGGCGCTCCGCTCGCCGGGGCTCTGTGCCGCCTGCCCGCCCACCATCGAGCGGCTCGCCGGGTTGAAGAGCGGGCAGCGCTACGCAGTCCTGCGTCTCTGGATCGACCGAGACATTCCCGAGGACCTGCCTGCGTTCGTCACCACCGAGCGCATTCGTCTGCTCGATGCGGTGGCTGCCTACCACCGCGTGACCCGGGTGGACGCCGACTGGGTCGGGCGCCACGGCGGCGCCGTGCTGGAGCTTCACAGCTATGCGGTGCCGGACGCCTTCGGAGACGACGCCGAGATTGGCGCGGCCCTGCGCGCCGAGCTCGTCCGCTTCTTCCCCGAGCTCTCGGGGATGACGGTGCGCCTCGAGCACCTTCGCGTGCGCGGCGACTTTACTGCCCTCCACGTCGGCATGGCGGCGCGGCGACCCTCGACGAGGACCGAGCACGCACGGCTCCACCTCGCCGGCGACTGGGTCTCGCTCCCGATCCCCGCGATGCTGATGGAGGGGGCCTTCAGCTCCGGCCTGTTCGCAGCCAACGCCATCCTCCAGCGAGAGAAGCTCAGGGAATCGCCGATCGACACAGTCCCCCTGCGCGGCCTCTTGGCACGACCTTGAGGCGCCGGCGTCTTCGGGTGCATCCAAATCCACGCGCGCGGCGAAGTGCCTGGCATGAAGACCAGGGACGTCATGACGAGCCCGGCACAGTGCTGCACGGTCGAAGGCTCGCTCGCCCAGGCCGCCGAGGAGATGTGGGACTACGAAATCCACACGATGCCGGTGGTCGATGAGCAAGGCCTGCCCGTCGGGTCGCTCACGGATCGGTGCGTCTGCATGGCTGCTCTTCGCTCGAACAGGCCCCTCTCGTCGCTGCAGGTCCGGGCCGCCATGCTCGTCGGCGTGTTCTGCGTCCACCAAGAGCTCCCGGTCGCACAGCTGGAAGGCCTGATGCGTGCCCGCGAGGTGCGGTGGCTGCCCGTCGTCGGTGACGATGGACGCGTGGTCGGCGTCGTTACCGCCAGTGACGTCGACCGAGCGCTGCGCAAGCTCGGCGAGCGCACGATGCGAAAGACGCGTGCATCCTCCTACGGAATCTCGACGGCGCCGATGTCCGGCGGTGCTCCCCGGTCAGCGCCCCAGTAGTCGGTGGCCGGCGCGTGCGCTGCGTCGCCCGCGTCGAGGCACGGTGAGCCGGCGGAGAGCCCGGGTGGCGTCGTCGAGGCGTCCAGCAGGCAATCCATCTTCACGTAGCCGGGACCGTCGACGGCGGCGCCCGCGTAGTTCGCCGCGTTGCCGAAGAGCGCATTGTTGGCGGTGTCCATCATTTCATCGCCGCTGACGACGATCGAGATGCCGAAGATCGAGTGGTTGGCGACGATGTTGTTGTAGAGGTTCAGGGCGACGTCGTTGCTGCCGCTCACTGAATACACATCGACGTCGATCCCACGCTCGCAGCCGACGATTGTGTTCCCCCTCAGGTCGAGCGTAAGGTCGGCCGAGCTCTGCGAAAGATAGGCGCGCACGCAGGGATCGTCGGGCGTGTCGTGGATGAAGCTGCTGTTGACGGTCACGGTGTACCCGCCGTAGACGCCCGTCGTGTTGTCGACCGTGGAGATGCCCCCGGCGACGTCGCATCTGTCGAGCAGCAAATCGATGGGGCTCGTGCCGCTCCCGCGGTGAAGATCGAGCCCTTGCTCGAACTGGACCGCCGTCGCCTCGATGTCGGCGCCGAGGTTGAAGGAGCCCGTCACGTTCACCGGCGTGGTGAAGGTCACTCCGCGCAGCTTCACGTTCTTTCTGAGGGTCACGCTCGGGGTCAGAGAGATGGTGGTCTGCGACGCCGATGGACCGACGATCGTCAGGTCCTCGCCATAGATGACGAAGCTCGGCTCGGCGTAGTCCTGCGCCGCCAGGCAGATGACCGAGCCGGGGATCCCGTTCAGCGCGGTCACCGCAGCTTGGAGCGTCGCGTAGTCGCCGGGGACCATCGAGCCCGTGCAAGGAAACGTGCAGCCACTCGGCTCACAGGTCTGATCTTCGTGACAGATCTCGCCATTGCAGAGCATCGGCTCGCCGCCGCCTCCACCGGCTCCGCCGCTCGCGCTGCCCGAGCCGCTCGAGGCACTCGACGCAGTCGCGTCGGTCACCGTCGAAGAGGCATCGGTGGTGGACGGGCCGGATGACGCCGGCGTGGAGGGGCCCGAGGTCGCAGCCGTCGCAGAGGTCGTGTCGGCGCCGCCGCTGCCCGCCTCGTCGTCGCTGCAGGCGCCAACGGCGAAGGTAAAGCCGGCGAGGGCAAGGAGAGGGACGGTTTTCGTCGGCATGCACCGACACGGACACGGTCAGGCCGACGTCGTCGCATCGAAATCGACGAGGGGTCGCAATCTCTCAGCGCGGGCTGCGGAGACGCGCCTCGAGCGCCGCGGCGAATCGGTCGGGTGCACGCTCGTCGAGCTCGAGGAAGAGCGTGGGATCGAGGACCTCGAGCTCCATCAGAACGATGCCGCCGGAGGTCGGTACGACGTCGACCCGGCCGTAGAGGAGTCGGGGACCCGCCATCTCGAGGATGCGCTGCGCTTCTTCGACGACCGCTGCCGGAGGGGTCACGACGCTCCGCGTGCCGCCATGCTCCACCTGAACGCGGAACTCTCCCGCGCGGGGGAGCTTCTTCACCGCGTGGCTGAAGGCTCCGTCGAAGAACACGAGCGACAGCTCGCCCGCGTCGTGGATCTCGGAGACGAACGCCTGAAGCATGACGTCACGCTTCTGCGCGAGCGCGTTCACAGCTTCGGCTGCTTCGCGCGCAGATCCCTCGTCAAAGACGAAGGTGTCATCGCCGTTGAGCGAGATCGCGGGCTTCACGACGAGCGCGCCCGAGCGCTCGATCACGTCGCGATCGCCGAGCCGCGAGCCACGCGGGACCAAGCGGGTCTCGGGGATGCGCACGCCGCGTCGAGCGAGGTCGAGCAGATATCCCTTGTGAACATTCCAGGTGCACACTGCCGGCGGGTTGTGAGCCGCGAGCGGGATGCGCTCGAGATCGCCGAGCAGTCGCAAGAAAGCGTCCGGCTTCCGGTGGTAGTCCCAGCAGGATCGCAGCACCACTGCGTCGTAGGCGCCGAGGTCGAGGTCGGGCCGGTCCCAGATCGCGGGCTCGACATCGATGCCTCGCGCAGCGAGCGCGGGCAGCGCCGCGCGATCGTCCTCTGCGATATCGGGCTCGCCGTCGAAAGTCAGGAACGCAACGCGCATGTGAATCGGCGGGCTTTCTACCCGGCGGAACCGCGCTGCGAGCTGCGCAGCGCGGAGAAATCGATCCTCGCCGAAGTCCGAACGTCGGCGCGAAGGCGCTCGCGCATGAAGGCAAGCGCTGCGTCGTTCTTTCGGACGTTCTCCGACGCCGTCGCATCCTTGGCAACCACGACGCCGAGGTCGCGCAAGAACGCGTCCTGCGCGGTGAAGAGCACACAGATGTCGCCGGCGAACCCGGCGAGGACCAGCACCTCGCTCCCGAGGTAGTGCAGGAGCAGGTCGAGGGTCGATCCGTAAAACGCAGAGTGCTTCGGTTTGAGGACGAAGTAATCGTCGTCGTCCGGAACCAGCAGGTTCGCGATCTCCGCGCCCGGCATCCCCGGCGTTCTCGCGTTATCGACGGTGGCGCGGAAGTCGGAGCGCCACCGGCCGAAATTGTCGTTGGCGTAGATGACGGGAACGCGGGCCTTCTTCGCGCGGTTCTTGAGGTGAACGATGCGGTTTGCTGCAGGCAGGGCGTGCTTCGCCAAGAGCGGGCCCTCGGGGAAGTCCATCGCGTTGATGACGTCGATGAGCACCAGCGCGACGCGCGAGCGCTGGGGAACGGCACCGTGGAGGTCGTGACGGGAGGAAGCCACGACCCACGGTACCCTACTGCGATCCGCGGGGCCGACCGGTCGGCCGGCCGCCGCGCCTGCGACGGATTGTGCAAGGTCTTGCACAACCGCGAATTTCCACCGCTTCGCTCGGCGCGAGGGTGGGATCACGACGATCCCTTCGTTAAACTCCGTCCCCGTGTCCGCTTTGCGCGAAGGCGCTGTCCTCGCGAACCGATACCGATTGATCCATCCGCTCGCGCACGGCGGCATGGGCTCGGTGTGGCTCGCCGAGCACACGCTGCTCCGCGCCCGTGTCGCCGTGAAGCTGATGGGCGAGCATGTGCGCGCACAGCCCGCGCTGCGCGCTCGCTTCGAACGCGAGGCGCTCGCTGCCGCGCAGCTCAAGAGCCCACACATCGTGGCGGTCCAAGACTACGGATTCGACGGCGACACGCCGTTCATGGTGATGGAGCTGCTCGAGGGCGAGGACCTCGCGAGGCGGCTGCAGCGCACCGGGCGAATGTCACCACGTGACGCGCTGTCCATCGCGGTTCCGATCGCGAAGGGCCTCGCGAAGGCTCACGCCGCGAACGTCGTTCACCGCGACCTCAAGCCGGCGAACATCTTCCTCGCCCGCATCGACGACGACGAGATCGTCAAGATCGTGGACTTCGGCATCGCGAAGGTCGCGGTCGGGCCTTCGGGGACACCCGACGATCCGACGAGCACCGACTCGATCATCGGATCGCCCACCTACATGAGCCCCGAGCAGGTGCGCGCCGCTCGCGAGGTGGACGGTCGCACCGATCTGTGGGCGTTCGCCGTCATCCTGTTTCGCATGTTGACGGCGACCGTCCCATTTTCCGGCGGCACGCAGGGCGATCTGCTCGTGAAGATCTGCACCGAGCCACCGCGCCGCGTGGTCGACATCGTCCCGGGGCTTTGGCCGGCCCTCGACGTGTTCTTCGAGCGCGCGCTGCAGAAGGATCCGGCGCATCGCTACGCGACGGCGCACGAGATGGTCAATGCGTTTGCGATCGCGGCCGGCGAGCGGCGACCGTTCGAGGGCCCGATGCGGATCTCGCTTCCGCCGATCGAGCCGACGCCGACCGGGGCTCCTATGGAGCAAGCCCAGACGCTCGCGAGCAATCACAGCGGACCGCGGCGTACCCAGGGTCTTCCGGCTTCCACGCTCGCTCTCGCGGCCGCTCCGGTCCTGGCGCTTGCCGTGATCGCGGTGCTCGCCGTGTTGCGCTCGAGCCCGGCAGCGACGGCTCCGTCGGGGCCGCAGCAGGCGAGCGCCGATCGAGGCTCTGACCAGCCGTCGAGCAGAAACGCACAGGCGCCGATCCTTCCGTCGGTGCAGGTCGCACCCACCCCGCCGGAGGCGCCCGCGTCGGCCGTGACGGTTGCTTCGTCGCCGTCATCATCGCCTTCGGCGTCGCCGTCATCTTCCGAGTCGTCGAGCCCACCCGCACCGCCGCCCCAGACCTCGGCGAAGCCACAGAAAGAAAGGATCCGGTTCGGGCTGTGAAGCATGGCCTCGCGTTCGCGCTTCTCCTGGCGTGCGTCGGCGTCGGCGCGACTGGGCTTGCGCAGGAGGACGAGGGCCGGACGCGCGCCCGGGAGCTCGCGGAGAGGGCTCAAGACCAGCTGCTCAACGGCGATCCGAAGGAAGCTCTCGAGCTGGCCCAACAGGCGGAAGCGGCACACCACGCGCCGACGATCCTCCTCTTGATCGCGCGGACGCAAATGGCGCTGGGACAGAACGTCGAAGCCATCAAGACCTATGACAGGATCGTCGCCGAGCAGCTCGCTCCCGACGCCCGCTCCGAGTTCAAGATCGCGCAGGAGCTCGCCGTCCGCGAGCGCGCCGAGCTCTATGGCCGCGTCGGCCTGGTCGAGATCGAGGTCGTTTCGCTGCCGTCTGGTGCGACGATGACGGTCGGCGGCGAGACCGTCACGGGGCCGGGACCCCATGCCGTTCCTCCCGGAACAGTGACCGTGACCGCGTCCGCACCGGAACACGAGCCCTTCAGCAAAGAGGTCTCGCTGGCGCCCGGCGAACGACAGCGCGTGCGCATTGCGCTCGTTCGCCAGACCAGCGACGCAGAGTCCGCCTTCGACGATCTGGCGCGGACGCCGATCCCGACGATCCTCTCGTTCTCCGCGGCGGGCGCGTTCGGAATCGCGGGCGCCATCACCGGCGGGCTGGCGCTGTCGAAGACCTCCGAGCTCGACGACCGGTGCGTGGAGAAGCGCTGCTTGCGCGGCGATCGACACCTTGCCGAGGATGCGGCGACGCTGGCCGACGCCTCCACCGGGACACTGATCACGGCGGCGGTGCTCGCCACCGGAGGTGCATTCTTCTTGGTCGTGTCGCAGGGAGGTAGCCGGTGGGGCGAGACGGAAGGTGACGCATCTGTCAGTGTCCAGGCGGGCCTCGGCTTCGTCGGCGTCGCGGGGGTGTTTTGATGCGCGGAGGAGTGCTGCTCGCTGTCTTGGTCGGCCTCGCTTCATGCCGCGACGTGGTCGGCCTCGAGGAGTACGAGTTCGTCTACGACGTTTGTGTGCCTGGCGACGCACCGCAGCCTTGCTACAACGGGCCGGCCGGTACGGAGAATGTCGGCACCTGCCGCACCGGCGAGGGAACCTGCAACGCGGACGGATCGGGTTGGGAGGCGTGCACCGACGTCGGCCCAGCGCCTGCTGAGAATTGTGTTCCGGTCGCCGTCGAGGATCCGTCTGCCGACGTGAACTGCAACGGCCAGGTCGACGTCTGCAGACACGAGATCGAATGGGTTTGGTACGAGCCCAATGGGCTGCCGGCCGGCATCGGGACGGATGACGAGCTCGGTGCGGGAGAAGATGTTTTCGTCACCGGCGCCTATCCCGGCTCCGCCACGACCATTGCAGGATCGCCGGTGACCTCGCCGATGGGGGCAGGCCTTCACGGAGGAATGGCGATCGCACTCTCGAGCACCAAGGAGTCGACCAGCGTCTGGAGTGCGGTCGATCAAAGGGGAGGCAACGACTATGGCAGCTACGTGATCGCCGACGCCGCCGCCGCTGGAGGGCGTGCGTGGGCGTTGGGGCTCGAGCTGGCAAACACGGGAGCGCCGCCCCCAGCTCCCACCGGCAGCCTCGAGCTGCTGCGCCTTTCTCCCGCCGGCATCGAGCTGCGCGCCGACGCCTTCACCGGCGAGTACAGCCGTCCGGTCCTCGCCGTCCGCACGAGGGACGGGGCGGAAGAGGTGTGGCTCGGCGCGACCATCATGGGACAGGTCGACTTGGACGGTCAGGGGCCATTCGAGCCGGTGGGCGCCGACTTCTACGGGACCTCGCTCTTGGCGCGCCTCGACCCGGACGGCGGACCGGTGGCGCAGGCCGTCTACAGTGGCACCGCGAGCGATATCTCCGGGTCGGTCGCGCTCGCAAGGCGCAGCGACGACGTGATCGTCTCCGGCTGCTACGAAGGGGGCTTTCAAGCTCCCTGCGGCGACGTGGACGCAACGCCCTCAGGCTTCTTCCTGCTTCAATACGACGGAAACGCCGTCTGTCGCGCCGCCTACGCGACCAGCAGCAACGTCGGGTTCGAGGCCATTCAAGACTGCAACGTGGGAGCCGCGCTCAGCGAGCCCGAGGGCGGCTCGACGAGTCCCGTCCTCGCCACTGCACCGGGAGGCAATCGTGTCGTGGTCCAAGCATGCGCCGGCTCGACCTGCACACCGTTCTTCGACGAGACCTTGAGCACGTCCGGCGATCCGGCCCACGCCCAGATCGCGCACGTAGGCTCCGACGCGTTTGGCAACATCTACGTCGTCTTCTCGTTCCGCGGCACCTTCTCGATCCCGACGGCGATGGGCACCGTCGAAAGGTCACGCGGGCAAACCGACGTCGCCATCGTGAAGTTTCGCCGCGCTCCGAGCACCGGTGCGTGGGAGACGGTCTGGGTCGAGACGCTCGATCGTGGGGACGGGCAGGTGCAGTTCGAAGAGCCCGTTGTCGCCGCGGTCACCGCTTCGGGCTACACGTACGTCACCGGCAGGAGCGCCGGCAACGTCGCCGGGCAGCCCAGCCCCAATCCGAACGCGGCACACATGTTCGTCGCGCGCATCAGCCCGTAGCTCCGTCGTCCAGCTGGACCTTCCCAAGCGGAGGGACCGCTACTTGGACTCGATCGTTGCCAGACCCGGCGTCACGTACCGCGCCTCGGCTTCTGCGCCGGTCAGGTACGCTTCATAGCCGAGCTCTTGGCTCAGGTAGCGCCGGTAGAACGCGACCGTGAAGGCCTTGCTCAATGCGTTGACCGTCGCATTGTCGAGCGTCGCCGGATTGCAGAAGCTGCACGTGAAGCCGCAGCTCGCGACGTCATCCAAGAAGCTCATGTGGTTCGCGCCGATCACGGTCACCATCAAGCTGGGTGACGTGGTGCCCGCGTAGAAGGTCGTGTAGTTGTCTGCTGCCGGCGCGCACGACATGAATCCGCCCGACGCGTCGAGCGTCTCGCCGAGAAATCCCGTCGGGATGTCCAGCGGCATGAGGTCGGAGACGTCGGGGCAATCTTGGGGCGAGCAGTTCATCGAGCCGTCGACGGGGTCGAGCGTGATGACCGCCTGCACGCGGTCATCCATCGTTGCCGCGAGGAGCGCGAGCTTTCCACCCATCGAATGACCGGTCATTCCTGCAACAGAAGCGTCGGCGGCCCCCGAGAGCTCCGGCGCAGACGCAGCCCAGTCGAGGGCTGCAATCAGGTCCGTCGCGTTCTCGACGTTGTTCACACCGACGAAGCCCGCCGGGTAGTCGGCGGTGAGCGCGACGAAGCCGTGGCTCGCCAGGCGACGGACGTACGATGTGTATTGCGACGCCGGCAGTTGAAACCCGTGCGCCACGACGATGACGGGGTAGGGGCCCGGCGCCGGCCCCGACGACGGATACGCCACATGGAGCGGCACTTCATTCCCTGTCGGTGACGTGGTCGTCGCGTCGAGCTCGGTGATCGAGAACGGACCGTCCAGATCGGGATCGTCGAGCCCTCCTCCGCCGGCTCCGCCGCTGCCGCCTGCGCCGCTCGTGGTGGACGTGCTCATGCCCGAAGCCGAGGTGTTCGAGGTTCCGGATGTCGCGGTGGACGTGACGCTAACGTCACTCCCAGCCCCTCCACCGCCGCCTGCGCCAGATCCGGAACCGTCGTCGGCGCACGCGGCCGAGAGCAGGGTGGTCACCAACGCGCAGGACGGACCGAAGAAGAAAGGACGTTGCTTGCCCATGGCTGTTCCTCCCCTTGGCGGGTGCCGGAAAGTACAAGTTGAAAGTTCAACTTGCAACTTATACCTTTGGGCAGTGGCAAGACCCCGCGTGGAACAACGCGATCGCTCGTCGCTCGTGAAGATGAGCGAGCTCGCGCGGCGAAGCGGCGTGCCGTCGCCGACGATCAAGCACTACATCCGTGAAGGCCTGTTGCCCGAGCCGCAGGTTCGGACGAGCAAGAACATGGCGTACTACGATCCGCGGCTCGTTCCGCGAATTCGCGCGATCAAGGAGGCGCAGCGGTCGCACTTCTTGCCTCTCAGCGTGATCCGCGAAGCGCTCGACGCGTCATCGCTGGACGCACCTTTGGACGATGCGCTCCTGACGATCGAGCGGAGCCTCAAGGCGAAGGAGCCCACGTCACGGCGAACACGCGCGGAGCTGCTCGCGGCAGGAATGCCGGCAGAAGAGCTGGAGTTCTTCGTCTCGTTGGGAGCCGTCACGCCCACTCGTGACGAACAGGGTGAGGAGGCGTTCGCCGGTGACGACCTCCAACTCCTTCAGACGTTGGGAGCCGCGCGCCGAGCCGGCATCTCTCCGTCGATGCTGCCGCACACGATCGTCTCCTCCTACGTGACCGCGATACGCAACCTCGTGCGAGTCGAGCTCGAGCTCTTCCGGACGGGAATCGTGCCCCGGGCCGGTGACGACCTCGCCGCGATCGTCGAGAACGCCACGCATCTGAGCGAGCGTCTCGTCGTTCTCCTCCGGCGCAAGCTCCTCTTGCCCACGCTGCGCGATCTCAAGCGAGCGGAAGCCGTCGAGCGCCCCAAGTCGAGGGCGACGCCGGCGGCGAAGTCCCGGAAACCTCGCGGCTCTACGCGAAGACCGCGGTGAGCCGGGCCGACCGGCCACGAACCGTCCTCAGCCGCCCTTCGCCGCGTCCGCGAACGCCTTCCACGCCGCCTCGTCGGCGCCGACAGCGGCGCGCTGTCCATCCCGAACGATCGGTGTGCGAAGCAAGAGCGGGTCGTCGAGGAAGAGCTCGAGCAGGCGGGCGTCGTTCGGAGCGCTGTGCTGGAGCCCGCGCTCCTTCACGCGTGCGCTGTCACGATCATAGAGCGCCTGCATTCCGCCAACGGCACGCGCCACGCTCGTGAGCTCTCCTTTCGAAAGACCCTTCTCGCGCAGCTCGACGACCTGCACCTTGATGCGCCGCTCGGCGAAGAACCTCTGCGCTGCACGGGTGGTCTTGCACTTGGCCGTCCCGAAGATCTGGATCACGGCTCGAAGGATACTCGAGCAACCTCATGCGGCGCTGGCGTGCGAACATGGCCGCGTGGATACGGGAAGCATCGTCATCATCGCGATCAACGTCGCGTGGCTCGTGCCCTTCATCTACTTCATGGGCCGCATGCTCCGGCGCGCGGGAAAGGAGCGAGACGAACGAGCTCGCGTCCTCGAGATCGGAGTCCCCGCGCACGCCGTGATCCAGAAGGTCGACGAGACGGGGCCTTATTATGGTCGTGTGCCCCACCTCGTCCTCACGCTGCGCATCGAGGCGCAGGACCGCCCGCCGTTCGACGCGACCGCCAAGGGCTTCTTCCGCCAGATCGACTTCCCTCGATTCCAGCCGGGCAGCCGCGTGGAGGTTCGGTTCGATCCCGCGGATCCGACGAGGGTCGCCGTCGTGGGTGATCAGCTGACCTGAAGACTGACAGTCTCCCCGTCGTCCACGTGACCACGTCACGCTACGCTTTCGACATGTCTTGCTTGCGTGGTGTGCTCCTGTTCGCGCTGGCGCTCGTCGCGTGTGATCACGAGTCCATCGACGAGACGGTGTCGACAGAGCCCGCGGGGCAGTGCACCCCGGCCTGCCAAAACCGGACTTCGTGTGTCGCCGCATGCGCACGACCCACGCGATGTGCCGGCGCTTCACTCGGCCGCGCTCGCGCTCCAAGCTCACCACGCCGAGCCAGCTCCCGTCGTCGCGCACCGCCGCGAACGTGATCGCCTCCTCGCTCGGCGCCGTCGAGAACGGCACTGCCGCGAAATCCTCTGGAGAAATCCGAAGCGTGTCGGGGTGCGCCACGGCGCCTGCGGCGAGGAATTCGTTGTATCGGGCGCCGTCGCCGGCTGTGAGCACGCGGATCGAAAAGGGGTTGGACACCCACGCTCGGTAGCATGGGCGAGCCGAGCGAGACCGCTACAGATCGTGCTCTCAGCGTGGCTTGCACATCGGGCGGCGCACGCGCCGTTGCGTTCGCGCCGACCAGCCCGACCTCGTCGGGTTCGTCGACACGGATCGCGGCCGCTCGATCGGGAAGATGGTCGTTCGCTCACCGTAGGATGCGGCCGATGGAGAGTCCCCGATCGCTGGCACGGCTCATCTGTTCGGCCGCGGCTCTCGCCGCCGCTGCTTGTGGGAGCAAGGGCAGCGACGGTGCTTCGAGCGCGGCGACGGCGACGGCACAGGCTCCAGCGGCGAGCGGCGCCCCGTCTGCTACCGCTGCGGCGGCTTCGGACGTGCTGACGGTGAGCGCGGCCGTGGAGGCAGCCAACGCGAAGCCCGATATGGTGGGCGGCAAGAAGGTCAAGGTCACCGGCGTCGTCGCCAAGGTTGGGACACAGAAGGCCGGCAAGAACGAGACTCACTACATCAAGCTGGTCGGCGCGGCGGGTGAGAACACCCCGTCGCTCATCTGCGACACCCACGACAAGAAGCCCACGGTCGAGGATGGCGCCACCGTGACGGTGGAGGGGACCGGCGAGCTAACCGACGTGAAGGCGAGCGACGGCTCGATCAAGAAGCGGCTCGACCTCCGGGACTGCGCCGTGAAGTAGAAGGGTGAGCGCGAGCTGCTTCGGCCCGAAATCCCGCGGCGCGGGGCGCCGCTCATCGCGAGGCGGCCTCGAGCTCGAGCAGCTGCACGGCCTGCTCGCGCGCTCGGCCGAGGATCGGTCGGCCATGTCCGGCGAGCAGGTGCTCGAACCTCCAGCCGGCGCGACAGAACGCGCGCATAGAGTCGATCGCCTGCGCGTACGAAGCTGCGTAGTCGGGGTGCGGCAAGCACATTCGCTGGCGTATCGTGAGCGGCGGAACCGCCGCGAGGAGCGCGTCACCCGAGAGGAGGCTCGCGGAGTGGGCGTGACGAAACAAAAGGGAGCCAGGCGTGTGTCCCGGCGCGTGGTGGACCTCGAGGCTGCCGATGGTATCGCCATGCGACAGCTCACGATCGACCGGCACGCGCGTCGTCGACAGGTTCTCGATGGTCGCGAACGCGCGAGCGAGCCGATCGCCCGAGCGAGCGACGAGCCGAGGCCTCGGCGCGCTGCCCGCGAGCACGGCTGCGTCGGCAGCGTGCGCGAGCACCGGGATACCGAAGGTCGCGCGCAAGTAGGCGGCGTTTCCGGCGTGGTCCGAGTGGTGATGCGTGAGCAGCACGCCCGTGATCTCCCGCGGGGAGAACGGCAAACCGCGAAGCCCCGCGAGCAGGGCCGTGCGCTCCAGCCGGTGGCCGGTGTCGACGATGAACCGATCGCCGGCCCCGCCGTCGATCACGAATACGTTGGACACCACCATCGCGCGAAGGCGGTAGAAGGGGGCAAGCACGCGGGCGGGGCGCACCCGCAGCACGTAGCACAACCCGAGCTGCTGCTACTCCACCCGCCGGCCTTCCATAGGCTCGGAGCCGTCCGCCCTGACGCGCCTGTCGTGGCGTGCCGTCGGGACTTCGGCGTGACAGATGCCGCGGAGGGGAGGCCGCGCTAAGGCTGGGCATGCCCTACAGCGAAGAGCTCGCTCTCCGCATCCGCACCGCGCTCGGCGATCGTGACGATGTGGAGGAGAAGCACATGTTCGGCGGCATCGCCTTCATGGTCGCCGGAAGCATGGCGTGCGGGATCATCGACAAAGATCTGATGGCTCGCGTCGGAAGCGACCGGTACGAAAAAGCGCTCAGCCGACCGCACACGCGTCTCATGACCTTCACCGGTCGTCCGTTGAAGGGCTTCATCATCGTCGAGGCCGCCGGGATCAAGACCGCGGCGTCCTTGAAGAAGTGGGTGGACGAGACCGTCGCCTTCGTGACGTCGCCGGAGCAGCGGGCGAAGCAGAAGAAGGCTCTTGTCGCGCGGAAGAAGACGGCCGCGAAGAAGGCGCGCGTGGCCCGGGCTCGTTAGCTGCCGTGGCGCCCGACGACGAGGTCGGCGCGTCCGTCGCGAACCGGCAAGGATCCGAAGTGGCCATGTCGAGTCTGGACGTACCCACTTCGGATCCTGGTTCTCGCGGGATTCGGGCTCCTCGCACGCTGCACGCGACGGCGTGAGGCAAATCTTCGGGCAGTCGGGATCCGAAGTGCGGTGGTCGAGTCTGGACACCGGCACTTCGGATCCTGATGGTGCATGTGCCGCGGAGCTTGTGACGCTCGACTGAGCGGGCAGCCCTGTACGATGCACACAGTGAAAAGACGCAAACCGGACGCGGGCTTCGACGCGAAGGTCGCGCTCATCCGCCGGCTCCGCGAAGAGCGGCCTGCGGACGCGCAGATGCTCGTTGCGCCGCTGCTCGAAGACGCGTCGCACTTCATTGCCTCGGAGGCCGCCAAGATCGTCGGCGAGCTGGAGCTCGCAGCGCTCGGACCCGCGCTCGAGGCGCTCTTTCGGCGCGTGCATGACGGCGAGCAGCCGGACCGCGGGTGTGCCGTCGCGTTCGCGACCGTCGCCTCGCTCGATACGCTTCGGGCCCCCGCTCGCGATGTCTACCTGCTCGCGTTGAAAATGGTGCGAATGGAGCCTGACGGCGCTTCGATCGTCGACGTCGCGATAGCGACGCGCATTCGTGCGGTCACTGCGCTCCTCGAGATGGACGGCGACCGGTCCCTCTTTCAAGCGCTCGCGCTCTTCGGCGACGACGCGCCCGATGTGCGCGCGGGCCTCGCGCGGGCGCTGGGACAGCTGGGTAGCGAAGCCGCCCTTTCGGCGCTCTACACGAAGCTCCTCGCAGGCGACACCACCGACGTGCTCGGCGCTTGCCTCACCGGCCTCATGATGGGCGACCCGGTGCGCTTCTTCCCGATCGTGTCCAAGTACCTCGACGGCGAGGACGACGACCTTGCTTCGCTCGCAGCACTCGCGCTCGCGGAGGTGCCGAGGCCGGAGACGTTTGCGACGCTCCGAGATGTCGTGGACCGCTTCGGTACCGCTCCTCGTGCACGCGCGCTTCTCCTGGCGATCTCGTTGCTCCGCAGTCCGGAGTCGGAGGCCTACTTGCTTGCCACTCTGCGAGACGCGCCCGAGGTGCTGGCCGAGCACGCCGTTCACGCGCTCGCGGTCCGCCGGCACCGCGATGAGATCGTCAGCGCCGTGCGGGCAGCGGTGGCCAAGCGGAAGAGCGCACGTTTGCGGCGGGCGGTCGAGTTTGTGTTCGACGCCGTGGAGCATTGAGCCGCGCCGCATGGCTGCAGCCGTGTGCCAAGCGCGGAGAAAGGACGTGCGAGGAGGTTGTTGCGGTTCGTCGGGCCGGGCAGGCCATCCTCGGGGATCTGAAGTAGGCTCCTGCGTAAGAGCGCTGACGATGTTCCCAATCAAGGCGATGGCGGCGGTGACGTTTCTGCTCGTCGTGGCCTGCAATTCTGCGGCGCGCCCCGATCGTCGCGCGAGTCACGGTGCGGTCGTCCCGTCGAGTGGCGTCACGCCCGCGCCGGGGGCAAGCACCGCGGCCGCCCCTGCAGCGCCTCCTCCCGACGCCGACGGTGACGGTGTCTCGGATGACTGCGATCACTGCCCGCGTTCGCCGGGCATCGACGACGTCCGTCATCCGCACGGGCGCGGGTGCCCCCACATCGACGCGTTCGCCGACAGCGGTGAGGTGCTTCGCGGCCCGATCGAGTTTCGTGCAGGCGAAGCCACGCTCGACGCCGCAACGAAGAAGCGTCTGCGGGCGATCGGCGAACAGCTCCGGTCCCTCGAGCATGTTCGCTTCTTCGTCGTGGGCCACATGTCCGACGACGAACGTGATCCGCGTTTGGGTGTTGCGCGCGCCGCGGCGGTCGCGGCCGAGCTCGAACGCGTGGGTGTCGATGCCGCGAAGCTCGAGCAGCGCGACGCGGGCACGGCGCACCCCATCGGGACGGCGGGCGGCGCCGTCGATCGGGGAAAGAGCAGACGCGTGGAGCTCGACCTTTCGCGCAACCACGCTCGCGAGCGCGCCTGGGACGAGGCGCGCCGCAGCGTGGAGTACGTTCAGCCAGGGGAGCTCGCGTCGTGTCCGGCTGCGCTGCGGCGCTGACCCTCTCTTGTCGGCGCGTACGGCGAGCCGGCAAGGATCGCCACCGCATCGGGCGTCACGATCTGGGCTCTACCACGCTGAGGATTCAGGTCAGAGCGAAGTGAAGGCGCAGCACTCGAGAGAGCTTCACCCGGTGACTTGGCCGTCCCTAAGGCCTCGATCACGGGTCAGGCCTCGACTTGATGCACCGATCGACGCGTGCACGTCCAATAGGGAGGTGCCGGTGGTGCGCTGGGCGCGGGATCGATGTGGCCGATCCACCAGGGCAGAGGCGAAGGCTGGCGCTCCCGCCACGACTTGAACAGCACGTACGCGAGCGCGACGGCTGCGACGGCCGCACCACCGAGCAGGAGATTGAAGGCCTCTTTTGGAAGAAGCCCGGGGCCCACGAGGAACGCTGATCCGCAAACCGTGACGACGAGCGCTCCGATCCCGACCGCGACGCCCGATCTCTTGTCCCGGAGAGCGCGCTCCTTCTCCGGGTCGTGCGCGTCCGGATGCCGCGCACCGCAGCGAGGACAGGGCGTCTCGATGAGGACGCGCTCTCGGAGACGCTCCGCGTCTCCGAGAGCGAAGTCGTAGCCGTACTGCTCCGTCGTCATGTGCGCCGCGCCGCATGGAACGGTGTCGAGCTGCACGCCCTTCGTGCGGACGCGAACCGTCGCCTCGAAGGCGCACGCGCCACACCGAAACGTGTGTTCCGCTTCGCGGAACACACTGATCTGCCGCTCGGTGAGCTCGCGGATCATCATCCCGAGCGTCGAGTGTAGCTCCGGTTCTCCGTCTCGCGCGGGCGAGCGGGGCTCGTCCGCGAAGCCGGACGAGCGGAGCGAGTCCGTAGCGAAGCGTACGGAGTACAGGGTCGGCCGAAGCCTCGAGAGTGTTGCGAGGTCACCTCGCAAAGAGTCGGGGCGAGAGGATTTGAACCTCCGACTCCCTGGTCCCGAACCAGGTGCGCTACCAGGCTGCGCTACGCCCCGGTGCCGTTCGTGGGCCGAAACCCACGGCAAGCAGGTCGCGGACCATGGTCGACGCGCGACCCGAAGTCAAGGAGTGAGCGGCCTTGGCCGGCCCATCGTCCGCAACGGGGGGAGCGACGCAGGCAGGCGCCTGGATCTGACGGTCCACCGCCACCAGGCTGGCCCTGGCTTGGGCACCCTACGGCCGTCACCCGCACGCGACAGGTCGCATCGAGGCGACGTCGTTCCTCACCCGCGACCCCATCCGCCTGCATGCGCGGGCGAGCTCGCGGCGCTTCATCCATGGCATGTCATTCGCTTGGGGCGCGCCGACCCATGCTCGATCGACGTCTTCTCCTTCGCTGCTTCCTCCTCTGTTCCTTGCCGAGCGCGCTGGCCGCGTGCGGCGACGATGCGCCCGCCGAGGACGGGACGGGAGGCGCGACGTCGTCCTCTACCACGACCACCGCGAGCTCGGGCGCGGGCGGAGAAGGCGGGACGGGCGGTGCTCCGCCAGGGGAGCTCGTGTGGACACCCTGCCCGGTTCACTCCGACGGCGCCGGGACCGCGGCCGCGTGCGCGACGGCGACCGTGCCAGCGCGGTGGAGTGACGCGACGGGGCCGACGATCGATCTGTTCGTGAAGCGGATCGGCGCTGCGGATGCGCCGCAGCAGCTCTGGATGTTGAACGGCGGGCCCGGGGCATCGGGATCCGACTTCGAGGAGATCGCGGAGTATCTGGTGTCGGTCGACGATCGGCTCGCGATCTTTCTGCCTGATCACCGGGGCACCGGACGGTCGACGCGGCTCGGCTGTCCGAACGAAGAGGCGGACGCGAGCCCGGGCGGCATCGTGGTTCTGGAAGAGGAGTGGCCGGCGTGCCTCGCTTCGGTCGAGGCTGCGTTCGGCGACGTGCTCGACGGCTTCACGACGACGAACGCCGCGCACGACGTGGCCTGGCTCGTGGAGCGAACGCGCGGCGCCGGACAACGAGCGGTCGTGTGGGGCGGGTCGTACGGAACGCGCTGGCTGCAGCGGTACATCCACCTGTATCCCGAGCAGGCCGACGGCCTCTCGATGACCGGCATCGTGCACCCGACGAAGTACTTTTCGAACTACGACGCGAAGTACGACGAGGTCGGCGATCGGTACCTCGATGCGTGCAGCGCGGATGCGCTGTGCGGCGCGAAGCTCGGACCCGATGCGGCGGCGCACGCTCACGCGATCCTCGACTCGCTCGACGCGGGGCACTGCCCCGAGGTGGCGGCGGCCGGCGTGACCCGCGAGTCCTTGCAAGCGCTCTTCGGGTTCTGGCTCCTCTACGCGTGGGACGAGCGCGCGCTCGCGCCGGCGATCCTCTACCGCGTCGAGCGATGCGACGCGGGCGACATCGCGTCGCTCTCGTACCTGGGCGCAGCGCTGCAAGCGCCGTCTACGCCGGACATCCACGATCGCCACCATTCGGCGGTGCTGGCGAACCACGTCGGGCTGTCCGAGTTCTGGCCCACGCCGAGCCCGACCCTCGCCGAGCTCGAGGCGGTTGCTGACGGTGCTGTCTTCTCTCTGCGCCTCTCACCGCGCATGCGGCAGCGCCTCGACGCCTGGCCCACCTACGAAAAGGACAGCTGGTACGGCACGCTCGGTCCGACGACGAGGCCGATGCTCCTCTTGCAGGGGGAGCTCGATCCGGCGACCACCTCCGACGAGGCCGCGGTCGTGGGCGACTTCTACCAAGGGCCGGGCCAGGCCTACTACCTCTTGCCCGGAGGCTCGCACAGCTTCGTCACCCCGACGTCGACCGGCTCGTACTGCGCGCTCACGATGTTCTTCCAGTTTGCGCTCGAGCCGGACGCGGCGGTCGACGATTGTACCGGCGACATCCTCCCGCTCGACTTCGCCGGCAACGCGGACCTCGCCGCGACCTACCTCGCCGCGACCGACATCTGGGAGAACCTCGGCGTCGCGGCGCCGGCAGAGCTCAACGGCTCTTCTTTCCGTCCTTTCTTGCGACCTTCTTCTTCGCCTTCTTCTTTTTCTTCTTCTTTGGCGAAGGACCAGACCACTCCGGGAGCGTCTTGGAATAAGCGATCACCTCGAGAGGCCCTTCGTCGCTGACGAGGGAGGCGAGCTCGGCGTCGCGCAGCATCTCTTCTAGCTGGTGCTCGGCGCCGTCGACCATCACCCGCTGATCGACCAATCGAACGCCGTGGCTGTAGTCGGCGTAGCGGCACGAGTGCAGCGTCGAGAGCGGCTGAATGACCTCATCGTCATTCTTGTGCCAGCCGTAGATGGCGACGTTGTCCGGCGACTTCGTGAGCCGGTTGCAGAGAACGATGTCCTTCTTGTTTCCGGCGGTGAGGACGCCGAGCGGGAAGCCGAGGGCTTTGCGGCGCGTCTCGAGCTTGTCGTGATGGACGAGAAAGTCGGTGATCCAGTCGTCGGTCGGCCCGCCGTCGATGTAGCTGGGTGGAAGCTTGGCGGCCGCTTGCTTGTAGATGTCGTCGACGAGCTTCTTGGTCGGCAGCATCGTGCCGGTGAGCTCGGCGATGCGCTGCGCTGCGGCCGACGTCATGGGCATGCGGATGAAGTCGTCGTCCGATCCGATCGCGAGGTAGTCGCAGGTGACGTGCACCGTCGCGGTGCGGCCTGCCGAATCGGCGGTCGTGATCGGCAGCAGCTTCCGCTGGTATCTGGGCACGTTGCCCTTCTCGACCGCAGCGAACACCGCGTCGTCGAAGGCTCCGCGACCGAGACCCTCTGCACGCTCGAGGAAGTGACTGCCTGTCTCGGCGTCCGCAGGGCGATCGGGGAGGGGAAGAACGAACGGCGCGGGCGCCGGAGGCACCGCGGCTTCCGGCGCGACGGCCTCGGGCTTGGGCTCGGATGCAGGCGCAGGCGCAGGCGGCTTGGGGTCGGGTCGCGGGGGTGGGCTCGCTCGGCCGGGGACCATCGTCGCTGCAGGGGCGCAGCCGAGGACGTGCGTGACGGCCACTCCGCCAAAGCCGAAAAGCATGACGCGCCGGGCAATCCGAAACCGATGCACGTTCGCGAAGCATGCTCCGGCTGGCGTAAAGCCGCCAGTCATCGGCATGAAGCGGGCGCTTTCGCCGCGTTGAGGCGGCGCCCTGACACAGGCAGCGCCGGTTTGTCGCACCCGTTTTTGCAGGCAAATTCCAGGGAAGAACCACCCCTTTGGCGCGGTAGCATCGGAGTCATGGACCGCAGGCTGCTTGCTTTCGCTCTCCTCTCGACGCTCGCAATCGTGGGCGCCCCTTCTTGTGCCGACACGCTCGACGGGGACGGTGACGGAGAAGACGGCGGCTCCGGTGGAGGGACCGAGTCGAAGTCTTGCGAGGACTTCGAGGACGCCGACGGCGACATCGTCGAGATCAAGTTTCACAACAACAGCGCCACCGAGGAGATCTACATCTCCACCTGGTGCGACATCCCGGACCGCCCGCAGTTCAAGCTCTTGCGTGCCGAGGATGAGAGCGAGGTCAAGATCGACTCCACTTGCGAGGCCGGCGGGACCTGCGGGGACCTGCAATCGGATCGCGAGGTGACGTGCCCCATGTCGGTCTGCGAGGTGGGCAATCTAATCAAGATCGATCCAGGAGCGACGTACACGTTCCCGTGGCCAGCGACCGAGCAGGTGCTCGAGCAGATGTCCGCGAGCTGTTACGACGAGTCGAAGGAGGCCATGGCCGGCCCCGACTGTTGGCAGAAGATCCCGCTGAAAGAGATCCCCCTGATCGCGACCGGCGAGTACTACCGGCGGATCGATGTCGAACAAGGCGCCGGGTGCCCCTGCACGCTCTCCACGGGCATGCCCGGGGTCTGCGAGATCGATCCGGCTACCTGCGATCTCTACGGTGGCAACCCGGACCTGCCGCGGGTTCCCTTCAATCCGGCGAACAGCTCCGAGATCGTCTTCGAGCTCTGAGCGGCGTCGCCTACTTCGCGCACCCGAAGAGCTCGGAATACTTCCCGGCCTTCTGCAGCGCCGCCAACCTTCGAAAGTAGCCGCTCGCCTCGGATCCATCGGCGAGGAATCCGGAAATCGAATGATCCGGGACGCTGCTCTCCGCGTAGACGGGCTCCTTGGCGGGTGAGACCTGGAGCGCACCCTCCGTCAGGTACGCGAGCGTGCCGACGTGCTCGTACTCCAAGAGCAGCCCGGGGATCGACGTGACGACATCGTCAGCGTTGCGCACGCGAACCGCGTTCACGCCGGCCTTGGCAACGGCGTCGCGGAACTTCTTGGCGAACGCCTTGTTGCCGACCCGCGGCGATCCGAACGTGTAGACGCCGGCGACGTCGAAGCTCGCGCCCTCTTCGCGCGCGCGGAGAAGGCGCGCGGCCATCAGCGTCGCGAGCCCGCCTCCGAGGCTGTGACCGCTGATCCAGATCCGATCCCCGCGCTCGGCGACCTCGGCGAGCTTCTTCAGGAGGAGCGGCTCGACCGACTCGAAAGCTTCGACGAAGCCGGCGTGGGCGCTGCCCCACTCGGCTGGCCAGCCGCGCTCGGCGAGCGGCGTCTTCCAGGTCTTGAGATCGGTCGCGATGTCCGCCATCTGGCTCGGCTCGGTGCCGCGAAAGACCAGAACCGTAAGCGGCAGGTCGCGGTGGCGCGCGAAGAGGACCTGCGTGCTCGCGTCGCGGAAGGCCTTGCCGCCGCTCTGGATCGCGCCGGCGCTGAAGAGCTGGAGGTACGAGCCGGGATGGATCTCACGAACGAGCTGATTCTGGAACGCCGCCGCCGGGAACGCGTCCGTGCGAAGCGCAGTGTCTTCGAGGAAGGGCCGCGCGCAGGATCCCCAAGAGGCGTCCTTCGGCACCAGGTTCCTCGCGATCGTGCGGAGCTTGTCGGTCCCGAGCGCCGCGCCGAGCTCGGCTGCGCGCGGCTTCTCGGCCTCACGCAGCTTCCTGAGGTCCGAAAGGCAATCGGGCCAGGTGAGATCGCCCGGCTCGTTCGGGTTGTGAAAGCCGAGGTCGTTGAGCATCGGCGCGAAGACGGCCCCGTGCGCGTACTCGTTGGCCGATAGAAACGCGAGCCACGCGGCGTTGCCGAGGTGCACTCGCGACGTCGGCTTCAGACAGAAGTCGAACCTCTTCCCGCCGTTCGGCGCCTGCTGGAGCGTGACCGCCGCCGTCATCGGCGCGGTCGACGCGGCGCCCGCCGCGCATCCCGTCGACCCGAGAAGGGCCAGGCAGAGACCGAGCCAAAGCGCCGCGGCGCGCAGGATGACCGTCATCGAGGGGCGAATCTAGCTGCCGGTCATCCTGCCGTCATCGGGGCTGTCCAAGCTGAGCCAGACAGGAGCCCCGGATGAAGATCGCGATCATTTCGACGTACACCCACCCGACCCGTCAGCGTGTGAAGGAGCCGAGCGTGATGCAGTCCGCGGTTCCCGAGCTGCTCGCCGGGCTGTGTCCCGAGGACGCCGAGATCGAGATCTACAACGAGAAGGAGACCGACATCCCGCTCGACCGCGACTGGGACCTCGTCTTCTTCTCCTACCTGCACTCGTACTACGAGCACACGAAGGTCCTCTCGACGCTGCTTCGTCGCCGCGGCGTCGTCACGGTCGCCGGCGGCCGTCACGCCAACCACTTCCCCGAGGACGTGCTCCGGCACTTCGACGCCGTCGTCACCGGCGAGCCCGAGGCGAACGTCCCCGCGCTCATCGAAGACTTCAAGCGCGGCAAGATGGAGCGCCGTTACGACCGCGCCTCGACCGGCCCCGCGGCGATTCGGCCGCTTCGCTACGACCTCATCGACTTCGACACCAACCGCCTTCGCATCCCCGGGATCGAGGCGTCGCGAGGTTGTCCGTTCAAGTGCAACTTCTGTGTTCTCACGGGGCACGAGAAGTACCGCTACCGCCCGGTCGCCGACGTGGTCGACGAGATCAAGACCAAGATGCGGTGGAACACGAACTGGCTCGGTCTCGCCGACGACACCTTCAGCTTCCTCGACAACAACCTCGGCGGATCGCCGAAGTACCTGCGCGAGCTGTGCGAGGCGCTCATTCCGCTGAAGAGGATCTGGGGCTGCGCGCTCACCTTCAACGTCCTCAAGGACGAGTCGCTCGTGAAGCTCATGGCGCAGGCGGGCTGCCGCTACGTCTACACCGGCCTCGAGTCGCTCAACCCCGAGTCGATCTCGGCGATGAACAAAGGCCAGAACAAGCTCTCCGAGGTTGGTCGCGTGATCCGCCGCGCGTACGAGAACGGCATCGTCCTCTCGTTCGGCCTCATCGTCGGCTCGGACGGCGACACCAACGAGTACCTCGAGCGGCTCCCGGAGTACCTCGCCGAGCTCGGCCACACATCGATCACGTTCCTCGGGATCGTGTGTCCGTACCCCGAGACGCCGTTCTTTCGTGAGCTCGCAGCCGAAAATCGCCTTTTGCCGAAGACGTCGATCCGCGACTACGACGGCTACACGCTCTGTCACCGGCCGAAGCACCTCCATCCGTCCGAGGTGGTGGAGCACTACATCCGGCTCTGCAACTCGATCGGCAGCGTCGGCAACGTGACCAAGCACTGGGCCGAGCGCCTCTTCATGAGCCGCATGCCGGCCTACAAGCGCATCGTCGCGTTCTCGGCGCCCGAGATCATGAGCGTGAAGAACCCGATCGCCAACACCAAGCGCAAGTTCATCGCCGGTGAGGACGCGATCGAGAGCTGGGACCTCGAGCAGATGCAGAAGCTCGGCCTCGAGCCCCAATGGCTCAGCTGAAAGAGAAAGAGATTGTCATGAGCAAGCCTTCGCTCCTTACCCTCCGCCGCTTCGTCCCTCCGCCGCGTACGACGCGCTTTCGCCTCAAGACGGTCGATCTCGATGGCCCGGTCGCCTACGCCGACTTCGGCGGTGAGGGGCCGACGCTCGTGCTCGTTCACGGCCTGGGCGGAAACCACCTCAATTGGCTGCCCGCCGCGCCGATGCTGGCGAAGCACGCGCGCGTTCTCGCGGTTGATCTGGTCGGGTTCGGAAGAACGCCGGCAGCTGGTCGCGGCTTCGGCCTCGACGCCCAGCGCACGATGCTCGAGCGGTTCCTCGACGATGTTGCGGGCACGCCGTCGGTCGTCGTGGGCAACTCGATGGGAGGAACGCTCGCCCTGTCGCTCGCCGCAAGCGCGCCCGATCTCGTCGCCGGCGCGGTCATGGTCTCGGCGGCGCTGCCCCCGCCGAAGGGCGCTTCCTTCAGCTTCGAGATCATCCGGAGGAGCTTGGTGCAGGCCCTGCCGGGTGTCGGCGAGCTCGCGATGTATTGGAATGGACGCCGCCAAGGCGCGCGCGGTCTCTTTCTCGATCTGCTCACGCTCGGGACGAAGGACGTTCGCCGCGTCCCGCCGGAGGTCGTCGAGGCGAACGTCTCGATCATCGCCGACCGCATGCAGAAGAGTCCGCTCGGCCACGCGCAGAGCTACCTGCAAGCGTCCCGCTCCTTGTTCTTCCAGCTCATGACGCCGGGCTTGGTCGAGGGTTGGGCGCGGCAGGTGCGGTCGCCGGTCCTCTTGATGCACGGCGCCGAGGACCGGCTCGTGCCGCCGGCGTGCTCCACGGAGCTCCACGAAATGAGGCCCGACTTCGATCTCGAGATCTTCGATGACGCCGGTCACGTCCCGCAGATGGAGGACGCCGCCCGCTTCACCGAACGGCTCGTCGCGTGGCTCGCTGCGCAGCGGTCGCGTTGGGTTCCGCCCGAAGATCAGGTACGAATGGCCTCGTGATCGCTCGCGCCATCGCTGCATCCGCCACCGCCTGGATTCTCGTCGCCTGCGGCTCGACCTCCGAGCGTCCACAGAGTGCGACGTCGGGCGGGATGGAGACGGACCCTCCGGCGAAGGCGTCGGCCCCTGCCGGCGCCTCGGCGAATCCGTCGGCGACCCCGGAAGGCGGCTCTGCCGCGGCGCCGTCGCCCGCCGACTTCGTCGCCGTCGCCGCGGTGCCATATCCGGTGCGCCTCTTCGCGCTCGACGGACAGATTCTCACGCTCTCGATCAAGCAGATCGAGCTCCCCGATCAATCGTGGGGCTTCCCCATGGGCCTCGTCGAAGGCGACAAGCACGCCGACAAGCCCGCCATGAAGATGGGGCATTGGGCAGTTCCCGTCGCGATGACGGGGAGCTGGCCGGCAGGGGTCGACATGGTGGCGACGGGGACGACGGGCAGGACCGCGGTCTCCGAGCACTGGACGCTCCAGCCCGACGGCGCCTGGCGTATCAAGTCCTCGCACGACGGTGCGTTCTTCACCGGGATCGCACGGGTCGGCGGCTCGACGATCGCGCTCGAGAGCCACGCGAACTTTCCGACATTCAAGCCGCTGATCAAGACGCTCCGCGGACCGGCGGTGCAGAAGACGGTGACGTCGCTCGACGCCGAGTGCCAAAAGCAGATGCTCGCGGCCGACATGCCTCGCAGCTGGCTCCCGAAGACGCAGATCCTGCCGCAGACGTTCGGCGGCACCCGCGAGGGAGCGCTCGTCTCGGTCGGGCGATCGGCGTGCGATAGCGACGAGCTCCTCGTCGAGGTGTGGGCCCCAGGGAGCCTGACGTCGACGATCTCGAAGCTCCCGGCGTCGCCGAACCAGGCGCTCATCGACGTCGTGACCGAGGTCGTTCCGGGCGCCGGGGAAAAGGACGCGTATGTCATTTATGGTGATGTCTTCGCCTTCGACGGCAAGGCGCTCACCCCGCTCCCCGCGCTGCCCACCGCCGTCACGTCGTTGACGGTCGCCAAAGACGGGACCTTGTACGCCATCACGGCGGAGCGGACGGCGCCCGATCAGACGAAGCGCCAGACCGTCGTCCTCGCTCCGCCCGCGCTCCACAAGTTCGACGGCAAAGAGTGGCGGAGCATCTCGCTTCCTGCCGCGCCCGACAGCCTGGCCACCGACGGCGAGGGGGTGGTCTGGGTCTCTGCAGGAACGACGCTGTTCCGGACCCCGAAGAAGGTCGGCGAGAAGTCGGTCGTCGCCTCGACGCCGGCGAAGCCCGACGCCGCGCCTTCCGGTGGTGGAGCCAACAGCGCGCCCGCTCGGAAGTTCTTCAAGTCGCCGCGACCGCCGGGACCGCTCTGCCCGTCGAACCTCGTCGTCCTCTATGGTTTTACCAAGGTGACGCCCGACGATTACGACTTTCCGCTCACGCGCAAGGCGCTGAAGGGCCACACCGAATACGACAAGGCGCGCTTCGTCGTCGCAAAAGACGGCGGACAGAAGTTTTTCAGCGCGATCGTCCCGGACGCCAAGGCGGGGCGAAAGCTCGTCGACCTCATCCAGAAAGAGGTCAAGGGGTCGAAGCCGCAGCTGGTCTGCGCCGAGCCGGAGATCGTCCGTGAGGTGAGGATCGATCTGAAGAGCGGAGACGTCATCAAGTGAGCGCGAGCTGGACCGCGAGCGCTCGCCGGTTCAGGCTAGCGTCGTGCTCGGCCGTGAGCTCGTAGCGCTCGATCAAGACCATCCAGGCTTTCGCGATCCGGAGTATCGCGCGCGTCGCAACGCCATCGCCGCGATAGCGCTCGGCTACGAGCGCGGCCGCCCCGTCCCCAGGGTCGAGTACACGCCGGAAGAGGACGGCGTCTGGAGAGAGGTATGGGCGCATCTCCAGCCCTTGCACGACAAGTACGCTTGCGCTGCTTACGTCGAGGGCGCCGCGGCGCTCGGCCTCGACAAGACGCGCGTCCCGCAGCTCGCCGATCTGAATGAGGTGCTCGGGGCGGCGACCGGGTTCTCGATGCTTCCGGTCGGCGGGCTGATCACGCCCAAGATCTTCATGGACCACCTCGATGAGAAGATCTTTCTGGCGACGCAGTACATGCGCCACCACTCGCGGCCGCTCTACACGCCCGAGCCCGACATCGTCCATGAGGTCGTGGGCCACGCGCCGACGCTCTTGCAGAGCGGCTTCGTTCGGCTGAGCCGCGCCTTCGGCGTCGCGAGCAAGCGCGCCGACGCCGAGCGAATCCAGCACCTGATCCGCTTGTACTGGTACACCCTCGAGTTCGGCGTCGTCGAAGAGGCGGGGGGCTTGAAGGTCTGCGGCGCCGGGCTCCTGTCCTCGTACGGAGAGCTCGGGCGCTTCGAGAAGGAAGCGCACCTGTTGCCTCTGGACATCGATCGGGTGACCGAAACGCCCTTCGACCCGACGTCCTACCAGGCGACGCTCTTCGTCGCGCCCGGCTTCGATCGCATGATCGACGAAGTCGAGGCGTGGCTCCTTCGCTAGGTCCGCGCGTTCCAGGACGCCACATTGCGGCCGGGTGCACGCGCTTTCGGCCGCGAATGCGGCGCCGTAGCCGTGGCGCGCAGCTTGCTGTGGGGTCCGTGTCGCGCGCACCCCCTCGTCGCGCCTGAACTTCGAGCTGAAGGAACGCTCGTGCGAAGCTCACAACATCGTCATGCCTTGTGGCGTGGATGCGCGGCTCTGTCCGTGCTCGTCGCCGGAGCCTGCAACGACCCGAGCCCCGAGCCGCCGGTTCACGCCGAGCGGCTGACTCCTCGGCAGATAGCAAACACGTACGCAGATCTGACCGGCCGCCGGAGCGACGAGCTCGGGGCGCTCCCCGAAGCCGACGAGAGCTTGATGTCGAGCTTCTCGCTCGTGGATGCCGAAGTCATCGCCGCCGCCGCACGCGGCACCGCCGAAGCGTTGGTCGTCGAGAAGGAGCGGACGGCTCCGTGCGCGCCCGGCGAAGACCGGCGCCTCTGTGCGGGACGCGTCATCGACAACTTCGGCTGGTTCGCGTTTCGAGGTCCTGTCCCGCCCGAGTCGCGCGCCCAGCTCTTGGCGATGTTCGATGCGCTCTACCCCACGGCCGGCTACGACACCGCGCTCCGCGCACTCTTCGAAGCGATCCTGCAATCGCCGCTCGTCCTCTATCGCGTCGAGCGCTTGGTGCCGAGCGAGGACGGAGCCTTCGTCGTCGACGACTTCGCGATCGCGTCGCGCCTCTCCTATTTCCTGTGGGACTCGATGCCGGATGAGGCGCTCCTCGATGACGCGCAGGCCGGTAAGCTCCAGGATCCAGGCGTTCGGGTCGCCCACGTCTCACGCATGCTCGACGACCCGCGCGCCCCCATCACCTTCATCAAGCGCGTCCGCGACTGGCTCGAGATCGATCTGGACTCGCTGACGAAGGACCCGTCGATCTTCCCCGCCTACGACGTCTTTTCGCCCATGGCGATGGACGCGCAAGTCGAGTTCTTCGTGAAGACGGCGGGCTGGGGCCAAGCCGGGAGCTTTCATCGCCTCCTCACCGATCCGGCAGGGCTCGCGTCCGAGCCGAACCGTCGAGGCATCCTCATGCTCCCAGGCGTCCTCGCGAGCCACGCGACGCCTACCGAGTCGTCACCCGTTCGCCGAGGGCAGCTCGTTCGCGAGCGCCTCTTCTGCGAGAGCGTCAGCTCACCGCCGCCCGGGCTCGACATCAGCATCCCGGCCGCCGGTCCGAACACCACGACGCGGCAGCGCTTCGAGCAGCACGGCCTCGAAGAGCCCTGCGCGACCTGTCACAGGCAGCTCGATCCGCTGGGGTTCGCCTTCGAGCACTACGATGCCGCTGGATCCTGGCGCGACGAGGAGAACGGCTTCCCGATCGACGCGACCGGATCGGCCGTCCATCGAGCGAGCGGGGTCGCGTTCAGCTTCGACGGAGCGCGCGATCTCGTCGAGCAGCTCGATGCGAGCGGCATCGCAGCGCGGTGCTGGGCTCGCCACTTCACGACGCTCGCGCTCGGCCCGGGAGTCGATGACGCGGCGCTTCGCGCCATCGAAGACGAGTTTCTGGGCGCAGAGACGGGCACCTTGGCGCTCTATCGCGCCATCGCGGCTTCGAACGCGTTCGTGCGGCCGCGCACCGCCCAGGGAGCAGAGTGATGGCCAGGTTCCAATCGAGTCGAGCCCATTCGAGACGAGCGCTGCTCGGAGGTCTCGCCGCGGTGGCGAGCGGCGCGGCGCTCTTCGGCCGCCAGCGGTCGAGCAACGCGGAGCCCGCGCCGAGCCAGCCGTTGCGCCTCGTCTTCATGTTCTCTCCCAACGGGACCATTGCGGACGCCTTCTTCCCGTCGAAGAGCGGCGAGCTGAGCCCGATCTTGAAGCCGCTCGAAGCGGTGCGAGAGCATGTCACCGTCCTCCGGAACGTGAGCGCGAGCGTCACCGACATCGCGCCGGGTAACCCTCACCAGAAGGGAATGGGCGCCTGGCTCACCGGGACGCCGCTGAACCCTGGCGAGTTCTGCGGCGGTAACGACTGCGAGTCCGGTACTTCGGGCTGGGCTTCCGGACCCAGCGTGGACCAATACCTCGCCGGACGGATCGAGGGTGAGATGCCGCTGTCGTCGATCGAGCTCGGCGTCGGCCTCGAAGGCGCCAACAACCGCCACCGAATGTCGTTCCGCGGAAGCGACGACCCCGTCCCGCCGATCGATCAGCCCGCCTTCGCCTTCCAGCGACTCTTTGGATCGTCCGCAGCGACCGACGTCGAGGGCAGCATCCTCGACGCTGTACGAGGCGACGTCGAACGCCTGCGGTGGCGGGCGGACTCGTCGTCACGGCACCGGCTCGAAGCGCATGTCGAGTCGCTCCGCCAGCTCGAGATCGGCATGTGGCAAGGCGCACCCGCGAGCTGCTCGGTACGGCCGCCGCCGGATGCGGGGAAGGGAATCGCTGCGTATCCGGTGCACGGCCAGCAGATGATCGAGCTGACCTCTCTCTCGCTGGGTTGCGGTCTGACGCGCATCGTGAGCCTGCTCTGGTCGGGGGCGGCCGCGAAGCACGCCTTGCCGTGGGTGGATGGCGACCGCTACCCGGATCTCGACTTCTCCGGTGCGCTGACGAACGACTTCCACTCGCTCACGCACCTGCCGTTCTACGACGACAGCGTCGACGAGCAGCGGCTCGTGCGTCACAAGCTGATCGCGGCTTGGCGGTACTACGCCGAGCAGGTCGCCACGCTTGCTACGCGATTGAAGGATCAGGTCCTCGACGACGGGACGACCCTCCTCGACCACACGCTCATCCTTTGGGGAAGCGAGCTCGCGCGCCCCGATACGCATTTGATGACCGGGATGCCGCTCTGCGCAGTGGGCGGGGGTGCACACGGCTTTCGTCAGGGCCAGACGATCGATTTCGCCGGCGCGCAGATCAATGACGTGCTCTCGACCATTACGTCGGCGTTCGGCTACCCCGTCGAGCGGTTCGGTCACGCGGACTACGCGACGGGGCCGCTCTCGGCGTGGTGTGACGCAGTTTGAGGAGGAGGATGAGCATGTCGGTTCCGGTTCAGCGGCGCCAGATCTTGATCGGCGCTTCGGTCGCCGTAGCAGGTTGTGGTGACAAGGCGCCGACGTCGGAGGCGACGCCGCCGCCGATCGCAAGAGAGATCGTCTTGCCGAGGAAGCTGGGCGCCACCGGCGAGAAGGTGTCCGGCATCGGCCTCGGCGGGTTCCACATCGGGAAGCAGTCGGATGCGCAGGAGTCCATCCGGATCATTCGCAGCGCGATCGACCGCGGGATCACCTTCCTCGACAACTGCTGGGACTACAACGGCGGCGAGAGCGAGCTGCGGATGGGCCGCGCGCTGAAGGACGGCTACCGCCGGCGAGCGTTCCTGATGACCAAGATCGATGGACGCACGGGCAAGGCGGCCGCCGAGCAGCTGCAGCAGTCGCTCCGTCGGCTCAAGACGGACGTGATCGATCTGGTCCAGATCCACGAGGTCATCCGCCCCGACGATCCGACGCGATGCTTCGCCGAAGGGTGCGTCGAAGCGCTCGTGCGAGCTCGCGAGGCGGGCAAGCTGCGGTACATCGGCTTCACCGGTCACAAGGATCCCGACATCCACCTGGCGATGCTCGACGCAGCGCACGCGCGCGGCTTCCGGTTCGACGCCGTGCAGATGCCGCTCAACGTGCTCGATCACCATTTCAAGAGCTTCGAGAAGAAGGTGCTCCCCGTCCTCACCCGGCAGGGCATCGCCGTCCTCGGGATGAAGTGCATGGGCGGTGGCGACATCCTGAAGAGCGGCATCGTCACGCCGCACGAATGCCTGCGCTACTCGCTCTCGCTTCCCACGTCGGTGGTGATCACCGGATGCGAAAGCATGGCGATCCTCGATCAAGCGGTGCAGGTCGGCCGCAACTACAAGCCGTTCGAGCCGGCGGAGCTCGAGGAGCTGCTCTCGCGCACCGCCAAGATCGCCGAAGGCGGCGAGCTCGAGGCGTTCAAGACGAGCACCAAGTACGACGGCACGGTGCGAAATCCGCACTGGCTCGAGCGCGCCGAGGTCTAAAGTAACGGGACCGTCAGCGTCAGATCTTGCTGGGCGTGTACTTCCCCGACTTCTTGTCGGTCTTCTTGCCCGGCAGCTTCCCGCCGGGCCGAGGACGCGTGCCCGGCTTCGTGGGCTCGGGCTCCGCGGAATCGGCGGGAGCCGCGCTCTCGACGGCAGAGGGCTCCGGCGTAGCCGAGGCGGCGGCCGTCTCCGTCGCAGTCGCCGCCGGCGGTGCGGCCGCAGCAGCCGGGGCGGTGGGCGCGGGGTCGGCGGTCTCCTGCGGCTCCGGCGCGGTGGTGGCGACGGGCTGCGCCGCATTCGACGCGTTGCCTTCGGAGGGCGGTGTTCGGCCGATGAGCCAGCCACCGAGACCGAAGATGAGCGCCGCTGCCGGAACGGCGATCAAGGCGGGCGAGATGCGCTTCGTCGGCTGCGGCAGCGCCTCGGGGGGAAGCTGCGAAATCGCCACCGGCCCCGCAACGCGCCCCGTCCCGGTGTCGATCAGCTGCGCCGGCGGCACGCCCGCGATGAAGGTCGCGGGGTCCTCATCGGTTCGAATCCGTGTCGGCGCTTCATCGGGTATCGAGAGGCGTGCGCTGTCTGGCATCGAGCCCGGACGAAGCGCGACCATGCCGAGCTCGGTCACGACGTCGTACTTCCGAATGGTGCGCTGGTCGTCATCGCCCTTGTCGGCGACGGCGGGGATCATCATCGTCTCGTTGCGACCCTTGGGGAGGTAGACCTCGATCGCGGCGAGGAGCTCGCGCACCGACTGGTAGCGCTCGTTGGGATCCTTCTTCAGCGCGCGAGCGATGACGACGTCGGCCGAGCGAGGCAGCGAAGGGACGCGCTGGGTCGGCGGCACGTGCGGCTCCTTGGCGACCGCGAGGCCGACGGCGAGCGCTGTCTCACGCAGGAACGGGACCGCCCCCGTGAGCATCTCGTAGAAGATGACGCCGAGCGACCAAACGTCGCTGCGGACGTCGGCAGCCTTGGCGCTGCGGAACGTCTCGGGCGACATGTAGAACGGCGAGCCGAAGAGGACCGAGGTCAGCGTGACGGGATCGTCGCTCGCGGCCTTCTCCTGCTTGGCGATGCCGAAGTCGAGAACCTTGAGGATCCGCTTGTCCCCATCCTCGGCGAGAAACAAGTTCGAGGGCTTGAGGTCGCGGTGGACGATCCCCGCGGCGTGCGCTTCTTCGATCGCGTGGCAGGCCTGCGCCATCCAGCTGGCCGCCTCTTCGAGCGGGAAGCTCCCCTTGAGGGCGATCTCTTTCGCCAGGTCGTGGCCCGTCAGGTACTCCATCACGATGAACGGCCGCGAGCCGGCGGGCGCGTCGAAGTCGAAGATCCGAACGATGTGCGGGCTCTTGAGCTGAGAGACCGTGCGAGCCTCGCGGCGGAAGCGCGCGTTGATCTCAGGATCCTTGGCGTACCCGTCGCGGAGGAGCTTGATCGCGACGCGCTGCCCGAGCTTGTTGTGGCCTTCGATGATGTCGGCCATGCCGCCCTTCGCAACCAGGCGAAGGCCGTCATAGCGACGGGTCAGCTCGGGCCCGAAATGCACGAAAGCTAGGGTATCAGGCCCTTTGGTCAGTCCGCTAGCCGGGTCCGAAACCCGCCTTTTGACTGAAAAACAAACCAACAATGACCGTTCGGTCTCGAAGCGCTCTGACGCTTGCATCGACGCGCCGCGTCCGCGACGGTCGCGTCATGTCAGAGCTCCTCTCGAACCGTTCGGTGGGCATCGACGCCCTCGCCGTCCACGTTCCTCGCCTGTACGTCGACCTCTGCGACGAGTGGGCCCGCGTCCGCGCGCCCGAGCTCGGCGAGCCGAGCGTCGAGCACCTGGTCGGCAAGGTGAAGAAGGGCGTCGGCGTCACCGAGATGGCCGTGCCGGACGCGCACGAGGACTCGGCGACGCTCGCGGCGATGGCCTCGGTGAAGGCCATCGTCCACGCCGGGATCGATCCTCGCGACATCGGGACGATCGCGATCGGAACCGAGACCACGGTCGACCAATCCAAGTCGATCGCGGCCTACGTCCTCGGCATGGTCGAGAGGCACTTCGGCGTGGAGCTGCGCCGCGTGGGCGCGCCGCAGTTCCAGTTCGCGTGCATCGGCGCGACGTACGCGCTCGAGTCGGCGGTGAACGCGTTCCGAGCCGGCGAGGCCACGAAGCCGTATTCGCTCGTCGTCGCCACCGACGTCTCGAAGTACCCGCTCCGATCGGCGGGCGAGTACACGCAAGGCGCGGGCGCGGTGGCGATGCTCGTGTCCGAGAGGCCGCGCCTCCTCGCGCTCGATCCCAGGGTCGCGGGGACGATCACGCGCGACGAGCGCGACTTCTTCCGCCCGAACGGGCTCTCGACCGCGATCGTCGACGGAAAGTATTCGATCGACGTCTACCTGGGCGCGATGGCCGAGGCGACCGAGATGTACCTCGAGCGCGCGCGTCGCGAGCTCGGGCGTCCGGGCGCGCGCATCGACGAGCTCGCCGAGCATCTGCTCTTTCACGTGCCGTTCCCGCGCATGAGCGAGTACGCGGCGCTCCGCGTCCTCGGCGACGCGTGGCGGCGAGCGCCGTCGGTGCGAGACGCGCTGCTCGCGGCCGCGCCGCTCCTCTTCGACCCTGCGCTCGAGTCGGATCCCAAGGTGCGAAAAGAGGCGGAGAAGCAGCTCTCGCAGTCGGCGCTGTTCCGCGAGACTGCGGCCCGAGCCATCGAGCCGTCGCTCGTTCTGTCGCGCCGGATCGGCAACATCTACTCGGGGTCGATGTACCTCGCGCTCGCGAGCCTCCTCGAGACCGCGCCGTCGCGCGCCGGCCTCGCGGGATCGCGCGCGGCGTTCTTCTCGTACGGCAGCGGCGCGAGCGCGCGGGTCTTCAGCGGCATGTTCGTCGACCCGGAGCGAGCCTACGTGCCGCACGTCCTCGAGGCGCTCGAAGGCGGCGCCCGCGTGTCGCTCGATCTGGCGACCTACGAGCGCCTCCACGCCGGGCCCTCGCAAGAAGGGCTGCCGTCGCTCGCGCAGCCGGCGAAGAGCGTGGTCTCGCCGCAGGACGAGTTTGCGCTGACGCGCGTCGGAACCGAGTCCGGTCCCAAGCGGACCGACCTCGGTTACCGGTACTACGACTGGGTTCCTACACAGCCTCGAGATCGGGGTAGTCGGGGAACCACATCGTCTCTTTGATCGCTGCGTCGATATCGGCGTCGCTGAGCTTGCGCCCGAGCCCGAGCTCGCGGGCCTCGCGCACGACGGCGGCGGCGATGCGCGCGGTCACCGAGCGAAGCTCGGACTGAGGCGGGAAGAGCGCGCTCTCGGCGAGGTCGGATTCTTCGACGCTCGCCGCGAGCTCCTGTGCAGCGACGGTGAACATCGAGTCGGTGACGCGCGTCACCTCGGCGATGAGCGCACCGAGCCCGACGCCCGGGAAGACGTAGACGTTGTTGGCTTGTGAGAAACGATGGCGGCGTCCCTTGTGCTCGATCGGATCGAAGGGGCTGCCGGTCGCGACGAGCGCTCGGCCCTGCGACCAGGCGATGACGTCCTTGGGCTGTGCCTCGCTCTTGCTCGTCGGGTTCGAGAGCGGGAAGACGAGCGGGACCTCGCAGACCTCGACCATGGCACGAACCACCTTCTCGTCGAAGACGCCGGGCTGGCCCGACGTTCCGATGAGCACCGAGGCGCGGAGCGATCGGATCAGGGTCGCGAGGTCGGCGTTGGGATCGATCCCCATCGACGAGACCATCGCCTTCGGCCACGCGAACTCTTCCTTGTGCGGCTCGCCATTGGTGTTGCCCTCGACGAGCAGACCGCGGCTGTCGAGCACCGCGATCGACTTGGTCAGCTCCTCGCCTTTGACGCCTTCGCGGATGAGAGCGTCGCGAAGCTGACGGCCGATGCCGACGCCGGCGGCGCCCGCGCCGAGGATGACCACGCGCTGCTTGGACAGCGGCTCTCGCTTGGCGCGGCAGCCTGCCATGACGCCGGCCAGGGCGACGGCAGCGGTGCCCTGAATGTCGTCGTTGAAGGACGGGATTCGATCGATGTGGCGCTCGAGCAAGCGGAACGCGTTGCCCTTCTTGAAGTCCTCCCACTGGAGGAGCGCCCGGGGGAACGTCGTCTTCACGGCGTCGACGAACTCGTCGACGAGCTCGTCGTACTTCGGCCCGCGCAGCCGGCGATGGGGGTAGCCGATGTAGAGCTCGTCCTCGAGGAGCGCCGCGTTGTCGGTGCCGACGTCCAGGCTCACCGCGAGCGTGTTGGACGGATGGATGCCGGCAGCGGCGGTGTAGAGGGCAAGCTTGCCGATCGGAATGCCGATGCCGCCGGCGCCCTGATCGCCGAGGCCGAGGATACGCTCGTTGTCGGTCGCGACGATGAGTCGCACGTCGCCGTTCGCCGCGCGCGCGAGCACCTCGGCGATGCGGCCTTTGTGATCGGGCGTGATCCAGACGCCGCGGGCGCGCCGGAAGATGCGGCTGTACTTCTGGCAGGCTTCGCCGACAGTCGGCGTGTACACGACCGGCATCAGCTCTTCGAGGTGCGTGACGAGCAACCGGTAGAAGAGGGTCTCGTTCCGATCCTGGAGGGCGGCCATCCCGATGTAGCGCTCGAGCGGGTCGTCCTTGCGAGTGATGCTGTCGTGCGCGCGCGCGACCTGCTGCTCGAGGGTCAGAACGGCGCTCGGGAGGAGCCCCTCGAGGGCGAACGTCTTGCGCTCCTCGCGGGTGAACGCGGTCCCCTTGTTGAGGAGCGGATGGTAAAGGAGCGTGCGCCCGCGGAAGGGGACCCGGGCACGGAGCCGGCCGGAGACGCGTTCGAGCTCGATGCGAGACATGGGGTCACCTTACTCCATGGAGGGACCAGGGGGAGCCCTCCGCGGCCCGCCCCGGGGCCCGACCGGCGCACCATGCCTCATTTCATTTCTGCCACACCGCGTAACTGGCCCGATTTTGGCCTACGACGCGTTGCGTCTGTACGCCGCGGCCTGCACATCCGCGCTCCTGATGACGGTATCGTCAGCGTCCGCGGATCGGCCGGCCGCCCTCAGGCCACGCGCTCGTAGGTCCCGACAATCTCGCCGAACGCCACGATCCTGCCTTTGAGCAGCAGCGCGAGCTCGTCGCGATCGGGCGGAGCGGCGAGCTCGAGCGGCTCGCGCAGGGCGAAGACCTGAAAGTGGTAGTGATGGAGGCCGTGGCCGATCGGCGGCGAGGGACCGTCGTACGCGCAGCGATTCCTGCCGTTCTTGCCCTGCTTGATCCCGACGCCTTCTTCGACGGCCCACGTCGCGGGCAGCCCGCCGGAGATCTCGGTGACGCTCGGCCGGACGCGGTAGACGATCCAATGAACGAAGGGCTTCGCGAGCGGTGCGTCCGGATCCTCGCAGACGATGACGAGCTCGCGTGCGCTCGGCATCACCTCCCACGCCAGCGACGGCGACATGTTGTCGCCGTCGGCCGTGCAGCGCGGTGGGATCGGACCACCCGGAGCGAAGTCTGCGCTAGAGACGTTGATCCACGGAAAATCGGAGACGTGCAGTCGGGCCGCCAAGAGCGAATTGGTTCCGGCGCGCGTCGGCCGCAGCGCGTGTCCGACGGCGGATGCGATATCGCGCAGCAGGCTCATGCCTCGTAGCGCTGCATACCGCGTGCCGTTCAGCGCCGCGCGATGCCCGTTACCGGCGACCAAGACGGCGGATCGCTCGCCGGGAACGACTCGTCGGACGTTTCGTCCACCACATCGTCGCTTGCCACGTACTGGGCGGGGGATTCGACCTCGCCGTGGCTGCGGTGCGCGGTGTCTACGCCCATGCTGCGATAGAAGGCGCACTTGCCGGTGAGGCCGCGACGCACGAGGCCGGCACCGACGAGCGCTCCGAGACCCGACATGAGCGAGCGGCGGAAGAGCCCGCGCAGCACCAGGAGCCCGCCGACCAGCACCGAGACCACGCGCTCCGGTTTGCCGACGTTGATGTCCAGTTCTTCGGATTGAATCACGAGAGCCTCCAGTGAAGAACGGAAGCAGCAACGGCCGTGCCGTGCGAGGCTGCTTGGCGATGAGCACGAACGCCGAGCAGCCGCCGTTTCACCTGGCTTTTCCGGTTCGCGATATCGAACAGACGCGCGCCTTCTATACGGGGCTCTTCGGCTGCAGCGTCGGGCGCGAGAGCGATCGCTGGATCGACTTCGACTTCTTCGGGCACCAGATCACCGCGCACCTCGTCGACCAAGGCGACGCAGGCGCCGGGTCGAATCCCGTCGATGGAGACGACGTTCCGGTTCGCCACTTCGGCGCCATCCTCGAGTGGAATGCGTGGCACGCGCTCGCCGATCGCCTGCGCGCCGCCGGGACGTCGTTCGTGATCGAGCCGCGAATTCGCTTCCAAGGCGAGGTCGGCGAGCAAGCGACCTTCTTCTTGCGCGATCCGTCGGGCAACGCGATCGAAATGAAGTCGTTCAGAGACCCGGCGAGGATCTTCGCGCGCTGACGGCTCCCCGAGCGCTACTGGTTGCGCTTGATGACGTGAAAGCCGAAGTACGTCTCGACCACCGGGCTGATCTCGCCCACCTTGAGGGCGAACGCGGCGTCGCTGAACGGCTTGACCATGCCTTCTCGATCGAAGGTTCCGACGCTGCCGAGGCGCTCTTTCGATGCCGGGTCGTCGGAGTACTTCTCCGCGAGCTTCGCGAAGTCTTCGCCGTCGACGGCCTTCTTGCGCACCTCTTCGGCGAGCTTGCGCGCCTCTTCTTTGGTGCGCGTGGCGGTGCCCACCTTCGTGCCCTTGTAGCCGATGAGGACGTGTTGCGCGGCGATGCGCGCCGGTGCGTCGGCGCTCGCGCTCGGCGCCGCGGCCGATGCAGTGGGCGCGGGCGTGGGCGACGGTGCCGGCGCCGCCCCGGTGCTCGCTTGGGTGGACGAGGGCTTCTGCCCTGCGGGCGGCGCGCCGTCTCCACACGCCGCGAGCAGCCCACCCGCGGCGAAGAGGGCAATGCCTAGGAGAGGGCGATGCGCGCGTCGCTCGTGCATTCCTTCTCGTATCGCGCGGCGCGCGCCGCAGCCAGCACGATCGCGAGGCCGGCGTAGAGCGCCACCGTCGCCGATCCACCGTAGGCAGCGAGGGGCAGCGGCACGCCGAGAACGGGCCCAACACCCAGCTCACCTGCGAGGTGGATCGCGACCTCTACCCCGAGCCCGGAAAGGAGCGCCGCTGCCGACGCTCGCGCGACGCCTCGCTCGGTTTTGGCTTGGCGTGCGAGCAAGTAGAAGAGGACGCCGAAGGCTGCCGCGAGAACGAGCACGCCCGTGATCCCGAACGCCCGAAGCGTGGAGAGCGCGATGTGATCCGTGTGAGGCTCGGGCGCCGGATACGAGCGGGCAGGCGCCGCGAACGACGCAGCAGCGAGGAGGGCGGCACCCAGCGCGAGCGCCGGCCGCCTCGATCCAGGCACGACGGTCCAGAGCGCGCCGGCCACCGTCGCGACGATCACGACGATCGCCTGCGGCTCTTCGGTGCGGATCAGACCCGCGCAGAGGAGAGAGAGGGAGCCCGACGCGACGACTCGCGTCATCCTCGCGCCCGTCGCCGCCGCGACCGCCAGGAGGAGTGCGGGGATCTTCAGGAGCTCCGAAGGGCTGACGACGAGGCCCACGATCGGGACCCGCCAATACGCTTCGCCCGAAGCGAGGAGCAGCGCGCCTGCGACCGCTGTGGCGATCGAGACCGCCCCGGCGTGGGCGAAGACGCGCCGATGCGCCGCCGCGAGCCCCAGGAACACTGCGATGCCAATGCCGAGCCAAGTGAGCTGCTGCGTGACGAGCGCCGGTCGAACGTCGGGCTGACGCAGAACCAGCACCCCGAGGATCGACACGAGCGCTGCCGGCCAGAGGCGGGCGAGCGCGCCGTCGCCCTCGCTCCGTGAGGTCAGAAAGAGGAACGTGGCTGCGAGGGCCATGGTGTAGCGAAGGCGCAACGCAGCGCGCCGGCCGGCCGTCCCGCTCCTTTGGTGCGCGGCCTGCCAATCGGCGACCGCCGGCGCAACGTACCTGTCGGCCGGCTGTCGACCGAACAAGAGCTCGGCCAGCGCGAGCGCGCGGCTCCCCACCATCGTCGGCGTGGTCATCTCGTCACCTTCCTGCCTGTGAGCGCGAGCGCCATGGCTGCGCGCCCGCGAAGTGCAGCGACACCGAGCGGCGTCGCGCGATAGAGCCGTCGAGGGATGCCCGGCATCCCGGCCGAGGAAGGATCGGGTCGCGAGGTGACGAAGCCCTTTTCCTCCATGCGACCGAGCGTCACGTAGATCGTTCCCCGGGCGATGTTGCCCCCGGACTCGTCCACGATCTGCAGGCCGAACTTCTCGAGGTCACCCAACGAATCGAGCACTTCGGCCTCCTTCGCCGAGAGTGACGGAATCGAGGGTGCTTCACGCTGTCCCCGGGCCATGGGCGGCGACTCTTACATGGTGTAAGAGTCATGGTCAAGCGCACGACGAGTGGCTACGCTTGGTCGCACCATGTGCCGCAACATCCGCGTCTTGCTCAACTTCGAACCGCCGACGACCGACGAAGAGGTCGAGGCCGCAGCGCTGCAGTACGTGCGCAAAGTTAGCGGCACGCGCAAACCTGCCAAGGCGAACGTCGCGCTCTTCGAGGAGACGACCCGGGAAATCGCGAGGCTTACGCGCCGGTTGGTCGACGGGATGGAGGTGACGGCAGCCACCCCGAAACGAACGCGCGAGGGCGAGCTCGCCAAGGCACGCGCGCGGAACGCGAAGCGCTTCGGTTCCGCTCCTCCTGTCGACTCTGGTCGCCGCTGAGCAAGCGCACTCTTGATTTGAAGCCGAAGGAGCCGCACGATCGGATCCGTCATTCGAGCCGTCGGGGGTCGGCTCGGCCCGGTTCGTGCACGAACTTACGTCAGAGGATTCGAGCAGAGGAGGTTTCCGATGGCTGCGAGATCCTGGTTGGTGGCACTGGCCGCCGTTCTTCCCCTGGCTTGCTCCGCGACAACTCCTGGTCCGCAGGCGGTCGAGCCCGCGTATCCCGAGCCCGCGCAGCCCGAACCGACACAACGCCAAGCCGAAGTGAAGGCGCCTGCGCCTACGTCCGCTCCGGTTGCCTTCAGCCCGGCGCCGGTCGTCGGCTCGCTGAACGCGGGGTCGAGCCCGAGCGTTCAGATCAAGGTCATCGAGGGCATGGAGCGCGCACGCGCGAATGAGGTCTTCACGAGGGCCGCTACCGCAGCACAAGGCTGCGCCGGCGCAGGAACCGTCGTAACGCTTCGCATCCAGAACGTCGGAACGCATCGGGACATCGAGCTCGATCCGCATACGGTCCTCGACTCGGTCCAGAGGCAATGCGTGATCGACGCGCTCTCCACCGTCCAGCTCAGCGACCCGTCATCGGGCATCACGAGCGATCTGCTCCATACGTCGGACCGCTATTCCGCGCAGCTCGTGCTTGCGTGGTGACTAGCTTGGGAATACCCGAGCTCCGGTGGTCGTAAGGCTCCGGATGACACGTTCGATCGGCGCGGCCTTCGGGGCCGCGTTTGCGATCCTGGTCGCCGGTGGGGGTTGCTCGAGCGAACCTGGGGGCGATCTGCCCGACGCGCCGCCGGCAGCGAGCTCGGTCGCGACGATCGATCCATCGCCGACCGCGGAGGCGACCGCCGAGCCGCTCGAGCCGTCGCAAGCGAAGGCCATCGGCTACGCGAAGCTTCCGCCTCCGATCCCGAGCGAAGCGACGCTCGCCAACCTCAAGGCGCTCCAAGAGCACCAGAAGAAGCAGTGGGACAAGTCGCGCGCCGGCTTCGAGGAAGCGGTCCGCCTCGCGCCGCACTACGGCATCGCACGCTTCAACCTCGCATGCGCTCGGTCGCGAACCGGCGATGTCGCCGGCGCGGCGAAGCTCCTCGAGGCGTTGATCGACGAGGACATGCCGCAGTACGCGCCGCGCCTCGCCGCCGATCCGGATCTCGAAGCGGTCCGCGCGGCACCCGAGGGCGCAGCGCTCCGCGCGCGCGTCGAAGCGCTGCGTCCGAGGTGGAAGGAAGCGACGAAAGGTGGTCTCCCCGCCGTTCTGTGGCGAGGCAACGAAGCGAGCTCGGGCTCGCCGGTCACCCATTTCATCCGCCCCGGCGTCTACCAGCATCAGACGCGACGCTTCGTCCCGTTGGGCTCGAGCACGCAGAAGCTCGCTGCCGCGATCCTCGATCCGGAGCACGAGCGCGTGCTCCTCTTCGGGGCCGATCTCGCGGTCCAGTGCTTCCACGACTTCTGCCCGCGGGTGTACGGCTACGAGATCGAGATCGGCTCGCTCTTCGGGGAGCCGAACCCGGGACCCAAGCGCGCCGTCGCCGATGACGGCACCCAGATGATCTGGGGCGTGGCCGTGCAGCTCACCGACGATGGCTTTCGTTACTTCGAGTCGATCGCGGGCGCGGGCGGCTGGCGTCGCGTGGGCAAGGACGGCTCGTCGAAGATCGACAGAGAACGTGACCCCATCGCGGGGGCGTATCTCAGCTTCGACGCGTCGGGCAGCACCCTCACGAGGCAAGAGGGCGGCTACACGATGAAGGGCAGCGAGCTCGTCTCGCCATCAAGTACGCGCGTGAAGCTCGATGCGATGCACGGAAGGTCGTCGACGCACACCATCCTGCCGTCACCGGATGGGACGACTGTGTTCGTACTGTCGTCGCGCTCCCACTGCGTGTGCGACACGCGCGAAGGGAGCGATTTCGACTACGTGCTCTCTCGCGTCGACGTCGCCTCCGGCGCGGCGGAGCTCGTCTCTCACCAGGCCGGCAGCGCCGCGATGGCGTTCGACGCCGACGGCGCGCTCTATCTCCAAGAAGGGACCAAGCTGCGCCGCTGGCCGAAGACGCTGCCGCGCACCGCGCCGGAGCCGATCGAAGAAGGCGTCCTCATCACGACGCCGGACTACGGCCCTTCGAATTGTTGTGGGCTCTGACCTGCTCAGAGCGGCGTCTCGGTCGACCACTCCGGTCCCGCGGGCGACCCTCCTGTTTGGATGTCGCCGTTGCTCGGACCGCCCTGCGCGCCGGACGAGTCGTTCGCCACCGACCCTTGTCCTTCGTCGAAATGGTAGAGCGCGACGGTGTCGCCATCGGCGACGAAGGGATCGGCTACGGGTGAGAATGGCGCGGTGTACCGGAGCACGCGCGAGATGCGGACCTCGTCGATGTAGCCGGCGTACGCGGGATACTCCGGGCCCGCGTCGTGCTTCTCGGCACCGATGACCAAAAACGGATCGCTCCCGTTGCAAGGGCCGCCACAGAAGTCGCCGGGGACGCCGTCGTCCGGATAGGAGATGTCGCCGTCCGGCCCGTCCTCTTCGGCCTCGAGGTTGCCGTCGACAAAGAGCCACATCCGGCCGTCCGAGCGCCTCCTCGCGATCGCGACGTGATGCCAGGCGTCGTCGAGGACGCCGGTGGTCCCGCAGATGGTGTGGTCGCCCGTCTGGTCGCCGCTCGTACCGAAGACGAAGACGCCGCCGGCGATCGAGAGGCCGAACTTGCGATCCTGGTTGTAGCGGTCGCGGTCGAACACGATGTTGCCGTTGATCCACGCCAGGTTGTCGCCGCAGCTCACCGCGCCGGCGCCGTTCTCGGCAGCCGTCGCGCGCATCCAAAATTCGAGCGTGAAGTCCTCGGCCCCGATGTCGGCAGGAGGACCGGCGGAGGTATCCGGCGGCAGCTGGTCGATCTGAATCTTCACCCGATCGATGTCGTCGGTCCCGTTTCCGTGAAACCTGAGCGAGTAACCGCCGCTGGACCCGCCCGAGCCGGTCGACGCGACCGCCATGGTGGTCGAGCTCGTCGAGGCGCTCTGTGATGGGCCGACGCCGCCGGTCGTGCCCGTGCCGTTCGTCGTTCCGCTGCCACCTGCGCCGCCGCTGGCTGCGTCGTCACCACAAGCCGCGGAGAAGAGCAGCGGAAGAACGAAAGCCGGCGGCAAGAACGAGGCGCGCATCGTCGAAGCCTACACGGCTCGTCGCAGTCTCGGATCTGGTGCTAAAAATTTAGCATCAAAGGGTTGCTAATTTTCTAGCACCCGGGTACGAAGCTCTCCATGTCGAAGGACACGAAGCTCACCCGCCGCGAGCGGGAGATCATGGACGTCCTCTACAAAGCGGGTCGCGCGACCGCGCATGAGGTCTTGGCTGCCATGGCCGAGCCGCCGAGCTATTCGGCGGTGCGCGCGCAGCTGCGCCTCTTGGAGGAGAAGGGGCACGTGCGCCACGTCGAGGATGGGGCGCGCTACGTGTACATGCCGGTCGTCGGCCGGACAGAGGCACGGCGCAGCGCCCTGTCGCACGTCGTCAAGACGTTCTTCGGCGGATCGGTGGAGCAGGCGGTGGCGACGCTCGTCGACGCTTCACGATCCAAGCTGACCAAAGACGAGCTCGACCGGCTGGGTCGCATCATCGACCAAGCCAAGAAAGAAGGGCGCTGACCATGACGCTATCGATCTTGGGCCAAGAGGCGCTCCGCAGCCTCGTCGTGCTTGCGCTCTCTGTCGTCGCGATGGCCGCGCTCCGCCGGTCGTCTGCCTCGGTGCGCAGGTTGGTGCTCGTGGGCACCTTCGTGGGGCTCGCCATCTTGCCGCTCTCGTCGCGCGTGGCCGGCTTCCTCGGTTTTCGAGGTGAGGTTCCGGCGGAGGCGGTCGAGGTGTTCGCAGAGCCGCTCGCCGACGCGCCGGCGACCCTCGTAACGGCGCCGGCGGGGTCGA